>NZ_BMQE01000004.1:0-295270 GCF_014647955.1 Planomonospora antibiotica | reverse complement strand
TTCATGATCCTGGCCGTCGTCCTGGCCGCCGGACTCGTCATCGGCCCGGCGCACTCCCCGCTCAACCGCAGGGCGCTGGGAGCCGCGCTGACCGGGACGTTCGCGCTGCTCGCGCTGGCCAACCTCTGGTGGCTCTATCCCGTGCTGACCGGCGAGGTCATCCCGTACGAGGACTGGTCGTCGCGGATGCTCACCGGGGACTGGATCAAGCCCGGCTGACGCCGGGCCAGGGTGATCGCCGCGGCGAGGCAGGCCAGCGGCACCGCGGGCAGCAGGTAGCGGTAGTCGAACTCGGCGGTCGCCGCGGGGGCCAGGATGAGCCCGAAGGCGGCCAGCCACGGCAGCAGCACCGGCCCGCCCAGCGTGCGCCAGCGCACCGCCACCCCGCCCAGGCCGATCAGCAGCAGTGCGCCGAGCACGATGCCGGGCAGCCGGACGACGCGCTGGTAGCCCTGCATGAAGGCGGCCCACGGGTCGTGCACGTCGGTGCCGATCACCCGGAGCCTGCCCTCGATCTGCGCGGTGGGCAGACCGGGATCGTAGATCTGCGCGTCCCGGTCGGTGGTGCTGCCCTTGGGCGAGGACCAGGCGGGCAGCACCTTGTTCTCCGGGAGGAACTCGTACTGCCGGTAGGTGTTGGCGTCGGGGAAGCGCGGCCGGTCCCAGCGGAAGGCGCGGAAGAAGTCCCGGGCGACGACGCCGAGGTAGTCGCCGGGCTGGGAGAGGATCGCCCGCTTGGCGAAGTCGCCGGCGGTCTTGTTCATCTCGGGGGTGAAGGTGGTGCCCACCCCGAAGGCGTGGAAGCGCTGGCCGTTGCGCGCCCACCACAGGTACATCTGCCCGAAGAGCCGCTTGTCCGGCGGGTCGCTGATGCACAGCAGCGCGAGCTCCAGCTCCCTGCGCTTGTCGATCTCCATCTTGCTGCAGTCGGCGAACATCGCGGTCCGCATGTAGAGGATCGCGCCGTCGCTGTTGGTCATCGCGACGTTGCCGTGCGCCGAGGCGAACCAGGCCATGTAGCCGGCCACCGGGATCGCGCACGCGGTCACCATGGCCGCGACCGGCTTCCACCCGGACCGCTTGACCAGCAGGTAGACCACCACCAGGGCGAGGATGGGCAGGCCGATCGAGCGGGTCAGCGCGGTGAGCGCGAGCAGCAGGCCGATCACCGCCCCCATCGGCCAGGTCATCCGCCGGTGCCAGAGCACGAGCGTGATGACGCCCACCACCAGCAGCATGAACATGGTGTCGGACATGATCAGGTGTTCGAGCTGGATCTGGTAGGCGTCGAAGAGCACCGGCACCGCGGCCAGCGCCGCCCCCCAGCCCGGCAGGGCGAACCTCCGGCGCAGCAGGGCGTACACCAGCACGCCGACGGCCAGGCCCATCAGGTGCTGGGTGAACGCCACCAGGCTGAAACTGTGGAACGGCCGCAGCAGGAGCAGCCAGAAGGAATAACCGTTCGGCCGCAGGGCACTGGGTCTGTCGGGGTTGACTGCTCCGGAGACGTACTCGTAGGAGTCGTTGAACCACAGCGCCGGGCCGTACCCGAGCATGGTGACCACGCGCAGAGCGAAGGCCGCCGCCAGCACCACCGCGAACACGCGGTGGCGGTGCAGGAACGCCCGGAGACGGGCGCGCGCACCGGTCGGAGGTGGAGGATCCGCGACGGTCACCATGCATTACAGAATGCCAGCCGTTTGACGGACTCGACGCGGGCACCCGGGCGAGAGGGCATCATGGTGGGATTGCCTGTGCCGTGACTGAAGGGTTCGAGACGTGGAACTGACCGTGGTCATGCCGTGCCTCAACGAGGCGGAGACCGTGGAGACCTGCGTACGCAAGGCCCTGGCCTGCATGCGGGAACACGGGATCGACGGAGAAGTCCTGATAGCCGACAACGGGAGCACCGACGGCTCGCAGCAGCTGGCCCGGGACGCCGGGGCGCGGGTCGTGCACGTGGACGCCAAGGGGTACGGCAACGCCCTCATCGGCGGCATCCGCGCCGCCCGCGGGACGTACGTCATCATGGGCGACGCCGACGACTCCTACGACTTCACCGCGCTGATGCCGTTCGTCGAGCAGCTGCGCGACGGCGCCGACCTCGTGATGGGCAACCGCTTCAAGGGCGGGATCGCACCGGGCGCCATGCCCCCGCTCCACCGCTACCTCGGCAACCCGGTGCTCTCCTTCATCGGGCGCCTGTTCTTCCCCAGCGCCATCGGCGACTTCCACTGCGGCCTGCGCGGCTTCCGGCGCGACTC
Organism: Planomonospora antibiotica; assembly: GCF_014647955.1. Taxonomy (NCBI): domain Bacteria; kingdom Bacillati; phylum Actinomycetota; class Actinomycetes; order Streptosporangiales; family Streptosporangiaceae; genus Planomonospora; species Planomonospora antibiotica. The sequence goes on along the minus strand of NZ_BMQE01000004.1, from coordinate 293,006 downwards.
CATCCTCAGGCTCGGCCTGCAGACCGGCGGCATGGAGTTCGCCAGCGAGATGGTGGTGCGCTCGACGCTGTCCGGACTGGACGTGCGCGAGGTGCCCACCACGCTCTCCCCGGACGGGCGGAGCCGGCCCCCGCACCTGCGCTCCTGGCGCGACGGCTGGCGCCACCTGCGCTTCCTGATGCTCTACAGCCCGCGCTGGCTGTTCTTCATCCCCGGCCTGGTCATGATGACCCTCGGCCTGGTCGCGGGCACCCTGCTGACCTTCGGCCCGGTCTACATCGGCAAGCTCGCCTTCGACGTCGACACCCTCGTCGGCGCCTCGGCGATGCTGGTGATCGGTTTCCAGGCGGTGCTGTTCGCCCTGTTCACCAAGGTGTACGCCGCCGAGGAGGGGTTCCTGCCGGAGGACCGGCGGGTGCGCAAGCTCGTCGACATCGTGAGCCTGGAGAAGGGCCTGATCGCCGGCGGCCTGCTGGCCCTGGCCGGGCTGGGCGGCCTGGTCGCCTCGCTGGTCCACTGGCAGACCCGCAGTTTCGGGCCGCTGATCCCGTCCGAGTCGCTGCGCATCGTGGTGCCCTCGGCCACCGCGCTGATCATGAGCTTCCAGACCATCTTCGCGGCGCTGTTCATCAGCATCCTCGGCATCCGCCGCACCAAGGAGACGCCCATCGACGTGGCCGCCTCCGCCGCGGAGGAGGCCGCCGAGGCGGTCAGCCGGGAGCGCGCCGGGACCGCCGGGAGCGCCGGGAGCGCTGGGAGCACCGCGGACGGCGGCGTCCCGGTGGAGACGGGCGCGGACAGCGGCACGGCGTGACCCGCCGTCCGGGGCGCCGGGGTCCGCTCGGATGGAGGATCCGCGGTACGGCGTGACCCGCGGCCCCGGCACCGGGGCCCGAGCGGGCGGCGGTACGGCGTGACCCGCCGTCCGGGCATCGGGGCCTAATCGGGCGGAAGATTCACAGGACAGGCTCTAGGCTTGGAGACATGTCCCAGCACATCCTGACCGCGGTCGCCTGGCCCTACGCCAACGGCCCCCGCCACATCGGGCACGTCTCCGGATTCGGCGTGCCGTCCGACGTCTTCAGCCGCTACCAGCGGATGGCGGGCAACAAGGTCCTCATGGTGAGCGGGACCGACGAGCACGGCACGCCCATCCAGGTCCAGGCCGACAAGGAGGGCCTGGGCGTCCGCGAGGTCGCCGACCGCTACAACCGGCTGATCGCCGAGGACCTCACGGCCCTGGGCCTGTCCTACGACCTGTTCACCCGGACCACCACGGCCAACCACTACGCGGTGGCGCAGGAGATCTTCAAGGGCCTGCACGCCAACGGCTACATCTTCCCCAAGACCACGATGGGGGCGATCTCGCCGTCCACCGGCCGCACCCTGCCCGACCGCTACATCGAGGGCACCTGCCCGATCTGCTCCTACGACGGGGCCCGCGGCGACCAGTGCGACAACTGCGGCAACCAGCTCGACCCGATCGAGCTGATCAACCCGGTCAGCCGGATCAACGGCGAGACGCCGGTCTTCGTGGAGACCGAGCACTTCATGCTCGACCTGCCCGCCTTCGCCGAGGTGCTCGGCACCTGGCTGCAGTCCAAGCAGGGCGAGTGGCGGCCGAACGTGCTGAAGTTCTCCCTCAACCTCCTCGGCGACCTGCAGCCGCGCGCGATCACCCGCGACCTCGACTGGGGCGTGCCGATCCCGCTGGAGGGCTGGAGCGACCAGGCCAACAAGCGGCTCTACGTCTGGTTCGACGCCGTCATCGGCTACCTGAGCGCCTCCATCGAGTGGGCCCGCCGCTCCGGCGACCCGGACGCCTGGCGGCAGTGGTGGCAGAACCCCGACGCCCGCGGCTACTACTTCATGGGCAAGGACAACATCGTCTTCCACTCGGAGATCTGGCCGGCGCTGCTGCTCGGCTACAACGGCCAGGGCGCCCGCGGCGGCACGGCCGGCTCGCTCGGCGCGCTGAACCTGCCCTCCGAGGTGGTCTCCAGCGAGTTCCTGACCATGGAGGGGCGCAAGTTCTCCTCCTCCCGCCAGGTCGTCATCTACGTCCGCGACTTCCTGGCCCGCTACGACGCCGACGCGCTGCGCTACTACATCGCGGTCGCCGGGCCGGAGAACCAGGACACCGACTTCACCTGGTCGGAGTTCCTCAACCGGAACAACGGCGAGCTGGTGGCGGCCTGGGGCAACCTGGTCAACCGCTCGATCTCCATGGCCGCCAAGAACTTCGGGGTCGTCCCGGAGGCGGGCGACCTCACCGACGCCGACCGCGCCCTGCTGGCCAGGTCCCGCGCGGCCTTCGGCCCGGTGGGCGCGGAGCTGAACCGCTCCCGGTTCAAGAACGCGGTCAACGAGGCGTTCGACGTCGTCCGCGACGCGAACAGATACCTCGCGGAGCAGGAGCCGTGGAAGATCAAGGACGACCCCGAGCGGGTCAAGTCCATCCTGCACGTCGCCCTGCAGGTCGTCGACGACGCCAAGACGCTGCTGACCCCGTTCCTGCCCACCTCCTCCAACAAGATCTACGCGATGCTCGGCGGCACCGGCGTCTGGTCGGGCATGCCGGAGATGAAGGAGGTCGACGAGGACGGCCGGAGCTACCCGGTCATCACCGGGTCCTACGAGGGCGCCGCCCGCTGGGAGTCCATCCCCATCAGGCCCGGCACCCCGCTGGCCCCGCCGACCCCGCTGTTCCGCAAGCTCGACCCGAAGATCGTCGATGAGGAGCTCGCCCGCCTCGGCGAGTAGCCGCGCCTCTCGGCCGCCCGGACCGGCACGGTCCGGGCGGCCGTCCGTCCGCGGGACGGCCGATCTCCAGGCGGTAGGTTGGGCGGCGTGACCACGATGCCAGCCGCGCCGGAGCCGTTGACCGGTGAAGTGTTCGACAGCCACTGCCACCTCGACATCATGGTGGGCAACCGCCAGGCGTCCTCCGGGGACCCGGTCGCCCAGGCCGCGCAGGCGGCGGAGGCGAGCGTGGAGCGGATCGTCGAGGAGGCGCGGGCGGTCGGGGTGACCCGGCTGATCACGGTCGGCTACGACCTCGCCTCGTCCCGGTGGAACGCCGACGTCGCCCGGCTCCACCGCGACGTCTACGCCGGGGTGGCGATCCACCCCAACGAGGCGCACGCCGCGACCCCGGAGGTCCTCGCGGAGATCGAGGAGCTCGCCGGTGAGCCGCAGGTCAGGGCCGTCGGCGAGACCGGGCTCGACTACTACCGGGACTGGGCCGCCAAGGACGACCAGCACGCGAGCTTCCGGGCGCACATAGAGATCGCCAAACGGACCGGGAAGGCCCTGGTCATCCACGACCGGGAGGCCCATGACGACGTGCTCCGCGTGCTCGCCGAGGCGGGCGCACCCGACGTGGTGGTCTTCCACAGCTACTCCGGCGACGCGGAGATGGCCGGCAAGTGCGCGGAGGCCGGCTACTTCATGTCCTTCTCCGGGCCGGTGACCTACAAGAACGCCGGCTACCTGCGGGAGGCCGCGGCGGTGGCCCCGGCGGAGCTGATCCTGGTCGAGACCGACGCGCCCTACCTGCCGCCCGTCCCGCACCGAGGCAAGCCGAACGCGCCCTATCTCATCCCGCTGATCGTGCGCTGCCTGGCCGAGGTCAAGGGGATGGAGGCGGACGAGCTCGCCGCCGCGGTCAGCGCGAACGGGGAGGCCGCCTTCGGCAAGTGGTGACGGCCCGGAGCCCTCAGCCCGCCGCCGCGCCGAAGTCGACGGAGGCGCCGCCGCTGACGGCCGGGATCCGGCCCGCGCCGGGGGAGAGCAGGGCGACCGCTCCGTCGTTGCGGCCCAGCAGCGCCACGGCCCCGGAGGGACCGTGGTCCGGGGCGCCGGCGACCAGCTTGTTCCCGGCGGAGGCCAGCGACCAGCCCAGGCGCCCGCCGGGTTCGGTCCCGGGCACCATCCGGGACCGGGCCGGATCGGCGGGCGGGACCAGGTGGACGCCTCCCCGCTGATCCGGTCCGTCGAACGGCACGCCCACGGCCAGCCGTACGTCCCCGCCGGAGGCGAACGCCAGCGCGGAGCCGTACCCGCCGCCGGGGGAGCCCTCCGCGCCCCGGCTGAGCGTGGGACCCGGCGTGATCTCCGCCGTGCTGGACGCCTGGAAGAGCTGGACCAGGCCGGAGTCCCGCACCGATCCGCCGTCGCCGAGCGGGGCGCCCACCGCGAGATAGGACGTGTCGCCCTGCTCGGCGTAGGCGAGGGCGTAACCGAACCGGTCACCCGCGTCGGCGTCCAGGACCTCGCGGAGGTCCCACTTCCTGGACAGCTGCGCACCGGTCCTGGACCGCACGTCGAACAGGACGGTCACCGCGCCCGAGTCGAGGTTCCCCTCACCGGCCTGCACGCCCTGCCCGTCGTCGTTCTCGTACGGCAGGCCGACCGCGAGGTCGGGCTCCCCGGCGTTCCCGCCCAGCCTGCCGAGCTCCACGGCCCAGCCGAACATGTCCCCGGCCTCACCGTTGCCGGTGACCCCCTCGGTGTTCTGGGAGAGCCGCCGGGCGGTGCCGAGCGCGGACGTCTCGAACAGATAGACCGCACCGGAGTCGGCCACCCCCTCGGAGTCCTCGTGCGGCGCCCCGACCGCGACCAGGGGGCCGCGCCCGGCCAGGGACCAGCCGAAGTGGGCGTCCGCCTCCGGGACCGGGGCGGCCAGGCGGACGGGCTCCCGGCTCCCCCCGCCGTACACGGCGTAGACCGCGCCCGCGTCCCGCACCCCCGCCACGTCCGTGTACGGCGCGCCGACGAGCAGGTCGGCGCAGCGGTCGCCGTCGAGGTGGACCAGCCGGACCGACCAGCCGAAGCCGTCGCCCGCCGCGGGGGAGGGGGCGGTGACGACCGTCGCCTCCCCGCCCTGTCCGGCCACGCCCGACAGCACGTGCACGGTTCCGGCGCCCTCGACCTTCCCGGAGCCCTCCGGGTCCCCGGCGTCCGCCAGCGGGTCGCCGACCGCGGCGTCGTCGACCCCGTCGCCGTCGAAGTCCCCGCCGGGGTCCCCCGTGCCCGTGCCGGTTCCCGCGCAGGCGGACGCGGGGAGGTGACCGGCGGCGGGGAGCGCCGGAAGGGCCGGAAGGGCCGGAAGCGCGGGGAGGGCGGGGACGGCGAGGGCCGCGGGGGCGGCGGGGGCGGCGGGGAGCACCACCGCGGCGACGAGGGCGGCCAGGAGTCTCAAGACAGTCTCACCTCGACGTCCTCGCCGCCCTCGATCCCGGGGCCGGTGAGCCTGAGCGGTTTGCGGGGCGGCGGCAGGTCGTAGACGAGCACCCCGTCCGCCCTGCCGCCGGGGGCCAGGACGGGCGGCAGTGCGGACGAGACCGGCTCGGGGGTGTGCGCGGCGCCCCGGTCGTCCACCAGGATGAGCGGGGCGCGGCCCAGTCGGACCTCCTCGCCGCCGGTGTTGAACAGGGTCCAGCGGACCGCGCAGAACCGCCCGCGGGCCGGGGCGGTCCCCCGGTAGGAGGTCAGATCGCAGGAGGGCGCGACGGGCACGATCAGCTGCGGGCCGCCGACGGCGGCGCCCAGTGCGATCCGGCGGCCCACGTCGGCGCCCGCGGTGGAGGTCGGCGGCGGCACCGGGCTCCGCCCTCCGCCGACGGCGTTCGCCAGCACGACCCCCGTGACGGCCAGCGCCGCCACCACGGCCAGTCCGGCGAACACCCACCGCCACCGGGGCGTCCCCGTCCGGCCGGACCGACGGGGAGGCTCCGCCGGGGCCGGCGGCTTCACCGGTACCGCGGGTCCGGCCGGAGCCGCCGACGTCGCCGCAGAGGCGGAGAAGGAGGCGGGGCCCGAGACCGCGGCGGATCCCGGCGCCGCAGCAGGCGCGGAAGACGCGATCGCCGGGGGCCCCGGAGGCACGGAAGGCGCGGTGGCGGGCCCCGGAGGCGCGGAAGGCCTGGTGGCGGGCTTCGGAGGCGTGGCGGTGGCGGCTCCGGCGGGCGCGGTGTGCGCCGGGGGGACCGAGGGGCCCGTGGCGGCTCCCGGGACCGTGGAGGGCTCCGCGGGCGCGGGTGCGGCCGGGACCTGGAGGTCGAGGACGCTGAGCGTCAGCGTGGCGTCCGACTCGACGTTGGGCGGGGCCTGCCACGACTCGGCCAGCGCGTCGGTGGCGACCAGCGTGGGAGGGTCCACCGGAACGGAGGCCGCGGGGGTCGGGAGCGCGATGCCGCCGCCGACCAGGGCGATCAGCAGGTCCTGGGCGGTCGGGCGCTGATAGGGGTCCATCGAGGTGGCCAGCCGGGCCAGGTCGTTCAGCGGGGCGGGGAGCGCGCCCAGGTCGGGCGGGCCGTTGAGCAGCCGGGAGGCCATGGTGATCATGTTTCCGCGGCCGTAGGGGTGGCGGCCGTTCCCGGCGTAGGCGACCAGGCAGCCCCAGGCGAAGACGTCGGCCGCCGGGGTGATCTCCTGGCCCCGTACCTGCTCCGGAGCCCACCAGCCGGGGCTGCCGAGCACCTCGCCGGACTTGGTGAAGCCGGAGGTGGAGTCCAGCGCGCGGGCGATGCCGAAATCGATCACCCGGGGTCCGGACAGCGACAGGATCACGTTGGCCGGTTTGAGGTCGCGGTGGACCAGCCCGGCCACGTGGATCGCGGCCAGCGCGGCGGCCACGCCGAGGGCGACGCCGTGCAGCGGGCCGGGTTCGAGCGCGCCGTGCTGGAAGATCTGCCGGGACAGGGGGGTGCCCGCGATGTACTCGGTCACCATGTACGGCCGGCCGTCGTAGGCGTTGCCGTTGTCGAGCACCTGGGCGGTGCAGAACGAGGCCACCCGCCGGGCGTTCTCCACCTCCGCGTGGAACCGGGAGGCGAACCCCTCCTCGATCGCGAACTCCGCCTTCACCACCTTGACCGCGACCGGCCGCCCGGTGGGCGCCTGCGCCAGGTAGACGGTCCCCATGCCGCCCTCGCCGAGGCGTCCGAGCAGGCGGTACGGCCCGATCCGCTCGGGATCGCCGATGCGGAGCCCTTCGACGCCGGGCTGGTCCACGGCCACCTCACCCAAAAGATCATCGTCCCTTGAGCCCTCGAATGAGCCCTCGAAGGCCGTCCCCCGGGGGACAACGGTATCCACAGGCGAGCCTTTCGTGTCCAGGATGCGTCTTCGCACGGCATTCGATGCGCGAGACTTGTCGGATGGCATGGGGAGAGGGAAAGTGATCGGACGCGGACGAGACCGCAGGCACGGCGGGGTGCGCACCTGCGCCGCGCCCGGGGGCGGAGATCGAGCATGAGCCTGCTGGGCCCGGTGGAGATACGTAATCTTGCACAGAGGCTGGACATCCGCCCGACCAAGAAACTCGGCCAGAACTTCGTGATCGACGCCGGCACGGTGCGCCGGATCGTCCGGACCGCGGAGCTGCGCCCCGACGACGTGGTGATCGAGGTCGGCCCCGGCCTGGGCTCGCTCACCCTGGCCCTGCTGCCGGAGGTCCGCTCGGTGGTCGCGGTGGAGATCGACCCGGTCCTCGCCGCGCAGCTCCCGGCGACCGTCGCCGAGCACGCCCCCGAGCAGGCCGGCCGGCTCACGGTGGTGCTCGCCGACGCCATGCGCGTGCTGCCGGAGGAGCTGCCGGAGGACGGGCCGACCGCGCTGGTGGCGAACCTGCCCTACAACGTCTCCGTGCCGGTGGTGCTGCACCTGCTGGAGGTCCTGCCCTCGCTGCGCAACGTCCTGATCATGGTCCAGTCGGAGGTGGCCGACCGGCTGGCGGCCGCGCCGGGCTCGAAGATCTACGGGATCCCCTCGGTCAAGGCCGCGTGGTACGCCGACGTCCGCCGCGCCGGCCCGGTCGGCCGTACGGTCTTCTGGCCCGTGCCCAACGTGGACTCCGGGCTGGTGGCGATGACCCGCCGGGAGCCTCCGGCGACCGGGGCGACCCGCGAGGAGGTCTTCGCCGTCGTGGACGCCGCCTTCGCGCAGCGCCGCAAGACCCTCCGCGCCGCCCTGGCCTCCTGGGCGGGTACGGCCGCCGCCGCCGAGAGCGCGCTGCGCGCCGCGGGGATCGACCCCTCGGAGCGGGGGGAGCAGCTCACGGTGGAAGATTTCGCACGGATCGCCGAGAACCGCACATAGTGTGATTTGTCGGCGGGCTGGCGTGGGCGGGGCGGCGCCCCCGTTACCATCGGTGACCATGCATGAGCAAGAGCCGGTGGAGGGCGCCGCATGAACTCCGTGACCGTCCGCGTCCCCGCCAAGGTCAACCTGCAGCTCGCGGTCGGGCCGCTCCGGGACGACGGCTACCACGACCTGGTCAACGTCTTCCACGCGGTCTCGCTCTTCGACGAGGTGACGGCCGTCGCGGAGACCGGGATGAGCGTCCGGGTCGAGGGCGAGTCCGCCGATCAGGTGCCCGAGGACGACGACAACCTCGCCATCCGGGCCGCCGTCGCGCTGGCCCGGCACGCGGGCCGCTCGTACGGCGTGAGCCTGGCCATCCGCAAGGCGATCCCGGTGGCCGGCGGCATGGCCGGGGGCAGCGCCGACGCCGCCGCGGCGCTGGTCGCCTGCAACGAGCTGTGGGGTCTCGGCCTGCCGCTGGAGGACCTGACGGAGATCGCCGCCGACATCGGCAGCGACGTGCCGTTCGCACTGCTCGGCGGCACCGCCGTCGGCACCGGCCGGGGCGAGCGGCTGACCCCCCTGGAGGCGGCCGGGCCGTTCCACTGGGTGTTCGCGCTGGCCGACGGGGGCCTGTCCACGGCGAAGGTCTACGCCGAGTGCGACCGCATCCGGGCGGAGGAGGGGCTGCCGGTCGCCGAGCCCCGGGCCGCCGGGGCGCTGCTGGCCGCCCTCCGCGACGGTGACGCCAAGGCGCTCGGCGCCGAGCTGACCAACGACCTGCAGCCGGCCGCCCTGCGGCTGCGCCCCTCCCTGGCCGCCACCCTGGACGCCGGGCGCGGCCACGGCGCCCTCGGTGCGATCGTCTCCGGCTCCGGGCCGACCTGCGCCTTCCTGGCCGCCTCCGAGGCGCACGCCGGGGAGTTGGCCGGGGCGCTGCGGGGCGCGGGCGTGGCCCGCGAGGTCCTGACCGCCCACGGCCCCGTGCCGGGACCCGCCGTCGTGTAGTGCGCGGTCCCTCCAGGAGCGGTGCGGGAGACTTGGGAGGTGACGATCGAGAACGCCCGTCCGGGCCCGCCGGCGACCAGCCCCTCCATCGTGCTGCTCACCCTGGCGCACCGGATCGAGTCCGAACTGGGGGCGGCCCTCGCGCCGCTCGGGCTGACGGTGAGCAGGTTCGGCCTGCTCGGACACATCTCCGGGGTGCCCGGCGCCTCGTTCAGCGACCTGGCGCGGATGTCGGGGATCACCGTCCAGAGCGTCCACTCGGCGGTGAAGGCGCTGTCCGGCGCCGGGCTGGTCCGCGACACCACCGCCCGCGCCGGCTCCGCCTCGGCCATCGAGCTCACGCCCGAGGGCGAGCGTCTCATGCGGGAGGCGATGAAGGCCGTGGCCGGGGTGGACGAGCGGCTGTTCGGCCCGGACGCCGACCCGGTCCAGCGGCAGGTCGCCGACACCGTGCGCACCGTGTTCGACGGGCGTTCCCGGCCCTGACGCCGCCCCCGCCGCAACCTTCAGGGCGCCTGAAGCATCTGTTAGGCTTCAGGCATTCTGAAGGTTGCGATGGGAGAAACCTGTGGAAGGTCTGCTGCTCTCGATCCATGTGCTCGCCGGCATCGTGTTCGTCGGGGGTTCCGCGGTCGCGGCGAGCCTGTTCCCCCGCTACGCCCCGATCGCCGCGGCCTCGCCGGCCGCCCCGATCGCCGCGGCCTCGCCGGCCGTCCCGGTCGCCTCGGGCGTCCCGGCGGGCGCGGCCGCGGTGGACCCGGCCGCCGCCGACGCGACCGCCGATCCGCGTCCGGAGGCGCCGGGCGACCGCAACCGGGCCGTGGCCGTCGCGATGCACCGCATCACCCGCGGCTACGGCGTGCTCGCCGTCGTCGTGCCCGTCGTGGGGATCGTCCTGGCCTTCGTCCAGGGCCGGATCGGTGAGATCTGGATCAGCGTCTCCATGGCCCTCACCGCGGCCGCGGGCGGGCTGCTCGCCCTGTGGATCCGGCCGCTGCAGAGCGAGGCGCTCGCCGACCCCGACGACGGCGGGCGGCTGCGCACCCTGAGCATGCTCGCGGGGGTCTACAACCTGCTCTGGGCGGCCGTCGTGGTCCTCATGATCGTCCGCCCGGGATCCGACTACTCCTGAGCGCCGCCCCGGCAGGGCGGACCGCCCCGGCCGGGGGGCGGCGCGGTACGGGGAGCGCGCCGCCGGGAAGCCGGAGCCCCGCGCAGCCTCGGATACCCTTGTCACAAGATGAATCTGGTCAATCTTGAGTCGGTCTCCCACTCCTACGGGCCCAAGCCGCTGCTGAAGGACGTCTCCCTCGGCATCGAGGCGGGCGACCGCATCGGCGTGGTCGGTCGCAACGGCGGCGGCAAGACGACGCTGATCTCGGTGATCGCCGGCCACCTGAAGCCCAACGAGGGCCGGGTCACGCACAACCGCGGCCTGCACGTCGGCACCCTGTCGCAGGGCGACGACCTCGACCCCGCGCGCTCGGTGGCCGAGATCGTCCTCGGCGACCGGCCGGAGCACGAGTGGGCGGGCGACGCGGGCATCCGCGAGATCCTCGCCAACCTGCTCGGCGACATCGACCTGACCGCCCCGGCGCGGAGCCTGTCCGGCGGTGAGCGGCGCCGTACGGCCCTGGCCCGGCTCCTCATCGAGGAGCACGACCTGATCATCCTGGACGAGCCCACCAACCACCTGGACATCGAGGCCATCGACTGGCTGGCCAGGCACCTGTCCGCGCGGCGGACCGCACTGGTGGTCGTCACCCACGACCGGTGGTTCCTCGACGCGGTCTCCACCCGGACGTGGGAGGTCGTCGACGGCGCGGTCGAGCGCTACGAGGGCGGTTACGCCGCCTACGTGCTGGCCAAGGCCGAGCGCGCCCGCATCGCCGCGGCCTCCGAGGCCCGCCGGCAGAACCTCATGCGCAAGGAGATCGCCTGGCTGCGCCGCGGCCCGCCCGCGCGCACCTCCAAGCCCAAGTTCCGCATCGACGCCGCCCAGGCGCTGATCGCCGACGAGCCGCCGCCGCGGGAGAGCGTCGAGCTGGTGAAGTTCGCCGCCGCCCGGCTGGGCCGCACGGTCTACGACCTGGAGGACGTGACCCTGCACGCGGGCGGGCCCGACCAGGGCCCGCTGGTGCTCGACCGCTGCACCTGGCAGTTCGGCCCCGGCGACCGGATCGGCCTGATCGGGGTGAACGGCTCGGGCAAGTCCTCGCTGCTGCGGCTGCTGTCCGGCACCGTCCAGCCCGACTCCGGCAAGGTCGTGCGCGGCCGGACGGTGCGCCTGGCGCACCTGTCGCAGGAACTGGGCGAGCTCGACCCGTCCCGCCGGGTGCTGGAGACCGTCGAGGAGATCCGCAAGTTCATCCAGGTCGGCAAGAAGGAGTGGACGGCCTCGGCGCTGCTGGAGCGCCTCGGCTTCAAGGGCGAGGCGCAGTGGAAGGTCGTCGGCGACCTGTCCGGCGGCGAGCGCCGCCGCCTGCAGCTGCTCCGGCTGCTCATGGACGACCCGAACGTCCTGCTGCTCGACGAGCCGACCAACGACCTCGACATCGAGACGCTGAACGAGCTGGAGGACCTGCTCGACGGCTGGCCCGGCACGCTGATCCTGGTCAGCCACGACCGCTACTTCCTGGAGCGGGTCGCCGACCGCTGCGTGGCGCTGCTGGGCGACGGAAAGCTGTCGATGCTCCCCGGCGGCGTGGACGAGTACCTCCAGCGGCGCGCCTCGGGTGCGGCCCTGTCGGCGCGCGCGGCCTCGGGCTCCGGCGCGGTCTCCCCGGCGGCCCCCTCGGGCACCGCCGCGTCCGCCGCCCCGGCCGCGGAGACGGGTCCGGGGCTGTCGGCGAAGGAGGAGCGCGAGCTCCGCAAGGAGCTCTCCCGGCTGGAGCGCCAGCTCGACAAGCTGGCCGGCCGGGAGGCGAAGCTGCACGACTCCATGGCGGCGGCCGCCGCCGACTACGGCCGCCTGGCCGAGCTGGACGCGGAGCTCAAGGCGGTCCGGGCCGAGAAGGACGACATCGAGACCGCGTGGATGGAGCTCGCCGACCGCCTCGGCGAATGACATTCCGCAGATCGCGTTTATCCCCCGCAGGGCGGGCACAGAGAGTCCTGTGGTTCAGGGTGCTCCGGTGTCCGTCGCGTCAAAAGGGATGAGTAGCGTGCGCAGCAGGCCCGCGAGGGCCTGCTGTTCATGCTGTCCGAGGCCGGCCAGCAGCTCGTGCTCGCGGCGGAGCAGGTCGGCGAAGGCGTCGTCCACGCGCTTGCGGCCCGCGTCGGTCAGCGAGACCAGGACGCCGCGCCGGTCCTCGGGATCGGGACGGCGGGTGACGAGCCCGGCGGCGGCGAGGCGGTCGATCCGGTTGGTCATGGTCCCGGAGGTGACGAGGGTCGCGCGGAGCAGGGCCCCCGGGCTCAGCTCGTACGGCTCGCCGGCCCGGCGCAGGGCGGTGAGCACGTCGAACTCCCAGGTCTCCAGGTCGTGCTCGGCGAACGACGCGCGCCGGGCCCGGTCGAGGTGGCGGGCCAGCCGGGAGACGCGGCTGAGCACCTGGAGCGGTTCCACGTCGAGGTCGGGGCGCTCCTGCCGCCAGGCGGCGACCAGGCGGTCGACTTCGTCCTCGGTCCTGTCCGGGTGGTGCGAGGTCATGGCAGGGAGTGTATCTGTCTTGACATCGAGATATATAACTTGATATCGATTATCTTGATGTCAAGAGATATGTGGGACCCCGAGGTCTACGCCCGCTACGCCGAGGAGCGGGCACGTCCCTTCCGCGACCTGGTCGCCAGGATCGGCGCGGAGCGCCCCGGCCACGTCGTCGACGCGGGCTGCGGCAGCGGCGAGCTCACCGCGGAGCTGGCCCGGCGCTGGCCGGAGGCCGAGGTCCACGGCTTCGACTCCTCGCCCGCGATGATCGAGCGGGCCCCGGCCGGCGACCGGCTCTCCTTCTCCGTCGGCGACGTCGCGGACTGGCGCCCCGAGCGCCCGGTGGACGTGATCGTGTGCAACGCGGTGCTGCAGTGGGTGCCGGACCACCCGGAGCTGCTGACGCGCTGGGTCGAGGCCCTCGCCCCCGGCGGGTGGCTCGCCTTCCAGGTCCCCGGCAACTTCCACGCGCCCAGCCACGAGGCGGTCCGCGAGGTGATCCGGGTCAAGTGGTTCGACTGGCTCGGCGACCTGGTCCGGCAGGACCCGGTGGGCGGGCCCGCCGACTACCTGGACCTGCTCGCCGGGCCGGGCCGCGAGGTGGACGCCTGGGAGACCACCTACCTGCACGTCCTGCCGGGCCGGAACGCCGTCCTCGGCTGGATCGCGGGCACGGCCCTGCGGCCCATGCTCGACCGCCTGCCCCCGGCCGAGCACGAGGAGTTCCTCACCGACTGCGGGATCCTGCTGAACGAGGCCTATCCCCGCCGGCCGTACGGCACGCCCTTCCCCTTCCGGCGCGTCTTCGCCGTGGTGCACAAGGCCGCCACGGATGAATAACGGCTTATCGGTAAGTGTTGGGATGGTGTGGTAAACAGTCGGGCAAAAGGGGTGGGCTCGTGGTGATGGAGATCGAGGACAAGTTCGACGTCCCGGAGGACTACCGCCTCCCCGACCTGACGGGACTGCCGGGCTGCGACGAGATCGCCGGTCCCAAGTCCCACCGGCTGGTCGCCGTCTACTTCGACACCCCCGACCTGAGGCTCGCCGCCCGCGGCATCACCCTCCGCCGCCGCCGAGGGGGCCTCGATCCCGGCTGGCACCTCAAACTGCCCAAGGCCAAGGGCGTCCGGCAGGAGATCACCTGCCCGCTGACCCCCAGCACCAAGATCGTCCCGGCCGAGCTGGCCGACCTCGTCCTCGCCTACACCAGAGGCGCCCCCCTCACCCCGGTCGCCGAGCTCGACACCCGCCGCTCGGTCACCCACCTGCGCAACGGCGCGGGCGTCCGCCTGGTGGAGATCGCCGACGACCGGGTCAAGGGCACCGTGCTCGGCGGCGAGCCGTACGTCGAGCGCTGGCGCGAGGTCGAGGCCGAACTGGTCGAAGGCGACGAGAAGCTCCTGCGCAAGGTCGGCAAGCGGCTCCGCAAGGCCGGGGCGGCCCCCGCCGGATCGGCCAGCAAACTCGCCCGCCTGCTCGGCGCCTCCCGTGGGATCCCCCGCCCGCAGCTCGCGCGGACCGCGCCGGGGAGCGCCGGAGAGGCCGTCGTCGGCTACCTGGCCTCCCAGGTCGCCGTGCTGCTCGCCGAGGACCCCCGGGTGCGCCGGAACGAGGAGGACGCCGTCCACCGGATGCGCGTCGCCTGCCGCCGGACGCGGAGCGCCCTGAAGTCGTTCAAGGGGATCGTCACCGGCACCCGCCCGCTGCGGGACGAACTCAGATGGCTGGGCGAGGTCCTCGGCGAGGCCCGCGACCTGGAGGTCATCAGAGAGCGCTTCTCCCGCGCCCTGGACGGACTGGACGGGGACCTGGTCGCGGGCCCGGTCCGCGCCCGCCTCGGCTCCGACCTGCTCGACGACGAGCACGAGGCCCACGACCGCATCAGGGAGGCGCTCGGCGGCGAACGCTACTTCGCCCTGCTCGACGCTCTCGACGACCTCCTGGCCACCCCCGCGCTCACCAAGGACGCCGGCCGGCCCGCCGCCTCCCTCACCGCCGTCGCGGCCAGGAGCTGGCAGCGCGTCACCCGCGCCTACAGCGCCGCCCAGGCCGCCCAGGAAACGGAGGACCCCGGAGAGCGGGAGACCGCCCTGCACGAGGTGCGCAAGGCCGCCAAACGGGCCCGCTACACCGCCGAATCCCTCGGCATGACCGAGCTCGCCGAGCGGGCCGAGGCCGTGCAGGAGGTGCTCGGCGCCCACCAGGACGGCGTGGTGGCCCAGCGGCGGCTGGCGGCGGAGGCCCGCGCCGCGCGGCAGGCCGGGGAGGACACCTTCACCTACGGCGTCCTGACCGGCCTGGAGCGGGCCCGCGCCGACCGGGCCCGCGCCGACTTCCCCGAGGTGTGGCGGAGGGCGGCCAAGGCCGTCGCCAGGCTCCTCTGATCCGCCCGGCGGCGGTCCGGCCCGCCCCGCACCCGCACCCGTACGGCCGGCCACCGCACGGGCTCCGGGGCACCGGGACGACCGACCCGGAGACCGGGGACGGCCCCGCCCCCGCGGGGCCGTCCGGCCCGTCTCAGGCGGGGTGGCGGTCTGTGGCGACGATCCGGCCGCCCGCCCGGTGCACGACCAGGAACGCGCCCTTGTCGAGCCGTACCTCGTCCGGCCCGCCGACGAGTCCGGCGATCAGTCCCGGGAGCACCTTGCCGTGGCTGCACAGCACCGCCGGCGCGCCCGACTCCAGCACCGCCGACGCGACGCGCAGGGTCCCGGCGGGGTCGTGGCGGCTCTCCGAGAGCAGCGGCTCGCGGCGGACCTCCAGGCCCGCCCGCCCGGCGTACGGCTCCAGGGTCTGCACGCACCGCAGGCTCGGCGAGCTGACCAGCTCCACCGGGCGGTAACCCGCCAGCGCGTCCGCCAGCCGCCCCGCCTGCGCCCTCCCGGTCCCGTCCAGGGGGCGCAGGTCGTCGTCGCCCTCCCACGCGTCGCGCGAACCCGCCACGCCGTGCCGGACGAGGACCAGCGGCACGGTCGCCAGCGGGGCCCCGGACAGCGACCGGAGCAGCTCGGCGTCCCATTCGTAGGTCAGCCGCCGCCACGCCTCCTCCAGCGGCAGCCAGGCCACCTCGTCCACCTCGTCCGCCGCGGTGGGCGCCCCTTCGGCGACCGCCCGCGCCACCCAGTAGTCGACCCGCTTGAGCCGGCCGCCCTTCATGTAGTGCGCCGGGGGCAGCGCCCGGCCCAGCACGACCGTCGCCCCGGTCTCCTCGGCCACCTCGCGCAGCGCCCCGGCGATCACGTGCTCGCCCTGCTTCAGCTTGCCCTTCGGCAGGGACCAGTCGCCGTACCTCGGCCGGTGGACGACCGCGATCTCCGGAGCCGACTCCTCGCCCCGCCACACCACCGCCCCGGCGGCACGGATCATGCCGCCCGGACGGGTGCGCGCCCGAACGGACTCAGTCATCTACCGACCTCCACCGCCGCGTGCCCACCAGATGGCTCTGCAGGTCCTCGCCCCGGTGCCGGTTCCAGGAGCCGTCCGCGTTCAGCCACCACGTCGTCGTGTCCTCCGCCATCGCCCGGTCCAGCAGGTCGCTGAGGTAGAGCCGGTGCTTCTGGCTGGTCACCTTCACCAGCGCCTCCACCCGGCGGTCCAGGTTGCGGCGCATCAGGTCGGCGCTGCCGATCCAGATCTCCGGCCTGCGGCCCTGGCCGAACTCGTAGATCCGCGAGTGCTCCAGGAACCGGCCCAGCACGCTCCTGACCCGGATGTTCTCCGACAGGCCCGGGATCCCCGGCCGCAGCGTGCAGACCCCGCGCACCCACAGGTCCACCGGGACGCCCGCCTGCGACGCCCGGTACAGCGCGTCGATGAGCGGCTCGTCCACCAGGGAGTTCGTCTTCATCCGGATCCGGGCCGGACGGCCCGCCCGCTGGTGGGAGATCTCCCGGTCGATCCTGGCCAGCAGGCCGCCGCGCAGCGAGTGCGGGGCGACCAGCAGCCGCCGGTAGGCCGTGTGGTTGGAGTAGCCCGTCAGGTGGATGAACAGGTCCGTGACGTCCTCGCCCACCAGCGGGTCGGCGGTCAGCAGCCCCAGGTCCTCGTACAGCCGCGCCGTCTTCGGGTTGTAGTTGCCCGTGCCGATGTGGCAGTAGGTGCGCAGCTCGCCGGAGGGCTCCTGCCGCACGACCAGGGCCAGCTTGCAGTGCGTCTTCAGGCCCACCACGCCGTAGACCACATGGCACCCGGCCCGCTCCAGCTTGCGCGCCCAGCTGATGTTGGCGTGCTCGTCGAAACGCGCCTTGATCTCCACCACCACGACGACCTGCTTACCCGCCTCCGCCGCGTCGATGAGCGCGTCCACGATCGGCGAGTCGCCACTGGTCCGGTAGAGCGTCTGCTTGATGGCCAGCACGCCCGGATCGGCGGCGGCCTGCTCGATGAAGCGCTGCACGCTCGTGGCGAACGAGTCGTACGGGTGGTGCAGCAGCACGTCCCGCTCCCGCAGCACCGTGAAGATGTCGTCCTCGACGTGCACGACCTCCGCCGGCACGAACGGGCGGAAGCTCAGCTCCCCCCGGTCCAGGTCGGCGATCGTGTGCAGCCCCGTCAGGTCCAGCGGGCCGGGCAGCCGGTAGATCTCGTGCTCGGCCACGCCCAGCTCGTCGACCAGCAGGTCGAGCACCTCGGGCGTGATGGTGTCCTCCACCTCCAGCCGGACCGGCGGGCCGAACCGCCGCTTGAGCAGCTCCTTCTCCAGCGCCTGCATGAGGTTCTCGGTGACGTCCTCGTCGACGTCCAGGTCCTCGTTGCGGGTGACCCGGAAGACATGGTGCTCGACGACCTCCATGCCCTTGAACAGCTGGCCCAGATGGGCCGCGATCACGTCCTCCAGGGGGACGAACCGCTCCCCGGACGCCGCGACGAAACGCGGCAGCCGGCCCGGCACCTTCACCCGGGCGAACACCGTGTGGCCGGTCGCCGGATTGCGGACGGTCACCGCGAGGTTGAGCGAGAGCCCGGAGATGTAGGGGAAGGGGTGGGCGGGGTCGACGGCGAGCGGCGTCAGCACCGGCCGGATCCGCTCCCGGAACAGCCTGCGCATCTCGGTGCGCTCGTCGCGGCTCAGGTCGTTCCAGCGGACGATCGCGATGCCCTCGGCGGTGAGCTCGGGGCGCACCCTCTCGTGGAAGCAGGCCGCGTGCCGCTGCGCGAGGCCGTCGGCGATCGCCGCGATCCTCGCCAGCTCCTCACGCGGCTTCAGCCCGCTCTTGGTGCGGAGCAGCAGGCCGGTGGCCATCCGGCGCTTCAGGCCGGCCACCCGGACGCGGAAGAACTCGTCCAGGTTGCTGGCGAAGATCGCCAGGAACCTGACTCTCTCCAGCAGCGGCAGGGACGGATCCTCCGCCATCTCCAGGACACGCTGGTTGAACTGGAGCCAGCTCTCCTCGCGGTTGAGGAAACGCTCCTGGGGGAGAGGCAGCCCTTCCGGAGAGGGGGGCGCGGGTTCTGCGGACATATGACCAGAATGCCCGCTTTTGTTGAACGTAACGTTAACTACGGCTCAACGGACGCTGTTGCTTCTCCCGCCTTCCCGATCCGGAGGGCGGGAACCCGCTCCCGAGGACGGGGAAGCTCACTCCCGGGAGCGGGAAGCCTCCTGGTCCGCCCCCCGCTCGACCGCCTTCGCCAGCCTCGCGGCCTCCCGCTCGGCGGCCCTCGCCTCCCGGAGCCGGATCTTCTCCAGCTCCTTGAGCTCCCGCTCGCGGGCCTTCTCCCGCTCGCGCAGCAGCCGCTCCTGCTCCTTGAGCTCCCGCTCGCGGGCCTTCTCCCGCTCCCGCAGCTCCCGCTGCCGCGCCTTCTCCTGCTCCCGCGCCAGCTTCTCCGCCTCGCGCTGCTCCCGCTCGCGGATCTTCTCCAGCTCCTTGAGCTCCCGCTCGCGGGCCTTCTCCCGCTCCCGCAGCTCCTTGTCCGTCGGCCGCGGCGTCACCGGACGCCGCTTCTCCGCCTCCCGGGAGGTCGCCGTCAGCCGGGGATGCGGATCCAGACCCGTCAGGCCGTTCCAGGAGAGGTTGACCAGATGCGCGGCCACCTCCTCGCGCGACGGCCTGCGCACGTCCAGCCACCACTGGCCGGTCAGCGCCACCATGCCCACCAGCATCTGCGCGTACATCGGCGCCAGCTTCGGGTCGTAACCGCGCCCCGCGAACTCGGCCACCATGACGTCCTCGACCTGGCTGGCGATGTCGTTGATCAGGCTGGCGAACGTGCCCGTCCCCGACGCCGCGTGCGAGTCGCGCACCAGGATCCGGAAACCCTCGCTGTTCTCCTCGACGTACGCCAGCAGCGCCAGCGCCGCCCGCTCCAGCTTCACCAGGGCGTGCGAGGCCGACAACGCCTCCGTCACCATGCCCAGCAGCTTCTGCATCTCCCGGTCGACGACGACCGCGTAGACGCCCTCCTTGCCGCCGAAGTGCTCGTAGACCACCGGCTTGGAGACGTTGGCGCTCGCCGCGATCTCCTCCACCGACGTGCCGTCGAACCCCTTCTCCGCGAACAGGGTGCGGCTGACCTGGATCAGCTGCTCCCTGCGCTCCTTACCGGTCATCCGCCGCCGAGGTTCGTTCACACGACCAATAATGACGCCGGCGACCGGGGAGGCGGGAGCCGTACGGGACGGAACCACCGCGAGCGCCGTGCCGGGCAGGACCGCCATCGCCACCGGGACCGCCGGAACGGTCCCCGCGGGCCGGTCAGCCCCCAATGCGCTTCGCCGCCAGGCGCTCCGGCGTCGGCCAGCGGACGTCGTAGGCCCAGCCCGCCTTCTCGAACCAGCGGATCACTCCGGCGCTGAGGTCGATCTGGCCCTTCAGCGCGCCGTGGCGGGCGCAGGTCGGGTCGGAGTGGTGCAGGTTGTGCCAGGACTCGCCGAAGGACGGGATGGCCAGCCACCACACGTTGCGGGACTTGTCGCGGGACTCGAAGGCCTCCTCGCCGAAGACGTGGCAGATGGAGTTGATCGACCACGTCACGTGGTGCAGCAGCCCGATCCGGACCACCGTGCCCCAGAAGAAGGCGGTCAGCATGCCCTGCCACGACCAGGTGATCAGGCCGCCCAGGACCGCCGGGGCCACCAGCGAGGTGATCGCCAGCACCGGGAACCACTTGTGCAGCTTGATGATGTCCGGGTCCTTCAGCAGATCCGGGGCGTACTTCTCCCGGTTCGTGCGGTGCGTCTCGAACAGCCAGCCCATGTGCGCCCAGAGCAGGCCCTTGGCCATCGACCAGAACCCCGGTCCGAACCGCCACGGCGAGTGCGGGTCGCCCTCCTTGTCGGAGAACTTGTGGTGCTTGCGGTGGGTGGCCACCCAGTCGAGCACCGACATCTCCAGCGAGATGCTGCCCGCGATGCCCAGCGCCAGCTTCAGCGGGCGCTTCGCCTTGAACGAACCGTGCGTGAAGTAGCGGTGGAACCCGACCGTGATTCCCAGCCCCGACACCACGTAGAAGACGGCGGCGATCGCGATGTCGACCCAGCCCAGCCCCCAGCCCCAGGCGAACGGGACCGCGACGACCAGGGCGATCAGCGGCGCGGCCACGACCACGCCGAAGGTGATGAGTTCGGGGAGCGTCTTCCGCTCCGGGTCGAGCTCCGGCTTGGGACCCGGTGCGGGACGGTCGGATACGACTGTCATGCGGTACCTCATGAATCGAGAAGGGCGTGCGCTCTGCTTGCCTACGCAACCGTAACCTACGCAACAGTAAGTTAGAACCCCTAAAGCGCCAACGCCGTGAACAGGACTCTTTTCCGGCGATTTCCTGACGTCGCCGTGACTTGCCGCCCTCGGGCCGGCCTGCTAGGGGTCCCATCGCGGTCCTGCTGCCCCGCCCGATGATCGGTAATCCTGGCCCGTCTCCGCTCCATGCGCAGGATGAGCTCGTTCCGCTTCGACGGACACTTTTGGTATGGCGGTCAGGCCGCGTGAGCGGCCTCATAGGTGGCAGGGCTGACGTGGCCCAGAGCGCTGTGCGGCCGGCGCAGGTCGTATCAGCCCTTGATGAACTCGAAGATCGCGCTGCGGGTGGCGGCCTGCTGGTCGGCTTCGGCGAGTAGATCGCCCTGCTCGAGCGGACGGGCTGACAGGAAGAATGCCCGGCGGCCCCCCCGCCGCGGGCGAGAGCCTAGGGCTCGACGGATGTGCCACCCGGGAACAAATCCCTCGTGATGGGAGCCGCCCGGATGCCACGATGGGGATCATGAGTAGTCGGCTGCGCGCGATCGCACGGGATACGGTCGCCATCGTCCAACGCGGTGGGTACACATCGCCAGCCGGCCGGTGGGTGCATCTGGCGGACGACGTGACGCATGCCGTGGCGAACACCCGGCTCTACGCCTACCATCGCGCCCAAGGCGACCTGCGATACAGCGATCGGGTCATCCACTCACCCGGTGTGCCGGTCTTCCGCGACGATAAGGGTCGCATGCTCGACGAGCCGTACCGGGTGGCTTTCCTGACCTCGGCCGCGCCCAACGCGGGGGTCATCGCGCGCAACCAGCCGCAGTTGGCGGACAGTGTCCCGGCCGTCCTGCGGGAGAGGGCGGTTCGCGTGCTCGATGTGGCCGAAGCTCACGGTCACCGCCGATTGGTGCTCGGCGCGTGGGGATGCGGGGTGTTCGGCAACGATCCCGGTTTGGTCGCCGATGCGTTCGCCCGGGCGCTGGCCACGCGCAACCGCTTCGACCAGGTTCACTTCGCCGTACTCGACCGACATCCCGGTACGCCGGCCTATACCGCGTTCGCCCGCGTCTTCTCCAGCAGAGAGAGCGCAGTCTCCCGGTAGTGGAACGGCGCTGGACGGCGATCGCTCTCGGGTACACGCGACCAGTCGGTCGACGAAGGCACGGCCGGCGATCAGCATGACAGCGGATGCAATGCATCCCCATGCGGCGCGCCCTCCGCTTCACCGTCGGTACCCGACCCGGCGATGATGAGCGGGAACCCTGATCGGTGATGGCGCTGCTGGAAGCGGCCTCGGAGCCGGACGCCCGGCTGCCCCGGCAGTCGTATGCCCGACAACCGTCATGACCGGCAGCGACGGCGGCGTACGTGTGGGACCTGGAACCGGTGAGCAGAGTTCGGGCCGGAGCTGCAGTTCTTCGCGGCGGTGGGGCACTGGGGACGGCGCCAGGAGCGGTGGGTGGCGGGTGGTGGGATGCGATCGGCAGGCCGTGGTGCCGACCCACCGCTGATGGGCGATCTCCTCAGCGGTCACCGCCCGATCGCGACATCCCCTCGCGCCACCGGATGAGGTTCGTTGTTCCAGCGAGACATCCGGCTGCCGCGCTGGAACAGCGAGGCTGAGCTCGAAGAGAGCCCTCTGGATTTCTGTAATCACTTGAAAGCCGAGAGTAACTGGAACTAGTGTTCCCATATGAGCAGAACCCCCGAACAGATGGCCCGCTTCGAAGACCTCCGCCTCCGGGCCGCCGCCCTGCGGGATGAGGGCAGATCGCGAATGCAGATCAAGGAGGAGCTCGGCCTGACGAGCAATTGGACCCTCAACGAACTCCTCAAGGGCACGGTGCTGCCCGACTCCCGCCTGCGTGCGAACGCCAAGGACGATCTGCACCGGAGGGCGCGGGAACTGCGAGCTGAAGGCCGCACATACAAGGAGATAGGCGAGGAACTGGGTGTGTCCAAGTCCTCGGTGTCCCTGTGGGTGAGAGATCTTCCGAGGACTGGAAGGCTGAGTCGGGAGGAGGCCAGAAGGCGGAATATAGAAGGCGTGGAGCGTTACTGGGAGCGGGAGCGGGAGATTCGTCGGGCCACCCGCCAGGGCATTTCCGACGCCGCGGCCGCTGAGATAGGGCGGTTGACCGACCGTGAGATCCTCATCGCCGGGGCCGTCGCCTATTGGTGCGAGGGTTACAAGAACAAGCCCTACCGGGAGTCCAACCATGTCACGTTCATCAACAGCGATCCCGGGCTCATTCTCCTGTTCCTCCGCTTCATGGACGTCGCCGGCGTGTCAAGGGATCGCCTCTACTTCCGGGTCCACATTCACGAGAGCGCCGATGTCGAGGCTGCCGAGAGATTCTGGCTCGACCTGACCGGAGCGGATCCGGATCAGTTCCGGCGGGCGACTCTCAAGCGGCATAACTTCCAGACGGTACGACACAACACGGGAGCCGACTACCGAGGCTGCCTTCGGATCGACGTGCTGAAGCCACTAGAGGTCTACAGAATGATCGAGGGATGGGCTGTCGGAGCGATGCGGGGAAGTCGTCCTCCATCAGAGGGGGGTGAACGCTCTGTCTCGAAGCCGGTCGTCCGGCGGGCCGCCAGGAGTTGGCGGATCTCGATCGGCGGAAGACCGCCATCCCCGGTAAGGTAGAGGCGGGCTTGTCTCGATGGGTGATCAACCCGTCAGATCTGTCCGAGTGATCCGCCGTAGGGTAATTGGCAGCCCACCGTCTTTTGGTGTCGGGATGTCCTGGTTCGAGTCCAGGCGGCGGAACTGTGATGTTTGTCTGGTTCGGTGGGCGGCTGGTCGGCTGGGGGGATCCCCGGGGGGAAGGTATCCTCACGTTGTCGAGCGGGTGACGGTGCGGTGCCCTGGTGGTAGCCGCCGGTCACCCCGTTTCGTCATGTCTCAGCCGCGATGCCGAGGGAGCCTCGCCCGTGAGTGTGCCGCGTCCGGCCGCCGTCATCGTCCTCGCCGCAGGCGAGGGCACCCGGATGAAGTCGAGAACACCCAAGATCCTCCATGAGCTGTGCGGCCGCACGCTGGTCGACCACATGCTCACCGCCGCCCGGGGGCTGGAGCCCGAGCGGCTGATCGTCGTCATCGGCCACGAGCGGGAGCGGGTCCGGGCGCATCTGGCGGTGAGCAGCCCCGACGCGCTGGCCGTGGTCCAGGAGGAGCAGAAGGGGACCGGCCACGCGGTGCGGACGGTCCTGGAGGCCGTCGGCACGGTCGCCGGCACGGTCCTGGTGACCTACGGGGACACGCCGCTGCTGCGCACCGGCACCCTGGCGGGCCTGCTGGAGCGGCACGCCGAGGACGGCAACGCCGTCACCGTGCTCACCGCGGAGGTCCCCGACCCGCACGGATACGGGCGGATCGTCCGCGACTCCTCGGGGGCGGTCCTGGCGATCGTCGAGGAGAAGGACGCCAGCCCGGAGCAGCGGGCGATCAGGGAGATGAACTCCGGCGTCTACGCGTTCGACGGCCTGCTGCTGGCCGACGCGGTCAAGCGGGTGTCGGCCTCCAACGCCCAGGGCGAGGAGTACCTCACCGACGTGCTGTCCATCCTGCGCGAGGACGGCCACCGGGTGGGCGCGCACGTCGCGGCGGACTACGTCGAGGTGGAGGGCGTCAACGACCGGGTGCAGCTGGCCTTCGCGCGGCGGGTGCTCAACGCCCGGCTGCTGGAGGGGCACATGCGGGCGGGTGTGACGGTGGTCGACCCGGCCAGCACGTGGGTGGACGTGGACGTCGTGCTGGGGCAGGACGTGGTGGTCCATCCGGGCACCCAGCTGCAGGGCCGTACGACCGTCGGGGAGGGCGCCGAGATCGGTCCGGCCTCGACGCTGACCGACACGGTCGTCGGCGAGGGGGCGGTGGTCCGCAACGCGGTCTGCGTGGAGGCCGAGGTGGGTCCGGAGGCGGCCGTCGGGCCGTACGCCTATCTGCGGCCGGGCAGCGTGCTGGCCCGCGGGGCCAAGGCCGGGACGTACGTCGAGCTGAAGAACGCCCGGGTGGGCGAGGGCTCGAAGGTGCCGCACCTGTCCTATGTGGGCGACGCCACGATCGGCGCCGGGGCGAACATCGGCGCCTCCTCGGTCTTCGTCAACTACGACGGAGTGAACAAGCACCACACGACGGTGGGCGACCACGCCTTCGTCGGGTGCGACACCATGCTCGTCGCGCCGGTGAACATCGGCGACGGCGCCTACACCGCCGCGGGCTCGGTCATCGACTCCGACGTCCCCGCCGGGGCGATCGGGGTGGCCCGCGGTCGGCAGCGCAACATTGAAGGGTGGACGGTGCGCAAGCGCCCGGGCACCAGATCGGCGCAGGCGGCGCAGCGGGCCGCCGAGGCCGGAGATCAGCAGGGGAGCACCTCCGAATGAGCAGCATCAAGCAGACCGGTGAGAAGAAACTGATGTTCTTCTCCGGGCGCGGATATCCCGAGCTGGCGGAGGAGGTGGCCAACCACCTGGGGATCGGGATCGCCCCGACCACGCTGCGCGACTTCGCCAACGGTGAGATCTACGCGCGTTACCAGGAGTCGGTCCGGGGCTGCGACGCGTTCGTGATCCAGAGCCACACCGGGCCCATCAACCAGTGGATCATGGAGCAGTTGATCATGGTGGACGCGCTCAAGCGCGCCTCCGCCAAGCGGATCACCGTGATCATGCCCTTCTTCGGCTACGCCCGGCAGGACAAGAAGGGCCGGGGCCGCGAGCCGATCACGGCCCGCCTGATGGCCGACCTGTTCAAGACCGCCGGCGCCGACCGGCTGATGTCGATCGACCTGCACACCTCGCAGATCCAGGGCTTCTTCGACGGCCCGGTGGACCACCTGTTCGCGATGCCGGTGCTGGTCAACTACCTCAAGGACAAGCTGGACCTGGCCAACACCACGGTGGTGTCGCCGGACACCGGCCGGGTGCGGCTCTCGGAGCGCTGGGCGGACACGCTGGGCACTCCGCTGGCCTTCATCCACAAGCGCCGCGACCTGGACGTGGCCAACCAGGTGAAGGTGAACGAGGTGGTCGGCCGGGTGCGGGGCCGCACCTGCGTGCTGATCGACGACATGATCGACACGGCGGGCACGATCTGCAAGGCGGCGGACGCGCTGTACGAGCAGGGTGCGACCGACGTGGTGGTGGCGGCGACGCACGCGGTCTTCTCCGACCCGGCGGTGGACCGGTTGAAGAACTCGCGCATCTCCGAGGTCATCGTCACGAACACGCTCCCGCTGGCGGAGGACAAGCGGTTCGACAACCTGACCGTCCTGTCGATCGCGCCGCTGATCGCGCGGGCGATCACCGAGGTGTTCAGCGACGGCTCGGTGACGAGCATGTTCGAGGGCGACAGCTAGGCGCGTCGGCCGGGGTCGCCGTCCGTCTCCCGCGGGGAGGCGGACGAAGCCCTGCGGCGAGCCGATAGGCTGTGCAGGTTGCGCGCGTTCGTAACGCCTTCCGCTAGGGCGGGTGAGGGGGAGCGCGCTTTCACCGTCGAGGATCCCTAGGAGATCTGCCGTGTCTGAAGTAGTCATCGCCGCCGAGTCGCGCACCGGTTTCGGCAAGGGCGCCGCCCGCAAGATCCGCCGCGAGCACAAGGTGCCCGTCGTCCTCTACGGGCACGGCACGGACCCCCGCCACCTGTCCCTGCCGGGCCACGAGCTGCTGCTGGCCCTGCGCACGCCGAACGTGCTGATCCGTCTCGAGGGCGCGGTCGACGAGCTGGCGATCCCGAAGGGCGTGCAGCGCGACCCGATCAAGGGCTTCCTGGAGCACGTCGACCTGCTGCTGGTCAAGCGCGGCGAGAAGGTCACCGTCGACATCCCGGTCAACGTGGTCGGTGAGGTCTCCGAGGGCATGATGGACCAGCAGATGGTCTCGGTCTCGGTCGAGACCGAGGCGACCCACATCCCCGAGGGCGTCGAGGTCGACGTCACCGGCCTGGCGGTCGGCACCCAGATCACCGCCGGCGACCTGAAGCTGCCGAAGGGCACGACGCTGGCCGCCGACTCCGAGGCGCTGGTCCTGATCATCGCCGGTGAGCAGGCCGCCGAGCCGGCCGAGGGCGAGGCCGCCGAGTCCGCCGAGGGCGAGGCCGCCGAGAGCGCCGAGGCCGCCGAGGGCGAGTCCGCCGAGTAGTTCTCTCTGCTACACCTGTCAGGGCGGTCCGGAAGCGGGCTGCCCTGACGCGTATGAAAGGGGTGCCGGCCGTGGACCGCTGGCTGGTGGTCGGCCTGGGGAATCCGGGGCCGGAGTACGCCGGGAACCGGCACAACGCCGGGTTCATGGTGCTGGACGAGCTGGCCGCGCGGGCCGGGGGGCGGTTCAAGGCGCACCGGTCGCGGGCCGAGGTGCTGGAGGGCCGGTTGGCGGGCGCCCCGGCGGTCCTGGCCAAGCCGCTGTCGTTCATGAACCTGTCCGGCGGCCCGGTGAAGGCGCTGGCGGACTTCTACAAGGTCGATCCGGCGCGGGTGGTCGTCGTCCACGACGAGCTGGACGTGCCGTACGGCGCGCTCCGGGCGAAGCTGGGCGGGGGCGACAACGGACACAACGGGCTGAAGTCGATCACGAAGTCGCTGGCGACGCGTGACTACCTGCGGGTGCGGTTCGGCATCGGCCGTCCGCCGGGCCGGATGGACACCGCGGCGTACGTCCTGCGGGATTTCGCGACCGCGGAGCGCAAGGACCTGGCGTTCCTGGTGGACCGGGCGGCGGATGTGGTGGAGTCGCTGGTCCGGGTGGGGCTCGAGGCGACGCAGAACACCTTCCACGCCGTCGATCTGAAGCCGGCGGGCCCGCCCCGCTAGCGGGCACGGCGGACGGCTCGCGGGGGTGTGCGTTCCGGCGTTCGCCCCCCGTTCTTCCTTCTCGCCGATACCATTCCATTACTGTCCGTAGACGAATGGTTACGCGGAGGGGTGCGTGCGCGACGTAACGGCTCTCCATGTGGTGTCCGGGTCCGTGCCGGCGGCGCGTTGGCGGGAGCCGGTCTGGGTGCGCGGCCACCGGGCGCGGGCGGTCGTCGCCGACTTCGGGTGCGCCTCCCTCTCAGGCGCTCTGGCGTTCTTCGTGCGGTTCGGCGAGGTCACGCCGTACGTCGTCCCCTATATGGTGCTGAGCGCGGCGCTGCCCGTCGTGTGGGTGTGCGTGATCGCGCTGAACCGGGCCTACGAGGCGAGGCTGATCGGTCTGGGTCCGGAGGAGTTCCAGCGGGTCCTGCAGTGCGGTTTCATGATCACCGCTGCGCTCGCGGTCGGCGCGTACGTGACGAAGACCGACGTGGCGCGCGGTTACGTGGTGCTGGCGGTGCCGCTGGCCACGGTGCTGACGCTGCTGACGCGCTACGGCCTGCGCCGGTCCCTGCACCGGAGGCGGGCCCGGGGCGGGTGCATGCGGCGGGTGGTGGCGGTGGGCCACCGGGTGGCGGCGGCGGAGCTGGTCGACCGGCTGCGCCGGGAGCGCTACCACGGCATGGAGGTCGTGGGGGTGTGCGTGCCGCGCGGCGGCGGTCCCGAGGTGGCGGGGGTGCCGGTGCTGGGCGGCCTGTCGGACGTGCCGCTGGTGGTGGGGCAGGCGGACGCGGACACGGTGGCGGTGCTGGCCTGCCCGGAGATGGACGGCACGGCGCTGCGGCGGCTGGCCTGGCGGCTGGAGAAGACGCACACGGACCTGGTGGTGGCCCCGGCGCTGATGGAGGTGGCGGGGCCGCGGACCACGATCCGCCCGGTGGCGGGCCTGCCGCTGCTGCACGTGGACCACCCGGAGCTCGCGGGGTTGCGCCAGGTGGTCAAGATGCTCTTCGACCGGGTGGGGGCGGGGGCGCTGCTGGTGCTGCTGGCGCCGCTGCTGCTGGCGCTGGCGCTGGCCGTGCGGATGTCGGGGCCGGGGCCGGTGCTGTTCCGGCAGACGCGGGTGGGCCGGGACGGCGCGGAGTTCATGATCTACAAGTTCCGGACGATGGTGACCGACGCGGAGCAGCGGAAGATCACCTTGATGAGCGACGACGGGGGGGTGCTGTTCAAGATCCGTAACGACCCGCGGGTGACCCCGGTCGGCGCCTGGCTGCGCCGCCACTCCCTGGACGAGCTGCCGCAGCTGATCAACGTGGTGCTCGGGCACATGTCGCTGGTGGGCCCCCGCCCGCCGCTGCCGGAGGAGGTGGCCCGGTACGGTGACGACGTCCGGCGGCGGCTGCTGGTCCGGCCGGGGATGACGGGGTTGTGGCAGGTGAGCGGGAGGTCGGACCTGAGCTGGGAGGAATCGGTCAGGCTGGACCTGCGTTACGTGGAGAACTGGTCCCTCATGCTGGACCTGCAGATCCTGTGGAAGACTTGGTCGGCTGTCGCGCGAGGGGCTGGAGCATACTGATGACGATTCGCGACGATCACGTCCTGGCCGGGGATCTGGCGGCCGAGGCCGGCGAGAGGCTGCTGGCGCTGCGGGACGGGGAGGGCTTCGGCGATCCGTCCGCGCTGCGTGCGCGGGGCGACGCCGAGTCGCACCGGTTCCTGATGGAGGCCCTGGCGCGGCTGCGCCCGAGTGACAGCGTGCTGTCGGAGGAGGCGACCCAGCAGGAGCGCCTCGACTCCCGCCGCCTGTCGGCGGAGCGGGTGTGGATCGTCGACCCGCTGGACGGCACCCGTGAGTTCGCCGAGGAGGGCCGCCAGGACTGGGCGGTCCACGTGGCGCTGTGGGAGCGGGGCGTGCTGACCGCCGGGGCGGTGGCGCTGCCCGCGCAGGGCAGGACGCTCTCCACGGCGGAGCCGCCGGTGCTGCCCGGCCCGCTCCCCGGCCCGGAGGCGGCCCCCGGCTCGGAGGCGGCGGCTCCCGACCCGGAGCCGGTCGCACGGCCGGGCGGCGGCCGGGTGCGGATCGCGGTGAGCCGGACGCGTCCGCCGGAGTTCGTGCAGAAGCTCGCCTACCTGGTCGGCGCGGACCTGGTGCCGATCGGCTCGGCGGGGGCGAAGATCTCCGCGGTGCTGACCGGCGAGGTGGAGGCGTACGTGCACGCCGGGGGTCAGTACGAGTGGGATTCGGCGGCTCCGGTCGCGGTGGCGCTGGCCTCCGGGGCCCACGCGAGCCGGATCGACGGCTCAGCGCTGACCTACAACCAGGACGACCCCTCACTACCGGATATTCTGGTATCCCTACCAGGACTGGCGCCAACGCTGCTCGCCGGAATCCGGGATCTGCACCGATAGGGGCGCACCCCCAATCCCCGATGGGAGAGTCAGATGCTTCAGCGCGACTACACCACGTCGCAGCTCGATGTCCTCGAGGCGGAGGCCATCCACATCATGCGTGAGGTGGCGGCGGAGTTCGAGCGACCGTGTCTGCTCTTCTCGGGGGGCAAGGACTCCATCGTGATGCTCCGCATCGCGGAGAAGGCGTTCTGGCCCGCGCCGATCCCGTTCCCGCTGATGCACGTGGACACCGGCCACAACTTCTCCGAGGTCATCGAGTTCCGCGACCGGCGGGCCGCGGAGCTGGGCGCGCGCCTGGTCGTGGCGTCCGTCCAGGACTCGATCGACGCCGGGCGCGTGGTGGAGGAGACCGGCCGCCGGGCCTCCCGCAACCGGCTGCAGACCACCACGCTGCTGGACGCGATCGAGGACAACGAGTTCGACGCGGTGTTCGGCGGCGCCCGCCGCGACGAGGAGAAGGCCCGCGCGAAGGAGCGGGTGTTCTCCTTCCGCGACGACTTCGGCCAGTGGGACCCGAAGAACCAGCGGCCGGAGCTGTGGAACCTCTACAACGCCAAGATCCGCAAGGGCGAGCACATCCGGGTCTTCCCGCTCTCCAACTGGACCGAGCTGGACATCTGGGACTACATCCGGCGTGAGGGCATCGAGATCCCGTCGATCTACTACGCGCACACGCGCAAGGTGTTCGAGCGCGACGGCATGCTGCTGGCCGACAGCGAGTTCGTCACCCGGGACGAGGACGAGCCGCTCGTGGAGATGACGGTCCGCTACCGCACGGTCGGCGACATCACCTGCACCGGCGCCGTGCAGTCCACCGCGGCGACCGTCGAGGAGATCATCGAGGAGATCGCCGCGACCCGGATCACCGAGCGGGGCGCCACCCGCGCCGACGACCGCGCCTCCGAGGCCTCGATGGAGGACCGCAAGCGGATGGGCTACTTCTGATGCGGCACCTCCCCTCCCCGTCCCCCAGCGCACGCCGTACGACCTCTGGAGAGCAGAACTGATGGACATCCTTCGCTTCGCCACCGCGGGAAGTGTCGACGACGGGAAGTCGACCCTGATCGGGCGGCTGCTCTTCGACTCCAAGGCGATCTTCGAGGACCAGCTCGAGGCGGTCGAGCGCACCTCCCGCGACCGGGGCACCGAGTACACCGACCTGTCGCTGCTCACCGACGGCCTGCGGGCGGAGCGGGAGCAGGGCATCACGATCGACGTGGCCTACCGCTATTTCGCCACTCCCAAGCGCAAGTTCATCATCGCCGACACCCCCGGGCACATCCAGTACACCCGGAACATGGTCACCGGCGCCTCCACGGCGGACCTGGCGGTCGTGCTGATCGACGCGCGCAAGGGCGTGCTGGAGCAGTCGCGCCGGCACGCGTTCCTGACGACGCTGCTGCGCGTCCCCCACCTGGTGCTGGCCGTCAACAAGATGGACCTGGTCGACTACTCCCAGGAGCGGTTCGAGGAGATCCGCGAGGAGTTCACCGCGTTCGCCTCGAAGCTGAACGCGCCGGACCTGACGTTCATCCCGATCTCCGCGCTGCACGGCGACAACGTGGTCTCCCGGTCGGAGAACATGCCGTGGTACAACGGCTCGTCGCTCCTGCACCACCTGGAGAACGTGCACATCGCCTCCGACCGGAACCTCGTCGACGTGCGCTTCCCCGTGCAGTACGTCATCCGCCCGCAGAAGGCGACCGACCCGGCCTTCCACGACTACCGCGGCTACGCGGGGCAGGTGGCGGGCGGCGTGCTCAAGCCCGGTGACGAGGTCGTGCACCTGCCGTCCGGGCTGACCACGCGCATCGCGTCCATCGACACGTTCGACGGCCCGGTGGAGGAGGCGTTCGCGCCGATGTCGGTCACCCTGAGGCTGGAGGACGACATCGACATCTCGCGCGGCGACATGATCTGCCGCCCGAACAACCAGCCGCACGTCGCGCAGGAGGTGGAGGCGATGGTCTGCTGGATGACCGACGCGTCCAAGCTGGCCCCGCGCACGAAACTGACGATCAAGCACACCACCAGGACGGCCCGCGCGCTGGTGCGGGACCTGCACTACCGGCTCGACGTCAACACCCTGCACCGCGACGAGTCGGCGACCGCGCTCGGCCTGAACGAGATCGGCCGCGTCTCGCTGCGCGTCACCCAGCCGCTGTTCGTGGACGACTACGCGCGCAACCGTCTCACCGGCGGTTTCATCCTCGTGGACGAGGCCACCAACAACACCGTCGCGGCGGGCATGATCGTCGAGGTGCGGTAACCGGCCGGTCACCCGCCGTAGGTAGATCCTTTGACCGTTCACTGACTGCGAGGTTACTCTCCGCGATATCGTCGGCACGTTCCGTATCCATAACGGTGAGGATTCGTGCCTGTGTCTGTTCGTCCGCAGCCCACCCGGGTGGTCTTCCTGGGTGGGCTTGGCCGTAGCGGGACCACGCTGCTGGAGCGCCTGCTCGGGGAGCTCCCCGGCTGCGTCGCCCTCGGCGAGGTGGTCCACCTCTGGGCACGGGGTGTGCTGGCGGACGAGGCCTGCGGCTGCGGTGAGCCGTTCGGCGCGTGCCCCTTCTGGCTGAAGGTCGGTGACCGCGCGTTCGGCGGGTGGTCCGCGGAGCGGGCCGAGCGGGTGCTCGAGCTGAGGCGCCGGGTGGACCGCACCCGGCGGATCCCGGGCCTGGCCCGGCTGCTCGCCGAGGAGCGGGCGGGCGCCGGGGCGTGGCGGTCGCCGACGGTGACCGAGGAGCTCGGCGAGTACGCCACCGCCTACCGCAGGCTCTACGAGGCGGCGGCCGAGGTCGCGGACAGCCCGCTCGTCGTCGACTCCAGCAAACACGCCTCCCTGGCGTTCTGCCTGGCGGCGGCCGGAGTCGACGTGCACGTCGTGCACGTCGTGCGAGACCCCCGCGCGGTCGCGCACTCCTGGCGGCGCCGGGTCGCGCGACCGGAGGACGGCACCCCCATGACCATCTGGTCGCCCGCCCGGACCTCGATGCACTGGCTGACCCAGAACCTCGGTCTCGAGCTGCTGGCCCGTGAGGGCGTGCCCGTCACCCGGATCCGCTACGAGGACCTGCTGGGCTCTCCCGCCAGAACGCTGCGGCGCCTGGCCGCGGGGCTCGGCGTCCGCCCGAGCCTGGGCTTCCTCGGCGACGGCGAGGCCGAGCTGTCGGTGGCGCACACCGCCTCGGGCAACCCCGTGCGGTTCACGGTCGGCCGGATCGGCCTGACGCGGGACGACGGCTGGCGCACCGGCGCCCCGCCCCGGCAACGGAGCCTGGTCACCGCGCTGACCTGGCCCCTCATGCTCAAGTACGACTATCCCTGGAGGCTCTCGTGAGTCCATCGGTGGGCGTGGTCATCCCCACGCGTGGAGATCGGCCCGACCAGCTGCGCGCGGCCACGTGCGCCGTGCTCGCGCAGGACTACCCGGGCTCCGTCGAGATCGTCATCGTCGCCGACGGCGGTGACCCGTCGCGGGTGGCCGGCCAGGTGGCCGACCTCCTCGCGGGCCGGGCCCTGGCGGTCCGGGGGGAGACCCCGCCGCCGGAGCGCGGCGTGCGGGTGCTGGCCAACCGGTTCACCCCCGGCCTGCCGGGGGCGCGCAACACCGGCATCGCCGCGCTCGGCACCGACTTGGTGGCCTTCTGCGACGACGACGACCGGTGGCTGCCGGGGAAGGTCGCCGCGCAGGTCGCGGCGGTGGAGGCGGCGCCGGAGGCGGAGTTCGCCAGCTGCGCCATCGAGGTGGAGTACGGTTCCCGGCGGGTGCCGCGGCTGGCGGGCACCCGCCGGGTGACCCGTGAGCAGCTCGTCCGCTCGCGCATGGTGATGGTCCACTCCTCGACGTTCCTGTTCCGGCGCGGAGCCTTCTGGGTGGACGAGAGCGCTCCCGGGGGCCAGAACGAGGACTGGGACCTGGCCCTGCGCGCCGCCGGCCGCCACCCGATCGTGCACGTCGACCGCCCGCTGGTGCAGGTGCGCTGGGGCGGCTCCACGTACGCGACCCGCTGGGCCGATCGCATCGCCGGGCTCGAGTGGATGCTCGCCCGGCACCCGGATCTGGCCGTAGACCCGCGCGGCGCGGCGCGGATCTACGGCCAACTCGCCTTCCACCACGCGGCCCTGGGCCGCCGGAGGGAGGCGGGCCGCTGGGCCTGGCGGGCCTTCACCGCCAGGCGCGGCGAACCCCGCGCGCCGATCGCCCTGGCCGTGGCGCTCGGCCTGGTGCCCGCCCAGGCGGTCCTCAGCCGCCTGCACCACCACGGACACGGCATCTGATGCGGGCCGGAGCAGGCCACGCCCCGGTGGCCACGGACGGGTGCCTCGCGATGGCGACGGGACCGAAGGACCCGGCCGGGAGGTTCGGGCCGGGAAGAGCGGTGAAGTCGGTGAAGTCGGTGAAGTCGGTGAAGTCGGCGCTCCCCGCGGACCCGGCGCAGGCGGCGAGATCGGGGAAGACGGCGCTCCCCGCGGACCCGGCGCAGGCGGCGAGGCCGGGGAAGACGGCGGCCTCCGCGGGCGCGGCGGTCCCGCGGCAGCGGCCGCGGCCGGACAAGGCCACCCGCAGGCGGCTCCGCCGCCGCGTCCGGGTGGCGGGCGTCGCGATCGACCCGATGACCGAGACCGAGGTGGTCGACCACGCGGTGGCCGCGTTGAAACGGGGCGAGGGCGGTCACATCGTCACCCCGAACGTGGACATCAGCCGGGCCGTCGCCCGCGACGAGGCACTGCGCCGGCTGGTCGAGGGTGCCGATCTCGCGGTGGCCGACGGCATGCCGCTGGTGTGGGCGGCGAGGCTGCTCGGCACCCCCGTCCCCGGCCGGATCACCGGCGCGGACCTGATCTGGTCCCTGTCGGAGGCGGCGGCCTTCTACCGCTACCCGATCTACCTGCTGGGCGGTCCGCCGGGCGTGGCGGAGCAGGCCGCGGTCAGGCTGGTGGACCGCTACCCGGGACTGCTCGTCTCCGGGGTGGACGCGCCGCCGTACGGGTTCGAGGACACCCCCGACGGCTACGAGCGGGTCCGGGCGGCGATCGTGGCCGCCGGGCCCCGGGTGGTCTTCGTCGGCCTGGGCTTCCCCAAGCAGGACCGGCTGATCGCCGCGCTCCGCGAGGAACTGCCGGGGACCTGGTTCATCGGCTGCGGGTCGGCCATCGCCTTCGCCGCCGGGGCCGTGCGCCGGGCGCCGGAGTGGATGCAGCGGTCCGGGCTGGAGTGGCTCTTCCGGCTGCTCAGCGAGCCGGGCCGGCTGGCCCGCCGCTATTTGGTCGACGACCTGCCGTTCGCGCTGAAACTGCTCACCGTCTGCCTGTTCAAACGGCTGTTCTCCTGAAGACCGTGGTCTCCTGACGCTTCACGCCGTTTCTCCGTGCCCTTCGTGCCCCACCCCGCCCCTCCCCGCACCGCGGCGGAGTGGCGGGGACGGCCCCTCGGGGAGACGCCCGCCCGGGAGACGCCCGCTCAGCCGCGGGTCAGTTCCCTGACCCGCCGGGCCTCCTCCTCGCTGAGGCGGCTTCCCGCCTCGGCCAGGGCCCGGCGGGAGTCCATCGGCCGGTAGGCCGTGCGGGACAGGCCGTGCCAGGCGAAGCCGCGGGCGGTGGAGCCCGGGGCCGTGCAGGCGCGGCGGACGCGTCCCTCGGCGCGCGCGGACCAGGTCAGGCCGGCCCAGTCGTACAGGCGGCGGAAGCCCTCCACCGGGGCGGCGGCCAGGTCCTCGTAGCGGACCAGCAGGATCTCCGGGTGCCGGGCGGCCAGGTCGGCGGCGACGGCCGCGGCCGTCCGCCACAGGGCGACGTTCTTGAGCAGCCGGTCCTGGCAGCCGACCAGCGGCCGCAGCTCCTCCACCCGGGGGTGGTCCCGGACCAGCAGCGGCTGCTCCAGCAGCTCGTGGAAGTAGACCGTCCAGCCGAGCCGCTGCCAGCTCCCGGCGAACGCCACCGGGTCACGGACCAGGATGATCACCCGGCAGCCCAGCCGGTGGGCGAACCAGCCCGCGGAGAACAGCGCGAACGGGTCGTCGAGCAGCGCCCGGCGGCCGGTCAGCCGCCCGAGGGTGAACGCGGTGCCGTACCGGACCATGCGGGCGAGGTCGTACGGCGCGCGGTTGCGGCGCAGCTCGGCCAGGAACCGGTAGCGCAGGGAGACGGTGTCGGTGAAGGCCCGCAGCCACGGCCCGTCGTCGTCGGCGCAGATGTACTGGAAGCGGTGGGTGACGTCGGCGTCGAGCACGCCGGGGGAGCGGCCCGGCCGGGGCAGCGGGTTGAGCGGCTCGTTGACGTAGACCAGTTCGCCGCCCGCCGCGAGCATCCTGCCCGTCCAGCTCGTCCCGCTCCGGGGCAGCCCGGTCACCAGGACGGGGGTCACCGGCCGCCTCCGGAGGTCAGGGGGCCGGGGACGGGGGCGTCCGGATCCCCGCCTCCGGGAGCGGAGGTGTTCGGGGCTCTGCTCCCCGGGGCGGGCGCGTCCGGTCGCGTCCGGCGCAGCCCGCACGCGGCCAGGGTGCCGTGGCCGAAGGGGTGCAGGCTGTGGTGGTGGAGCTGCCACAGTGGCAGCGCGTTCTTCACGAGCACGCCCCCGGCCCAGCCGAGGGCCGCGCCGTACGCGCCGTGGGAGGGGACCAGCAGCGCGTCGAGCAGCACGGTCACCGCGACGGCGCAGATCAGGTTCACGAGTCCGGCCCGGGCGTGCCCGGCGGCGGTCAGCACCACGTCGGCCATGCCGCAGGCGGTGGCGACCATCATCGTCGCGGACAGCACGAGCGCCACCGGGACACCGGAGGCGTAGCTCCCCCCGTCACCGCCACCGCTGTCGAACAGGCCGAGCAGCCAGGGGGCGAACGCGGCATAGCCGAGCCAGACGGGCCAGGTCAGCAGGACCAGCCAGAGGGTCGTGCCCTGGTAGAGCGCGCGGGCCCGGGGCAGGTCGCCGTCGGCCAGCGCGCGGACCAGGCGAGGCTGTACGGCGCGGGCCAGGCCCTGGCCGGCGAGCTGGCCCACGACCTTGAACCGGGTGGCGGCGGTGTAGACGGCGGCTTCGGCCGGTCCGGCGAGCACCGCCACGACGACGACGTCGAGCCGTTGGAACACCGCCTGCAGCGCCGCGCCCGCCGACCGGGGCCAGGTGTGCCGCCACAGGTCCCGGGCGTCGTCCAGCGCCTGCGGGGTCCACGGCGTCCACGGCGCCCGGGACGCCCCCGGTGCCCCTGATACCCGCGAAGCCCCTGGCGCCTGCGATGCCCGTGAAGCCCGCGGCGCGCGGGGCGGCAGCCGGCGGTGCAACCAGAGGGCGGCCAGGAGCAGCGCCGGCAGGGAGGGCAGGGTCCAGGCCGCCGCGAGCAGGACGGGGTCGGCGGGCGGCACCGCCAGCACCGAGCAGACGAGCGCCAACTGGCCCACCGGCCGGACGATCCCGTCCAGCAGCAGAGTGGGGCGCATGGAACCGAACGCGCGGGTGGCCGCCACCAGCACGTCGGCGCAGACGAGGACGGGCAGCGCCGCGGCCAGCACCCGGACGGCGTCGGCCGGTCCCACCGCCCCGGCGGAGGTCCCGGCGAGGATCTCGGCGCAGGCGAGGACGGCGGCCGCGACGGCCGCCGAGAGCACGAGGACCGGGACGAGTGCCGCGTGGAGGTAGCCCCGGGCCCGGTCGAGGCCGGCCGGTCCGCCGCGGGAGACGACGTGGACCAGCCCATTGCCGGCATCCATCCGTAGGATCCCGACGGCCGTCAGGCAGAGCGCCGTGGCGGCGAAGAACGAACCCGCCGCCTCCTGCCCGGCCTCCCGGCCGACCGCCAGGATCAGTAGGAACTGCGCGACGGCACCGATGGCGGCGCCGGCCA
Source organism: Planomonospora antibiotica (assembly GCF_014647955.1). Taxonomy (NCBI): domain Bacteria; kingdom Bacillati; phylum Actinomycetota; class Actinomycetes; order Streptosporangiales; family Streptosporangiaceae; genus Planomonospora; species Planomonospora antibiotica. Next base: position 255,514 of record NZ_BMQE01000004.1, on the reverse strand, counting down.
GTCCGGCCGCGCCCCGTCTCAGGACCGCCACGATGGCTCCGCGCCGAGCCAGGGCGCCAGCCGGGCGTCGGACCCCTCGAACCGGGCGGCCAGCTCGCGACGGAGCGACGGGGGCATCGGAGCGGGCCGGGGGCGGGCGTTGTGCCGGTCGAACACCGGATCGCCGAGGTGCGGCAGGCCGAGGAACCGCAGCACCCGGTCGTAGACGGGCTCCGGCCGGGTGAAGAACTCCCCGCTGTCCAGTACGAGGATCCGCTCCCGGCCGATCAGGCGCTCCACCCGGGCGAGCTGCTCGGCGTAACGGCCCCGGGCCAGGTAGGCGTGGTGGCGGTGGGCGTGGTGCGTCGAGTACGGCGAGGCGACGAGGGACTCCTCCGCCCCGGCCAGCCGCTCCTCCTCCAGCTCCAGGGCTCTGGCGAAGCAGCGTTCGGTCTCGAAGCCCCGGGCCAGCTCGTGGGCGTGTGCGGAGAAGGCGCGCTCGACCGGGTCGCGGACCAGCACGATCAGCTTCACGCCCGGCAGGTCCGCGGCGATCCGGGCGGCGGCCAGCGGGTGGAACAGGTAGTAGGGCGCCGACTCGAAGGCCTGGGGGCGGTGGCCGTAGCGGCGGGACAGCCGCAGGGTCGCCCCCCGCAGCGGGAAGTGCGCCCGGTACCAGGACAGGCCGCGGTCGTAGGCCACGTCGAAGTAGTGCACGCCCTTGTGCAGGACGGGCTTGAGCACGAGGGGGTGGCGGGCCAGCGCCCGGTAGAGCGAGGTCGTGCCGGAGCGCTGCGCCCCGACGACCAGGAAGGACGGCAGGACCCGGTTGCCGGAGGTGAGACGTCCCGTGGTCCGGGACACGGCGTGCACGGAGCGTTTCAGCGCGGGTTTCACACCAGGACCTCCTGGGAGTCGACGACGGGGTTGAGCCATGCGGCGGGCGGGCCGAGCGGCTCGTGTCCGTCGGCGGCGTGCCGGTGGGCCAGTGCGGTCAGGTAGTGGACCGCGGTCAGCCGCGCCTCGCCCGCCGACAGGCCGAACGGGGCCAGCAGCGGCAACGCCTGCGCCAGGCACGCGCGGGCGGCGGTCGCCGGGTCCATCCGGCGCAGAGCCCGCTGCAGGAAGTGGTGGAGCGCGTCGAAGCCGAGCGGCACGCCGGTGCCGAACCGCTCCCAGTCCCACACCAGCAACCGGTCGTCCGGGCCGCACGCGATGTTCCACGGGGAGAAGTCGCCGTGCCAGGCGAAGCGCTCCCCGCCGACCCCGCTGATCTCGCGGATCGCCTCGGCGCGCAGGTCCGCCCCGGCCGCGCCGCGCCGTACGGGCAGGGGGGAGAGCGCGAGGACCGACAGGTCGCGCCAGGAGCCGTGGTGGAGCACGGTCGGCGGGATGACGGTCTTCAGCGGCGTCTCGGCGAGCATGGCGAGCGTCCGTGCCTCGTGCGCGACGAGTTCGCGGGTGCGGTCGGTGTCACCGATCTTGACGAAGGCGACCGTGCCGTCCGGGCCCCGGGCCTCCAGGACGGGCTTGCGGTTGGCCCGCCGGGCGGGGCGCACGTGGAGGGTCACCCGGACCGGGATGCCCAGCACCTCGCTCAGGTGGGTCTCGATGCTGTCCTCCCCCGCGGGGACCATGACCCTGCCGCAGGGGTGCCACCACGCCCGCGGGGTGAGCCTGCGGGGGATCAGGGGGTGCGGGAGCAGGCTGTACGGCCGGTCCCCCCCGGGACCGGGGAACAGCAGGCCGATCGTCCGGTCGAGGTAGCGCCGCCGGACCCGGGCGTCGTTCATTCGGTGGCCCCCCGTGCCATGGTGTTCCTCCAGAGCAGTGTGAAAGAGATCAGGTAGAGGATGAGCGGTGTGACCAGCCCGTCGTAGACGAACATGTAGAGCAGGGTGAGGATCATCACCAGGACGCCGGCCGTGCCGATCGGCGAGCGGTCGGACCAGTGGCGGCGGACGGCTCCGGCGAAGAACGCGACGTAGAGCGCGGCGCCGGTGAAGCCCTGAGTGATCATCAGGTGCCAGAGCTGGCCGTCGCTGCCCAGCGGCGGGTGGCCGCAGGTGTCGCACCAGTCGCTCTTGCCGGTGGTGATCGTCCGGTAGTTGCCCCGGGCGCTGCGGTTGTTGCCGTAGCCGATGAAGGGGGAGGTGCCCGCCGCGGCGATGGTGGACGACACGGTGAAGGCCCGGATGTCGTTGCTGTGCGGGTTGTCCAGTCGCTGGGCGACCAGCGGCTGGAGCGGGCTCAGGACGAAGGCCAGTGCCCCCGCCGCGACGGCCGCGCACATCACCAGGCGGCGCCGCGCGCTCGTCCTCATGACCAGGTAGGCGGCGGCGACGCCCAGGCCGATCCAGAGGCCGCGGTTGAGCGAGTAGACGACCGGGATCGAGGCGAGGGCGAGCAGCACGAGCGCGGCCAGGCGCCGGTGCGGCCCGCCGTACACCCACCAGCCGACCACGAACCAGACGAGCAGGACCGAGAGGTTGCCGCCCCAGGCGTTGGCCCACTCGAAGGGCGCCTCGGGGCGGGGCGAGGCGTGGCCGAGGACCTTCTGCATCTGGGCGGCGGTGGGGTGGATCAGGTTCTGGACGAAGGAGTTGCCGCTGATCCATCCGGGCAGGAGCCGTTCGACGGGCGAGGTGAACTGCACGTGCGGCGCGAACACGCCCAGCAGGCCGCCCGCGACGGTCGTGACGAACAGCGCGCCCAGCATGCGCACCAGCCTGAGCTGCGGGAGTTCGTGCTCGGTGAGGCTCCCCAGGTAGAGGACCATGATCGTCATGGAGACGTAGAGGGCCAGGCGCATCAGGTAGCCGATGATCCGTCCCGCGCCGAACTCGCCGTAGGTGTCCGGTGGCATCTCGCCGAGCATGAGCGCGCTGACGAGGTAGCCGGCGAGCAGCAGCAGCCAGATCCCGAATCCCTTCGGCACCCGGATCGGCCGTCGCCGCCACAGGACGACCGCCATGGGCGGAGCGAGCACGATCACCGCCAGCCCGCCGAAGCCCAGCATCCACCAGACGGGGTAGCCGACGAGGAGCGCGGCGATGGGCCAGCTCGCCGGGTGCGGACCCCTCACGGGGGGAACACCCGCCTGCCGGTGGGCGGGGTCCCGCGCAGGGCGGCGCGCACGTCGGAGAGGGCGATCTCGGCCGTGGCGTCGGCCTCGGGGAGGGTGGCGCGGGGGTTCCCTCCGCCCGAGGGGATCAGCGTGCCCCCGGCGGGCTCGACGAGGCGCACGGCCCGGGGCTTGTCGGGGGCCGCCTCCGCGGCGACGACCGCGCCGAGGACCGGGACGCGGCTCCCGCCCAGCTGCCGTACGGCCCGCGCCACGTCCTGGGACGACGTCCCGGGCAGGGGGACCAGCAGCACGGCGCCGCCGGCGCCCGCCAGCTCGGTCACCTCCCGGCCGGTGACGAGGTCGATGCCGGTCAGGCGGGCGAGGTCGCGGGGGTCGCGGATCCGGGTGTCGAGGCGGTCGCGGATCCAGGCGAGCCCGACTCCGGCGAGCAGGCCGATCATGAACCCGCTGCCGAGGTACAGGGGAGGGCTGGGCGTGCTGGGGCGGTCCGGGGCGACCGCCTCGCTGATCACCGAACCGGGGGTGACGGCGACGGTCTTGAGCGCGTCGTATTTGACGGTGAGGTTGTAGACCTGGCGGCTGAGGACGCTCCGCCGCTGCAGGGCGATGGTGTGGTCGGCCGTGCCCCGGTCCAGCCCGGGCAACTCGGCGACCACCTTGGTGAGGCTCTCGTTGACCTGCCTGAGCTTGGACAGGAGCGTCTTGAGCTGGACGGTCAGGGCCTCGTCGGCGGCCTCGCGGCGGTGCGCCAGGTAGGCCTGGGCGTACGCGCTGGCCCCCGCGGCGGCGCTGTTGGGGTCGGCGGCGGTGTAGGAGATCTCCAGGACCGAGGTGTTGGGCGGCACGGCGACGTCGACGGGGCCGGGAGTGCTCTTGAGTGCGGCCTGGGCCTTCTTGGCGACCACGGCGGACTGGGCGATCTGGGCCTCGGTGTCGAGGTTGAGGGCCTCCCGCTGCCGGCTGGTCACCTGGTTGGTCTGCTCCTGGACGCCGGTCGGGGTCACCAGGACGTAGGTGGAGGCGGTGTAGGCGGGCGGGGTGGCCCACAGCAGGGCGCCACCGCCGCCGGTCCCGGCGACGAGGCAGAGCAGGAGGGCCGGCCAGCGGCGGCGGAGCAGGGACGCGTAATCCGCCAGGTCTCCGCCGGAGCGGCGGACGGGAGGGTCCGGCGACAGGCTCATGCGTTTGGTCCCTCTCGGGGGCTGGGCCTCGCGGGGGGAGGCTGACGCTGGGAACCCTAGGACTATAGGCCGGAACGCTATTTTCCCGGCCGCATACCCAGGATTTTCCTGGTGCGGTGGCGGCCGATCACGCCGAGATAACGGATGTTTATCCGATATTTCCTCGTCGCTCCGCCGGGGAGGCGGCATGGTCCGGCAAAGTATGCGACGCGGCACGTCCGGGGGATGGGAGGGTGTGTCCCGCGGAAGGTAAAGAAACGCGCGGACGGATCATCTGTGAGGAACCGTTGTATCGGACAAATGCCGATTTAAGGCCAACTCTGAAGATGTCCCTGATCGCCGGCGCCGGTATGGCTCTCGTTCTCGGGCTGGGCGCGTGCGGCCAGGCGTCGGGCGTCGCCTCGGAGACGGCGCGGCAGAGCGCGGCCCGCGGCGGGCTGCTGGACCTCCGCGCGACGCCCGCGGCGGGCTGCGAGGCCAGCGTGAAGCTCATCCCCTCGTGCGGCGCCTGGTGGGGCGTGGCCCCGGAGGTCTTCACCGGCCGGCCGCCCGGCCGGGCGCTGGCCCGGGCCGAGAAGCGCATGGGCCGTACGGCCGGCATCGTGCACGTCTACCACCGGGAGAGCGAGCTCTTCCCCACCCCGCAGGAGCTGGCGATCGCCCGGGACCCCGCCGGGCGCAGGCTGCTGCTGGTCAACTGGAAGCCGTCGTTCGGCCGCACCTGGGCGGAGATCGCGGATGGGGCGCTGGACAGGCGGATCGACCGGCTGGCCGCGCACATCCGCACGACCTTCCCCGAGCGGTTCTTCCTGACCGTGCACCACGAGCCGGAGAACGACGTGCGGGACGACCCGGCCTCCGGGATGACCGCGCGCGACTACGCGGCGATGTTCCGGCACGTGGTCGAGCGCCTGCGGGCCGGCGGCGTGCGGAACGCGATCACCGTCATGACCTACATGGGCGCACCCAACTGGGCGGCCGAGCCCTGGTTCGAGCAGCTCTATCCCGGCGACGACGTGGTCGACTGGGTCGCCATGGACCCCTACGCCGACGACCGGGTCCAGACCTTCGACGGGCTGATCAACAAGACCCGCAAGGAGTTCCCCGACTGGCCGGGGTTCTACCGCTGGATGCAGTGGCGCTTCCCGGGCAAGCCCATCATGGTCGCCGAGTGGGGCGTGTTCGAGCGCCGGGAGCAGCCGTGGTTCAAGTCGGCGTTCTTCGCCTCGGTCCGCCAGGAGCTGCGGCGCTACCCGCAGATCAAGGCGCTGGTCTACTTCGACTCACCGAGCGCCCCGCGAGGGGACACCCGGTTCGACACCACTCCCGCCGGCCGCCGCGCCTTCCGGGAGCTCGCCCGCGACCCCCACCTGAGCGCCACCGCGGTGCCGGAGAAGTGACCAGCCGGCCGCTCCGGCGGCCGTCGCGCCGCCCAGGATCCAGAGCGTGGCCGCGTTGCCCACGCCGAGGAGCTTGAGCGCCGAGGCGAGCAGCACCACCGCCAGCAGCGCGCGGATGACGCCGCCGGGGGCCCGGGAGGAGATCCGCGCGCCGAGGTAGACGCCGGGGATCGAGCCGATGAGCAGCGAGGTGGTGAGGTCGAGCTGGAAATCGCCGAAGAACAGGTGGCCGAGGGCGGCCGAGGCGACCAGCGGGACCGCCTGGACCAGGTCGGTGCCGACGAGCTGGTTGGCCCGCAGCGCCGGATAGAGCGCGAGCAGCGCCACGATGATCAGCGATCCGGAGCCCACGGAGGAGATGCCGACCACGACGCCTCCGACCATACCGACCAGTAACGTCGGGATCGGGCGCACGCTGATCTCGCCGAGGTCCGCCGAGGCCGGGCCCTCGTGCCGGGCCAGCCAGGCCTTGGCCACCAGGCCCGCGACGGCCAGCAGCAGCGCGACGCCCAGGGCGTACTTCACCGTCTGCTGGACCTGCTCCCCGTCGCCGAAGGCCCGCGCGATGAGCACCCCGCTGAAGGCGGCCGGCACCGATCCGGCGCACAGCCAGCCGACCAGCCGCAGGTTCACGGTGCCGCGGCGCATGTGCACGACCCCGCCGACCGGCTTCATCACGGCCGAGGCCACGAGGTCGCTGGAGACCGCGGCGAGCGGCGGCACGTTGAAGAACAGCATCATCATCGGCGTCATGAGCGCGCCGCCGCCCATGCCGGTCAGGCCGACGACGATCGCGACGAAGAACGATCCGATGACCAGGGGGATGTCGATGCCCATCAGGCGCTCACCGCTTCCTCGCCCGCCGCGTGGGCGGTCAGTGTCCTCGGCGTCCTCGGCGTCGTCGGGGTCCCTGGCGTTCCCGGGGTCCCTGGCGTTCCCGGGGTCCCTGGCGTTCCCGGGGTCCCCGGTGTCCCCGGCGTCCCCGGCGTCCGTACGGAGGTCCCGCTCACCGCACCCAGCCCCCCTGCAGGAGCGGGTCCAGCACGGTCCGCACGGCCTGCTCGACCGTGACGGCGGTGGTGTCGACGACGAGGTCGGCGTCGTCGGGCTCCTCGTAGGGGGCGGAGATCCCGGTGAACTCGGGGATCAGGCCCGCCCTCGCCTTGGCGTAGAGCCCCTTGCGGTCGCGCCGCTCGCACTCGGCCAGCGGGGTGGCGACGTGGACGAGCAGGAAGTCGGCGCCCACGGCCTCGACCATCACGCGGACCTCGTCCCGCGTCGCGGCGTACGGCGCGATGGGCGCGCAGATCGCCAGCCCGCCGTGCCGGGCCGCCTCGGCGGCGACGAAGCCGATCCGCCGGATGTTGAGGTCGCGGTCCTCGCGGGAGAAGCCCAGCCCGGCCGAGAGCAGGTGGCGGACCACGTCGCCGTCGAGGTAGGTCACGGTACGGCTGCCGCGCTCCAGGAGGGCGTCCCGCAGGCCGCGGGCGACGGTCGACTTGCCCGAGCCGGACAGGCCGGTGAAGAAGACCACCAGGCCGCGCCGGTGCGGCGGCCCGGGAAGCGTGACCGGCTCCGGGCCGGCCAGGTGCTCGGCGGCGCCGTAGGCCTCGGCGACGCGCTCACGCAGCTCCAGGTCGACGGCATGGTCCTCGCGGGGCGCCAGCGGCACCACGGCGACCGAGACGCCCTTCACCGCGCTCCCTGCGCCCCCTGTGCCCCCCGTGTCCCCGGTGCCCTCCGCCAGCCGGTCGCGGGCCCGCAGCGCGGCGCGGACGACCGCGGGACCGCCCTCGCCGAAGGCCAGGGGGAGCAGCAGGACCGCCGCGCCCAGTTCCCCGGCGGTCGCCTCGATCTCCGTCAGGTCGTCCAGCGGGCCGCGCATGGTGACGGCCAGGACCTCCCGGCCGGCCAGCTCCTCGCGCACCTCGGCGGGAGTGCGGCGCAGCCGGGCGAACGGCCCGTGCTCGGGGGCGCCCAGCGCCTCGACCGGCCCGGCGGCCAGGCCGCCGGAGCGCTCGGCGACGGTCAGCACGGCCAGCGGGGCGCCCTCGGGGTCGCGCAGGGTGACCCGGTCGCCGGGGGCGGCCGGGTGGTCGCCGGGCAGCGCGAGCGTGACCGGGGCCGGCCACGGCGTGCCGTCGGCGAGCGTGCCGTGCTCGGCCACGGAGTGCGCGTCGGCCGGCCCCATGAAGCCCGTCAGCGGGTGGTAGGCGCCGGAGAGCAGCAGCTCCAGGTCGGCGAGCTCGCGGGCGTCGGGGGTCCACTCGAAGGGCGCCGTCATCTGCTCCACATTCCCGATCGACTTAGTCGGATATGGCCACTGTAGCCACTCCGGTTCTCCCACATCAACCGGTCCGGTTCAGAGCACTCGCGTGAAGTAGTCCTCCGGCTTGCGGATGATCATGGTGATCTCGTCGTGCGAGGCGGGGATGCGGCCCCGCGAGACGGCCTCGATCACCGAGCACGCGGCGCGCACCAGCGGCCGGTCGGCCGCCGGGCTGCTGGTCCCGAGGAACTCGTCGGTGACCACCAGCCCTCGGGTCAGGCAGTAGGCGCGGATGCCCTCCCGCGAGATGGACGGGCCGTACACCTTGGGCAGCGGCCCCGGCGTGCCCGCGGGGACGAGCTTGGGCCACAGCAGCCGCCGCAGCGGCCACGGGGTCAGCCGGGCGCACGTGCCGTAGGCCGACTCCCGGTCCCGCATCCGCAGCAGCAGCAGCCCGTTCGGCCGCAGGCCCCCGAGCAGCCGGTCGAGCACCAGCTCGGGGTGTTCCAGCCGCTCCAGCAGGAAGGGCGCGTAGACCACGTCGAAGGCCCGGGGCGGCACCGGGATCGACCGCAGGTCGCCCAGCGCCCACGAGGTGAGGTCCCCCCGCGCCGAGGTGTTCGCCCGCACCACCGGGTGGTCCTCGTCGATCCCGATGACGCGGCTCTCCATTTCCAGGTTCAGCGGGTCGGGCCATCCGCAGCCCGCGATCAGGACGTCGAGCCGGCGCCCGCGCCGCTCCGTCCACCGCTCCTGGATCCGTCGCTCGAAGAGGTCGCCCTGCGCGGCGACCGGTCGCATTCCTCTCATATCACCTACAGTAGTCGATCGATTACGATCCGTCACATGCCCCCCGATCGTTCCCGCCGCCCGGACCCGGGCAAGTAGTCTTGGACGCGCAACCCCCGTGCCCTTCGCATCCGGGGGCCTTTCGTGTTGCCGTCGTGGGGGCTGTGGGCGATTTCAATGAGCCTTTCCGGACTGCTTGACCTCGTCGTGGCCGACCCGGCCCTGGACTCCGTGCTGGCGGACGTGCGCCGGGGCGACCTGTCCGACGTCTTCCTCGTCGCACCGCCCGCGCTGCGGCCCTTCGCCGCGGCCGCCCTGGCCGGCGGCGGGACCGGCGGGGAGGGCGGGACCGCCGGGCGCGGCCCGCGGACCGTGCTCGCGGTGACCGCGACCGGGCGCGAGGCCGAGGACCTCGCCTCGGCGCTCTCCAGCCTGCTGGGGGAGAACGCCGTCGCGGTCTTCCCCGCCTGGGAGACCCTCCCGCACGAGCGGCTGTCGCCGCGCAGCGACACCGTCGGCCAGCGCCTGGCCGTACTGCGGCGGCTGTCCCACCCGGTGGCCGGCGACGCCTCGGCCGGGCCGCTGCGCGTCGTCGTCGCGCCGGTCCGGGCGGTGCTCCAGCCGATCGTGCGCGGGCTCGGCGACCTGGAGCCGGTACGGCTGCGCGCGGGCGACGACGCCGACCTCGACGGCGTGGTCCACGCCCTGGTGGGCAGCGGCTACCACCGGGTGGACATGGTCGAGAAGCGCGGCGAGGTGGCGGTGCGGGGCGGCCTGCTCGACGTCTTCCCGCCGACCGAGGAGCACCCGCTCCGCCTGGAGTTCTGGGGCGACACGGTCGAGGAGATCCGCTGGTTCAAGGTCGCCGACCAGCGGTCGCTGGAGGTGGCGCAGGACGGATTGTTCGCCCCGCCCTGCCGGGAGCTGCTGCTCACGCCCGAGGTGCGCGAGCGGGCCGCGGCGCTGGCCGCCGAGCACCCGGCGCTGGCCGAGACCCTCGACCAGCTGGCCGAGGGCGTGCCGGTCGAGGGCATGGAGGCGTTCGCGCCGGTGCTCGCCGGGGAGATGGACCTGCTCGTCGACCACCTGCCCGGACCGGCGGCGGTCTTCGTCTGCGACCCCGAGCGGATCAGGAGCCGCGCCGACGAGCTCGTGCGGACCAGCCAGGAGTTCCTGGAGGCCTCCTGGATCAACGCCGCGGCGGGCGGGGAGGCCCCGATCGACCTGGGCGCGGCGGCCTTCCGGACGCTGGAGGAGATCCGCGACCACGCCCGCAAGCTCGCCCAGCCGTGGTGGTCGATCGCCCCGTTCGGCGGCGGAGACGACCTCGGAGACCTCGGGGATGCGGCCGGCGCGCTGGTCCTGGACGCCCAGGAGGCGGAGGCCTACCGGGGCGACACCCAGCGGGCGCTGGCCGACGTCAAGGGCTGGCTGGAGTCCGGCAGGACCGTCGTGCTGCTCAGCGAGGGCCACGGCCCGGCCGAGCGCATGGTGGAGCTGCTCAAGGGCGTCGACCTGCCCGCGCGGCTGGAACCGGAGATCGGCCCGGCGCCCGACCCCCGGGTCGTGCACGTCGCCACGGGCCTGGTCGACCACGGCTTCACCACCCCGTCGCTGGCGGTGCTCACCCACCTGGACCTGGTCGGGCAGAAGGCCTCCACCAAGGACATGCGCAGGCTCCCCAGCCGCCGCCGCAACATGGTGGACCCGCTCCAGCTCAAGGTCGGCGACCACGTCGTGCACGAGCAGCACGGGGTGGGCCGCTACGTCGAGATGGTGCAGCGGACCGTGCAGGGCGCGACCCGCGAGTACCTCGTGATCGAGTACGCCAAGGGCGACCGGCTCTATGTCCCGACCGACCAGCTGGACGAGGTCACCCGCTACGTCGGCGGCGAGTCGCCCACCCTCAACCGGATGGGCGGCGCCGACTGGGCCAAGGCCAAGACCCGGGCCAAGAAGGCCGTCAAGGAGATCGCCGGGGAGCTCATCCGCCTCTACAGCGCCCGGATGGCCTCGCCGGGGCACGCCTTCGGGCCGGACACGCCGTGGCAGCGGGAGATGGAGGACGCCTTCCCCTACGCCGAGACCGGCGACCAGCTGGAGGCCATCGACGAGGTCAAGCGCGACATGGAGCGCCCGATCCCGATGGACCGCCTGATCTGCGGCGACGTCGGCTACGGCAAGACCGAGATCGCGGTGCGGGCGGCGTTCAAGGCCGTGCAGGACGGCAAGCAGGTCGCGGTGCTGGTGCCCACCACGCTCCTGGTCCAGCAGCACCTGTCCACCTTCGCCGAGCGCTTCTCCGGATTCCCGCTGAACGTGCGGCCGATGTCGCGCTTCCAGACCGACGCCGAGGTCAAGGAGACCCTGCGCGGCCTGTCGGAGGGGGCGGTGGACATCGTCATCGGCACCCACCGGTTGCTCTCGCCGGAGGCCAGGTTCAAGAACCTCGGGCTGATCATCATCGACGAGGAGCAGCGCTTCGGCGTCGAGCACAAGGAGGCCATGAAGCACCTGCGCACGCAGGTCGACGTGCTGGCCATGTCCGCCACGCCGATCCCGCGCACGCTGGAGATGGGCCTGACCGGCATCCGCGAGATGTCCACGATCCTCACCCCGCCGGAGGAGCGGCACCCGATCCTCACCTTCGTCGGCCCCTACGACGAGAAGCAGATCACCGCCGCGATCCGCCGCGAACTGATGCGCGACGGCCAGGTCTTCTTCGTGCACAACCGGGTCGCCAGCATCAACAAGGTGGCGGCCCGCCTGCGCGAGCTGGTCCCCGAGGCGCGCGTCGCCGTCGCGCACGGCCAGATGAACGAGCAGCAGCTCGAGAAGATCATGGTGGGCTTCTGGGAGCGCGAGTTCGACCTGCTCGTCTGCACCACGATCGTCGAGTCCGGCCTCGACGTGCCCAACGCCAACACGCTCATCGTGGACCGGGCCGACAACTACGGCCTGTCCCAGCTGCACCAGCTCCGCGGCCGCGTCGGCCGGGGCCGCGAGCGCGGCTACGCCTACTTCCTCTACCCGCCGGAGAAGCCGCTCACCGAGACCGCCCACGAGCGGCTGGCCACCATCTCCCAGCACACCGAGATGGGCGCGGGCATGTACGTCGCGATGAAGGACCTGGAGATCCGCGGCGCGGGCAACATCCTGGGCGCCGAGCAGTCGGGCTTCATCGCGGGCGTCGGCTTCGACCTGTACGTGCGGATGATGGCCGAGGCCGTGCAGGAGCAGAAGGCCAAACTGGCCGGCGCCGAGCCGGAGGAGCGGCCCGACGTCAAGGTCGAGCTGCCGATCAACGCGCACATCCCGCACGACTACGTGACCTCCGAGCGGCTGCGCCTGGAGGCCTACAAGCGCGTCGCGGCGATCTGCACCGACGACGACATCGCGGCGGTCCGCGACGAGCTCACCGACCGGTACGGCAGGCTGCCCCAGGAGGTCGACAACCTGCTGGCGGTCGCGCGCTTCCGGATCCGCGCCCGCAGGGCGGGGCTCACCGACGTCACCCTGCAGGGCCAGCACATCCGGTTCGCCCCCGTGGACCTGCGCGACTCCCAGCAGGTCAGGCTGCAGCGGCTCTACCCGAAGGCGCTGCTGAAGCAGGCGACCGGTACGTTGCTGGTGCCCGTCCCCAAGACCAGACCGCTCGGCGGCCAGCCGCTGCGGGACCTGGACCTGCTCAAGTGGTGCGGCGATCTGGTCGAGGCGATGTTCCTCGAGAACATGCCGGTAAAGTGAAGCGGCATTTGTCGTGAAGGGATCGCAAGTGAAGTCGACTCGAGTGCGCGTCATCCTGGCGGCCGTGGCCGTGGGGGCCACGCTGACCGCCTGCTCCCCGGCGCAGGTCGGCGCCGCCGCCGTCGTGGGCGACCAGCGGATCAGCTCCAGCGAGCTGGAAGCCGACGTCAAGGAGTACGAGGCGGCGGTGGTCGCCTCCGGCCTCAACAAGAGCCAGCTCCAGCTCCGGGGCTCGGTCCCGCAGGCCGTGCTGACCAACGTGATCGCCATCGAGCAGCTCGACCAGCTCGGCGCGCGCAAGGGCGTCACCGTCACCGAGGCGGAGGTCGACGCCTTCCTCAACCAGATCGCCACCCAGGGCGGGCAGACCCAGCGCATGCCCGACGAGCAGATCGCCGTCAACGTCGGCGTGCCCCCGTCGAAGCTGCGCGACCTGGTCCGCATCACCCTGGTCGAGCGGAAGCTGCTGGCCGGGCTCGGCGCCGGGCAGGACGAGGCGTCCCAGAAGGCCGCGTCCCAGAAGCTCGCCCAGGAGGCGGCGACCATCGAGGTCGTGCGCAGCCCGCGCTACGGCGTGGCCAACCCGCAGTCGCAGGGCGGCGCGGACTCCTACGTCGACGCCGGCCGCTTCGGCGCGGTCCCCGCGTCCTCGTAGCCGCCGACGGACGCCCGACGGACATGCCGCTGATCCTCGTCACCACCTCGCCCCGGGTCGCGCCGGGCCTGCTGAGCCACCGCGCCTGGCAGGTCCTCGCCGCCGGCCCGGTCCGCACCGCCTCGCCGGACCACCCGCACCTGCCGTTCCTGGCCGAGGCGGGGATCGAGGTCGAGGTCGCGGAGCCCGATCCGGCCGCCCTGGTCCGCGAGGCCCAGGGCGGGGACGTGGTCTGGCTGGAGGCCGACGAGGCGCTGATGCGCCTGATCGGGCATGCGGCGGTCGCCCTCGACGACCCGCCGGTGATCGAGGTCGTGCCCGGCTCCTACGACCTGCCGGGCGCGCGCCTGCTCGACCTCGTCGCGGTGATGGACCGGCTCCGCACCCAGTGCCCGTGGGACGCGGAGCAGACCCACGAGTCGCTGGCGCCGTACCTCCTGGAGGAGGCCTACGAGGTGCTGGAGACGATCGAGGAGGGCGACCGCGGCGCGCTCCGCGAGGAGCTGGGCGACCTGCTCCTGCAGGTGGCCTTCCACGCGCGCGTCGCGCAGGACCGCCCCGCCGGCGAGGGCGGGTTCGACGTCGACGATGTGGCGGCGGGCATCGTGGACAAGCTGGTCCGGCGCCACCCGCACGTGTTCGCCGCCGTGCAGGTGGACGGTGCCGAGCAGGTCAGCGACAACTGGGAGACCATCAAGGCGGCCGAGCGCGCCGCCAAGAGCGGCGGCGACGCCGGATCCCCGGTCGACGGCGTGCCCATGGGCCAGCCCGCGCTCTCCCTCACCGCCCAGCTGCTGCGCCGCGCCGGACGCGCCGGCGTCCCCGCCGACCTGCCGGAGGGCGTCCCGCCCGACGGCCTCGGCGCCCGCCTGTTCGAGCTGGTGCGGCAGGCGCAGGCCGAGGGGCTGGATCCGGAGGCGGAACTGCGGGCGGTCTCCCGCGCCTACCGCGACATGGTCCGCGAGCGGACCTGATCCGACGGGTCCGGACGGGCACGGACCGAGCGCGGACCAGGTAGGGAGCGGGCGCGGACCGGGCGCGGGGCGAGTGCGGGCCGGGGCGAGTGCGGGCCGGGGCGGGGACGCGTCCGGATCCACGCCCCCGGCGGGGCGGTAACCGTACTGGGAAGTAGGGGTCGATAGGCTTTTGCAGCAAACTGTCCTACGACCTTAGGAGCGCTTCGTGGCTTCCATCGAGGGCGTACACGCCCGCGAGATCCTTGACTCCCGGGGTAACCCGACGGTCGAGGTCGACATCCTGCTGGACGACGGCAGCGAGGGCCGCGCCGCGGTGCCGAGCGGGGCCTCCACCGGCCAGTTCGAAGCCGTCGAGCTGCGCGACGGAGACGAGCGCTACGGCGGCAAGGGCGTGGAGAAGGCCGTCCTCGGGGTGACCGACGAGATCGCCGACGAGATCCTCGGCTTCGACGCGGCCGAGCAGCGCAGCATCGACCAGGTCATGATCGACCTGGACGGCACGCCGAACAAGGCCCGGCTGGGCGCCAACGCCGTGCTGGGCGTCTCCCTGGCCGTGGCCAAGGCCGCGGCCGAGAGCGCCGAGCTGCCGCTCTTCCGCTACCTCGGCGGGCCGAACGCGCACGTGCTCCCGGTGCCGATGATGAACATCCTGAACGGCGGTGCGCACGCCGACACCAACGTGGACATCCAGGAGTTCATGATCGCTCCGATCGGCGCGGAGAGCTTCCGCGAGGCCGTGCGGATGGGCACCGAGGTCTACCACGCGCTCAAGGCCGTGCTGAAGGAGAAGGGCTACGCCACCGGCCTGGGCGACGAGGGCGGCTTCGCGCCGAACCTGCCGTCCAACCGCGACGCGCTGGACCTGATCCTGGTCGCCATCGAGAAGGCCGGTTACACGCCGGGCGAGGACGTCGCGCTCGCCCTGGACGTGGCCGCCTCCGAGTTCCACTCCGAGGGCGTCTACACGATCGACGGCAAGGGCCTGTCCGCCGCCGAGCTGATCGCCTTCTACGAGGACCTGGTGGCCAACTACCCGCTGGTCTCCATCGAGGACCCGCTGGACGAGAGCGACTGGGAGGGCTGGAACGCCATCACCAGGGCGCTCGGGGACAAGGTCCAGCTCGTCGGTGACGACCTGTTCGTGACCAACCCCGAGCGGCTGGCCCGCGGCATCGCCGAGGGCACCGCGAACGCGCTGCTGGTCAAGGTCAACCAGATCGGCACCCTGACCGAGACCATGGACGCCGTGGACCTGGCCCACCGCAGCGGCTACCGCTGCATGATGAGCCACCGCTCCGGTGAGACCGAGGACACCACGATCGCCGACCTCGCCGTGGCCACCAACTGCGGCCAGATCAAGACCGGCGCCCCGGCCCGCTCCGACCGGGTGGCCAAGTACAACCAGCTGCTCCGCATCGAGGAGCTCCTGGACGACGCCGCCCGTTACGCGGGACGCGCCGCGTTCCCGCGCTTCCGGCGCTAGCTTGACAGCGTACGGCTCGCGCCCGTCCTCCATCCCGGGCGCGAGCCGTACCGGCACGGCCCCGGAGGCGACGCACGACGCCTGGACCGAGGAGCGAGGGAACTCCGGCGTCCGGGCCGAGGAGCGAAGGAGCCCGCGAGGGGGCTCCGGCGTCTGGACTGAGGAGCGAAGGAGCGCAGCGGATGAGCGACGAGGGAAGACGCCGGTTACCGGCCCCCGAGCCGCGGCGCGCAGCGTCGCCGTCAGCAGAGCGGATGAGCGACGAGGGAAGACGCCGGTTACCGGCCCCCGAGCCGCGGCGCGCAGCGTCGCCGTCAGCAGAGCGGATGAGCGACGAGGGAAGACGCCGGTCACCGGCGCCCGAGCCGCAGCGCGGCGTCGCCGCCGGCAAGGGGAAGCGGCCGCAGTTGACGGCGCGGGCCGCGGTGCTCGCGGTCGTGGTGTGCGCGATCGCGATGAGCCTCGCCTACCCGGTCAGGGAGTACATCGCGCTGCGCCGCAACATCGCCCAGCTGGAGCAGGACAAGGCCAGGGAGCTGGCGGCGATCAAGGCGCTGGAGGACCGGCGCAGGCAGCTGCAGGACCCCGGCTACATCAAGCGGCAGGCCCGGGAACGGCTGTTCTACTGCGAGCCGGGGCAGAAGTGCTATGTCGTCATGGACGACGAGCCCGCGGGCGGGAAGGGCGCCACCGCGCAGCAGAAGGCCGCCGTCCCGCCGTGGTACCAGACGCTCTGGGAGTCGGTCGAGGCCGCGGACACGGGCAAGGGGCGCAGGGCGCCCGCCGCCGGAGGGGCCGGTCCGGCGCGGCCCGGAGGGTGACCGCCCGCCCCGGGCGGGACCCGGAGGGCGATAGCCTGGACGCCGTTTCCAGGGGGTGTGCTGAATGGTCGACGACCGCGACGTGGCGGCGGTGGAACAGCAGCTCGGCCGGGCGCCGAGGGGTCTGCGGGCGGTGGCGCACCGTTGCCCGTGCGGGCTGCCGGACGTGGTGGAGACCGCGCCGCGGCTGCCGGACGGCTCCCCCTTCCCGACGCTGTTCTACCTGACCTGCCCCCGGGCCAACTCCGCCATCGGCACCCTGGAGAGCACGGGGATGATGCGGGAGATGCGAGAGCGCCTCGCCGGAGACCCGGAGCTGGCCGACGCCTACCGGCTGGCGCACGAGGACTACGTCGCACGCCGCGACAAGGCCGCCGCCGCGGAGGGACTGGAGCCGTTGCCCCGGGGCATGCAGAGCAGCGGCGGCATGCCCGACCGGGTCAAGTGCCTGCACGCGCTGGTCGCGCACGAGCTGGCGGCGCCGGGGACCAACCCGTTCGGCCGTGAGGCGCTCGACGCGCTCGGCGAGTGGTGGGCCGACGGCCCCTGCTGCCGGGTGGAGGGGGCGGACACGCCCCGTACGACAGACTCCGAGGAGGACGACCAGTGACCCGTGTCGCCGCGATCGACTGCGGTACCAACTCCGTCCGTCTGCTGATCGCGGACATCCACCAGGACTCGCTGCACGAGGTCGAGCGGCGGATGGAGATCGTCCGGCTCGGCCAGGGGGTGGACGAGACCGGGAGGCTGGCCCCGGAGGCGCTGGAGCGGACCTTCGCCGCGATGCGCGGCTACGCCCGGCTGATCGAGGACCACGGGGCCGTCGCGGTCCGTGTGGTGGCCACCAGCGCGACCAGGGACGCGGCCAACCGGCAGGACTTCGCCGACGGTGTGCGGGAGATCTTCGGGGTGGAGCCCGAGGTCGTCACGGGCGCGGAGGAGGCGGAGCTGTCGTTCACCGGGGCCACCGGGGACCTGGTGAGCCTCTCACCCGAGACCGGCCTGCCCACCCCGGTCGGCACCCGCCCGCCGTACCTCGTGGTGGACATCGGCGGAGGCTCCACGGAGTTCGTGGTCGGCTCGACGCACGCGGAGGCGGCGCTCTCAGTGGACATCGGCTGCGTCCGGCTGGCGGAGCGGCACCTGCGCGGGGCGGGCGACCCCCCTTCGGCCGGGGCCGTCGAGGCGATGACCGCGGACATCGACGACGCGCTCGACCGGGTCGCGGAGGAGGTGCCGGTGGAGCGGGCGCTGACCATGGTCGGCCTCGCGGGTTCGGTGACCACGGTCGCAGGGATGGCTCTTGAGCTGGACGAATATAACGCGGACAAAATCCATCACTCGCGAATTCCGGCAAATCGGGCACATGAAATATCGCGCCGTTTGTTTGGAATGTCCCATTCTGAGCGGCTGGCCGTACCGGTCATGCATCCCGGCAGGGCCGACGTCATCGGGGCGGGCGCGCTCATCCTGGACCGCATCCTGCAGCGGTACGGCTTCGCCGAGGTCGTCGTCAGCGAGCGGGACATCCTCGACGGGATCGCCTGGGGTCTCAGCAAAAAGTGACGACATCTGGACAAAACGCGTTTAGTTGGAGTATTGAGTGATCCATCCGTTTTATGGTTAGGTGAAGAAGCTTTAGCGAGGCTTTGCCGTGGGGCCCGGCACAGCTGGTGTCGGGGCGGCAACCGTCTCCGGAGCGCACCCGCTTCCTAACGAAACGGAGCATCCCCTCATGAAGTCCGGTCTAGCGCGCAAGCTGGCCGCCGTCGGAGCCGGCGCGGCCATGCTGGCGACGATGGCGACGGGCCTGCTGGCCACGCCCGCAGCGGCGGCCAGTGCGTCCACCGCGGGGAAGGCGACTTCCTCGCACACCAAGCCGGCGGTCTCCGTCGGCACCCCCAAGGTCTCCCTCTCGAACTACGACGAGGACTGCCCGGTACGGGTCACGTTCTCCTCGCAGATCAAGGTGAAGGCCGTCAAGGGCAAGACCACGGTCGCCTACCGGTGGCTGCGTGGCAACGGTTCCAAGAGCTCGGTCAAGACCTTCACCGTGGGCAAGGGCGTCAAGTACGTCACGGTGAAGGAGACCCACAAGATCGGTGGCGACACCAAGGGCTGGGAGGCGCTGCAGGTCCTGGCGCCGCGCAAGGCCACCTCGAAGAAGGCCTACTTCAAGGTCTCCTGCGATGAGGGCCACGGCGACAAGCACGAGGTCAACGACCGCCGCCTGTACACCAAGGTGTGGGTGAACGAGGCCAACTGCAAGGCCACCCTGGTCGGCCGCATCAGCACCTCCGGCCCGCGCTGGGTGCACTACCGCTGGGTGGTCAACGGCCACGTCGTCGACCGCGGCACCGTCCGCGTGGACGGCTCGCGCAACGTCTACCACGTGGTCCGCGCGCGGGAGACCACGCGCGGCTGGGCGACCCTGCAGGTCGGGGACCGCTACCAGAGCAGCTCCGACCGCACCTGGTTCAAGATCTACTGCAAGGACTGGTCGAGGCCCGACCACCATGTGACCGTCAAGGTCGGCCACGTGTCCGCCAAGCAGACCGCGGACGTCTGCCCGAGGGCGACCGTCACGGCCTCCGGCAGCCTGCACGCGACCGGTCCGGCCAAGGTCCGGTATGACTGGATCGTCAACGGCAGCGTCGTCGGCAGCGGTCACGCGGAGTTCGGCTACAAGGGCGGCGTCGAGCCGGTCTCGTACAGCGGTTCGTCGGACGGTTTCAAGGGCGGCGTCGTCACCCTGAGGATCCACGGCGACTCCAGTTCGGACAGCTACGCTCCCGCTTGCGGCAAGCCCGAGGCGAAGCCCGAGCCCAAGCCCACGTCCACCGAGATCCCGACGTTCCGGGGCTAGTCCGTCCGGGACTCGGGCCCTTCCCGGTGCCTGAGATCCGGTCTGGACACCTCAGCCTGAGCTGAGGGAGATCTGAGAGGCGGCGCCCGCTCCGTGCGGGCGCCGTCTTTTTTGCTGCTCGGGTCCCGCCTGTCCTGTCTGGAGCAGCCCGCTCCGGTCGGCTCCGGCCGGGGCGGCCCTGCACCTGGACGCGCTCCGGCGCGGGGCCGGGGCCGGGAGGCGGCGGAGTGGTGGCACGATCGAGGACATGACCTTCGTTCCTCCGGGGTCCGGATGGCCGGACGACCCGGCCCGGCCGGACACGCCCGTCGCACACGATCCCGGCGAGGTGGGGGAGCTCGCGTCGGCGAGCCGTACCCTCGCCGAGCTGACGGCCCGCCAGTCGGTCTGCCGTGCCTGCCCCCGCCTGGTGGAGTGGCGCGAGGAGGTCGCGACGGTCAGGCGACGGGCGTTCGCCGAGGAGACCTACTGGGGCAGGCCCATCGCCGGTTGGGGTGAGGAGAGGCCGGAGATCCTGATCGTGGGACTGGCCCCGGCCGCGCACGGCGGCAACCGGACCGGGCGGATCTTCACGGGGGACCGGAGCGGGGACTGGCTGTTCGCCTCGCTGCACCGGACGGGCCTGGCCGCGCAGGAGACCAGCGTCCGGGCAGGGGACGGGCAGCGGCTCCTCGGCGCCCGGATGGCGGCCGCGGTACGGTGCGCGCCGCCGGACAACAAGCCGGCGCCGCAGGAGCGGGCCGCCTGCTTCCCCTGGCTGGCCCGCGAGGTCGAGCTGGTCGCGGAGAGCCTGCGCGTGGTCGTGGCCCTGGGCGGGTTCGCCTGGCAGGCGGTCTGGCCCGCGTTGCGGGCGGCGGGGTACGCCCTGCCGCGGCCACGGCCCGCCTTCGGGCACGGCGCCGAGGTCCGGCTCTCCCGCGGCGGAACTTCCGCGCATCTTCTCGGCTGCTACCACCCCAGTCAGCAGAACACCTTCACCGGCCGGGTGACGGCCGAGATGCTCGACCAGATCTTCACCAGGGCCAATACGCTTCGAGCCCTGTGAGGTCCATCACAAAACAGAAAAATCACAGAATTTTCCTCTGGAATGAAGAGCGAATAGTCCGCTTTGCATAATTTTGAGGGAAGTTACTCGGGGGTGCCCTGGTGTGATTGGAAAGTCCGACGTATGCTTGTGAAAGCTTTCACAAGGCCTCGGACCGAAGGATGGCACCGAAGTGAACCGCAACTCCAAGCACATCGTGGTCGTCGGCGGCGGCTATGTCGGCCTCTACACCGTGCTGCGGCTGCAGCGCACGCTCCGCAGGGAGCTGCGCGAGGGCAGTGTGCGCATCACCGTCCTGACCCCCGAATCCCACATGACCTACCAGCCCTTCCTCCCCGAGGCGGCGGCCGGCAACCTCTCGCCCCGCCACGTGGTGGTCCCGCTCCGCCGGGTCCTGCCGAAGGCGACGATCCTCAACGGCAAGGCGTCCAAGATCGACCACGCGGCCAAGCGCGTGTACTTCGAGCCGAACGTCGGCACCCCCTACGAGATCGACTACGACATCGTGGTGATGGCGGCCGGCTCGGTCTCCCGCACGCTGCCCATCCCGGGGCTGGCGGACGCCGCGATCGGTTTCAAGACGGTCGGCGAGGCGATCGCCCTGCGCAACCGGGTGCTCGGCCTGCTCGACCGGGCGGAGAGCAACGGCGACGAGGGCCTGCGCCGCCGGGCGCTGACGTTCGTCGTGGTCGGCGGCGGCTTCGCCGGCATCGAGGCGCTGGCCGAGCTCGAGGACATGGCGCTCGACGCGGTCCGCTACTACCACAACGTCCGCCGTGAGGACCTGCGCTGGGTCCTGGTCGAGGCGACCGACCGCATCCTGCCCGAGGTCGGTCCCGAGATGGGCATGTGGACCGCCGAGCAGCTGCGGGAGCGCGGCATCGAGGTCAAGATGAACACCCGGCTGGAGTCCTGCGAGAGCGGCCTGGTCAAGCTGTCCGACGGCGACGAGTTCGAGGCGGCCACCATCGTGTGGACCGCCGGCGTGAAGCCGAGCCCGGTGGTGAACGCCGGGGACCTGCCGCTGGACGAGCGCGGCCGGATCAAGACGAGCACCCGGCTGACCGTGGTCGGGGTCCAGGACGCCTTCGCCGCGGGAGACGTGGCCGGGGTGCCCGACGTGACCAATCCGGGCCAGTACTGCGCGCCCAACGCCCAGCACGCGGTCCGTCAGGCCAAGGTCCTCGCCGACAACATCACCCGGCACCTGCACGGGCAGGAACTGCTGGACTACCGGCACAAGTACGTCGGATCGGTCGCCGGTCTGGGCCTGCACAAGGGCGTCGCCAACGTCTACGGCGTCAAGCTCCGCGGATTGCCCGCATGGTTCATGCACCGCACCTACCATCTGTCGCGGGTGCCGACCCTGAACCGCAAGGTCCGGGTGATGGCGGACTGGACCCTGGCGCTGTTCTTCAAGCGTGAGACCGTCTCGCTGGGAGAGATCGAGGCTCCGCGTGAGGAGTTCCGCGCGGCGGCGACGACCTGAGTCCTGGAGCCGGGGGGGCATCCGGTCACCGGGTCCCGGAGGCCACACCGATCACCGTGTCGGTCCCGCGGGACCCGGTCCGTCGGACGGACCGGGTAATCGTGGGGCAGATGGCGCGAGCGGTTACGCCCGAGTGGTCCGTTACGTATGATTGCGGCGCCCCCGTAGCCCAATGGCAGAGGCATACCCCTTAAAAGGGTCGAGGTGCGGGTTCGAATCCCGCCGGGGGCACTCACGCGGCCCGGCTGCGAATCCCGCCGGCGGAGCGGCGTCCCGTCGCAGGATGTCGTGAGGTCATGGCGGAAACCGGGAACTCAGAAGAGGAGCCGGTCGTTGGAGAAGACGGCGGTAGCCGTACGGCCGATCGCGCACGATGGATATCAGCACGATACGGCTGTGTGACGAACGATCGAATACGCTGATCGTGTAGGTCGCAGCGTGGAGGCAGCGATGGAGAGCAAGAACCCCGTATTCAAGCGGCAGCCCCATGGCCAGCAGGCCTGGGGCGGGCCGACCCCGACCCCTGAGCAGCTTCAGGGCATGTACGACACCCCGTCGTACGCACCGCCCGCGCAGCGGGCCATGACGATCGACGACGTGGTCGTGCGGGGCTTCATCACCCTGGGCACGCTCGTCGTCTCGGCCGCCGCGGCCTGGGCGCTCAACCTGGGCTGGGGCGCGGCGATGGTCGGCGTGCTCGTCGGCCTGGTGCTGGCGCTGGTGATCTCGTTCAAGCAGAGCACCAACCCGGTGCTGATCCTCGGCTACGCGGTCGCCTACGGCGTCGCGGTCGGCGTGATCAGCCACATGATGGAGAGCATCTACCCCGGCATCGTCATCCAGGCGGTCCTCGGTACAGCCATGGCCTTCGGCGGCATGCTGACCGTCTACTCCCTGCGTATCGTCCGGGTGACGCCGAAGTTCACCAAGTTCGTCGTGGCGGCGGCGCTCGGCCTGATGGCCGCGCTGCTGGTCAACTGGGTCGCGGGCTTCTTCGTCGAGGGCGGCCTCGGCCTGCGCGAGGCGGGCCCGATCGGCTACCTCGTCAGCATCGCGGCGATCCTGATCGGCTGCTTCTTCCTGCTGCTCGACTTCGACCAGGTCGAGCAGGGCGTCCGGATGGGCGCCCCGGCGAAGTACTCCTGGCTGATGGCCTTCGGCCTGACGATGACGCTGGTCTGGATCTACCTGGAGATCCTGCGCCTGCTGAGCTACTTCAGCAGCAGCGACTGACCGGACACCCGGTAGCCAGACACTCAGGTAAGCGGACAAACCCCACCGGATCGCTCCGGTGGGGTTTTTCTATGCGAAAACGGGCACATTGTGAACGAAACACACCTGGAGATCAACGAAATGTGACAGAAGACCCTCCGCAGGTCTTGCCATCCGTAGTGTCGTGAGGCACTGTCGAGCAAAGGAGCCTTATCCGTGGAGGTGCCCATGCCGCTGAACCACTCACCGGAGACGCACAGCAAGCTGATCGCAAGGGTCCCGGACATCACGGGACGCGCACTCCCCGAGTGGTTTCAAGCCATCGACAACGGTCCGTCGTTCCTTCGCTGCGACGAGCGCGCCAACTGGCTCGCCGCAGAGCACGGACTGACCCACGGCTACGCCGCCGCCATCGTGCACGAGCACGAGCGGCACCGCCGTCACCACTTCTGACTCGCCGTCTCGTGAGGACTCCGCCGCCACCGGTGGCGGAGTCCTCGCCTGCGCGGGGATGATGATCTGATGGATCTCGACAGAGCACGTGAGTTCATCCGGGGCAACCACCGAGCGGTCATGCTGACCTGGCACGCCGACGGGCGGCCCCAGCTCTCCCCGGTCACCGTGGGGCTGGACTCCGAAGGAAATCCCGTCGTCAGCACGCGGGAGACGGCGGCGAAGGTCCGCAACCTCCGCAGAGACCCCCGGGTGGCGCTCTGCGTGACCACGGACGCGTTCTTCGGCGAGTGGATCCAGATCGAGGGGACGGCCGAGATCGTGCCGCTGCCGGAGGCGATGGACCTCCTGGTGGCCTACTACCGGGACATCTCCGGGGAGCACCCCGACTGGGACGACTACCGGGCGGCCATGGAGCGGGACCGGCGGGTGATCGTGAGGATCGACCTCACCCGCGCCGGTCCCGACGTCCACGGCTGACGGCTCGGGAGCGGGAGCTAGCTGAGGCGCTCCAGGACCATGGCCATGCCCTGACCGCCGCCCACGCACATGGTCTCCAGGCCGATGGACCTGTCGTGGAACCTGAGGCTGTTGATCAGCGTGGAGGTGATCCGGGCGCCGGTCATGCCGAACGGGTGGCCCACCGCGATGGCGCCTCCGTTGACGTTGAGCCGGTCGAGGTCGATGCCCAGCTCCTTGTAGGAGGGGATGACCTGGGCGGCGAAGGCCTCGTTGATCTCCACGAGGTCCACGTCGTCGATGGACATGCCCGCCCGGGCCAGGGCCTGCCTGCTGGCCTCGATCGGGCCCAGGCCCATGATCTCGGGGGACAGGCCGCTCACGCCGGTGGAGACGACGCGGGCGAGCGGGGTGATGCCCAGCTCCGCGGCCTTGGTGTCGCTCATCACGATCACGGCGGCGGCGCCGTCGTTCAGCGGGCAGCAGTTGCCCGCCGTGACGGTGCCGTCGGGGCGGAACACCGGCTTGAGCTGGGAGACGGCCTCGTAGGTGGTGCCGGCGCGGGGGCCGTCGTCCTTGCTGACCACGGTGCCGTCGGGCAGGGTCACCGGCGTGATGTCCTGCTCCCAGAAGCCGTTGGCGATGGCCTTCTCGGCGAGGTTCTGGGACCGGACGCCGAACTCGTCCTGCTCCTGCCGGGAGACGCCCTTGAGGCCGGCCACGTTCTCCGCGGTCTGGCCCATCGCGACGTAGATGTCGGGCAGCGCGCCGTCCTCGCGGGGATCGTGCCAGACGGGGGCCCCGCCCTCGGTGGCCTTCTTCCCCCGGGTCTGGGCGTCGAGGAAGAGCGGGTTCTGCGTGTCGGACACGCCGTCGGCGCTGCCCTTGACGAGGCGGGAGACGCACTCCACGCCCGCCGAGACGAAGATGTCGCCCTCGCCCGCCTTGATGGCGTGCATGGCCATCCGGGTGGTCTGCAGCGAGGACGAGCAGTAGCGGTTGACGGTGGTGCCCGGCACGCCGTCCAGACCGAGCAGGGTGGAGACCACCTTGGCCATGTTGAAGCCCTGCTCGCCGCCCGGCTGGCCGCAGCCCAGCATCAGGTCGTCGATGGTGTTCGGGTCGAGCTGGGGGACCTTGGCCAGTGCGGCCTTGATCATTTGCGCCGTCAGGTCGTCAGGACGGATGTCCTTGAGCGATCCCTTGAAGGCGCGTCCGATGGGCGAGCGCGCGGTCGCGACGATGACTGCCTCGGGCATGTGGCCTCCTGTGCTCATGGCGACGCTGCGCGTCGCGGCTCGGGGGCCGGTAACCGGTGTCTTCCCTCGTCGCGTGCTCACTTCGTTGCGCGCGCTCCTCAGTCCAGACACCGGAGCCCCCTCACTGTGTTGACGGCGACGCTGCGCGTCGCGGCTCGGGGGCCGGTAACCGGTGTCTTCCCTCGTCGCGTGCTCACTTCGTTGCGCGCGCTCCTCAGTCCAGACACCGGAGCCCCCTCGCGGGTCCTTCGTTAATCGCTCCTCTGCGGAGGTTACCGCGCGGTAGTCCGGAAGCCACGACCCGGGGTGGGAAGAAACAGAACTTTGTTACGGAATGCCAAAGGGCCCCGCTGTTCGGCGGGACCCGGGCACAGTCATGAGCGGACGGCGGGTGCTAGCCGTACATCCCCGGGGCGGTGGCGGTGGCGTCCTGGACGCCGTGGAGGCCGCCCTTCTCGTCGCGCCAGATCCGCCAGCCGTTCTGGCTGCCGGTGAACCAGCCGGGCGGAGCGCCCGCGCCGGCCACCCGCTTCCCGGTGGCCAGGTCGAACTCGCACAGCGAGGCCACCGAGTAGAACCCGGGGGCCTGACCCTTCAACGCGAGGGGTTTGGGATCGGTGACGCAGAAGGACCAGCCGCGCTCCTCCTCGACCTCGGCCGGCCTGCCGGTGGCGAGGTCGAAGGCGGTCCCGCGCTTGCCGTGCTTGAGGAAGCCGATCCGGTCCATCCGCGCGGGGAAGGCCAGCCACCAGCCCGACCCCGGGACGTCGGTCGCCGGGATCTGGCCGAGGACCCGGCCGCTCTCGGGGTCGAGCCGGGCGAACCCGCCGTACTGGCCCTGCTGGTCGACCGGGCGGACGACCGGTGCGAACCCCGGGCTGCCGCTGGGGTACACGCGCACGACCGAGGGGCGGATCCAGTTGACCGAGCCGTCGGAGAGCTTCACGGAGAAGAGCCCGAAGGTGGAGACCTTCTTCGTCCTAGGGTCGGTGTAGGGGGCGACGTAGCCGACGAGGTTCTCGGCCGTCGAGCCGAACGACCAGCCGCCCGACATGTTGACGCCGGAGCCGAGGGCCTGCTCGACGGGCTGCTGCCAGACGACCTTCCCGGTCCGCAGGTCGTAGGCCTCCAGCAGGGGGTTGCGGGCCAGGCGCAGGAAGACCACGCGCGAGGCGTTGGACCACTGCACCTCCGCGATGCCGGGGAGCTTCCACCGCGGTCTCCCGGTGGCCGGGTCGAGCACGACGACCCGGGCCGTGGAGAGCGCGGTGTTCTCCGACAGGCACACGAACATCCCGCACTTCTGCGGTCCGAAGGTCGAGTGGACCGGCCGGGTCCACCGCGCGGTCCCGGTCTTCGCGTCGCGGCCGACGAGCGCGGCGGTCCGCCGCCGCTTCGCGGACGGGTCGACGGTGACGACGACGGTCTGGTCCCGGCCCGTCTCGATGATCGCCGGAGCGGGGATCCCCATCCCGGGCAGCCGGCCCGCCATGACCGCGGGGGCGGACCACAGCCGTTTGCCGGACTCGAGGTCGAGGGCGACCGTCTCCAGCGTGCCGTCGGGCCTGAGCGACGTCGTCGTGGCGACGCCGCCGGCGGTGGTGGTACGGCTGACCGCGTTCACCTCGGTGTTGTGCCAGCGTGGGTAGTCGGGGGTGGCCGCTTCGCTGCCGGAGCAGCCGGCCAGGGCCAGGGCTCCGGCGAGCACCATTGCTGGTTTCGCGTGAGACCGGATCACGGGCATCCACTCCAAAGGGGCGAGGCGTCACGACATCGCCGCGGAGGGTGACCGGGCTCAGGCGTCGTGAGGCAGCGGCTCGGACCTCCGGCGGAGCAGGGTCACCCATCGTCCGTGGGGACCCGTGGCTCGGCCGGCGACCCGGGTCGCGGACACCTCGGCGCCGGGCTCCTCCGCGGCCTTAGCCGCCGCAAGGTAAACCGACTGACCGCGCACGGGCTGCGGCTCGGGCCACAGCTCCAACGCAGTGCAAACAGAAGGTAGCACCGCGTAAGCGACTTGCATGTAGCCTCGGCGAGATGGATGGTAACGGTCGGGTCCGAACATTTCGTGGGGGTTTGTCTCGAACTCTTCCCCCAGGAGGTCGGCGAAGGCCACCGTCCGCCCACCCGCCTCGATGACCGCGACAGTCTGCGCGGCGGCGAGCTGCCGGCTCCAGCGCCTGGTCACCCAGCGCAGCGGCTGCGGGAGCGGCCGGACCGTGCCCAGGTCCGGGCAGGTGCCCACGACCACCTCGGCCCCCGCCTCGCGCAGCCGCCGCACCGCCTTCTGCAGATGCCGTACGGCCTGCGCGGGGAAGGTCTGCGTGGTGACGTCGTTGGCCCCGACGAAGACGACCGCGACCTCCGGGCGCGCCTCCAGCGCCCGGTCCACCTGCTCGTCGAGGTCGGCGGAGGCGGCCCCCGACACGCCGGCCACGGTGAGCCGCACCGGCCGCTCGGCGACGGCGGCCACGCCGCACGCGATGAGCACGCCGGGGGTGTCGGCGGGATCGGTCATGCCCAGGCCGACCGAGGTGGAGTCACCGAGCATGGCCATCCGGATCGGCTCGCCGCCGAACTCGCCGTAGACCCCGTCCGAGGGCGGCCCCTCCATGCCGTGGGGGCGGCCGACGATCCGCCGGGCCAGCACGCCCTCGGCGAACAGGATCCCGTAGGTGGCCGCACCGAGCAGGGTCAGGCCGCCCCCTCCCACGGCCGCCGCGGCCGCGATGCGCCGCGCGGCCCGGGCCGCTCCGGGTGTCCAGCTCACGTGTCCGCGCCCTCCTCCGCCATGGTGCTCCAGGTGACCGGTGACTTCGTCGTACCCGTGGCGACACTGTGCGTCGCGATGCGACGGTAGCGTTTGAGGTGAAACTAGCCGAGTCCCGGTCACCCCCTGGGATCTTGGCATCCGACAGAACAAGCTGACAAAGCTTCGGTATTTCGAGGTGATCAACGCGATGCGCGTACATGACTCGCTGGTGGAGCTGATGGGCGACACCCCGCTCGTCAGGCTGCACAAGGTGACCGCGGGCCTGCCGGCCCAGGTGCTCGCCAAGGTCGAGTACTTCAACCCCGGCGGCTCGGTGAAGGACCGCATCGCGGTGCGCATGATCGACGCCGCGGAGAAGTCGGGCGCGCTCCGCC
Organism: Planomonospora antibiotica; assembly: GCF_014647955.1. NCBI lineage: Bacteria > Bacillati > Actinomycetota > Actinomycetes > Streptosporangiales > Streptosporangiaceae > Planomonospora > Planomonospora antibiotica. Next base: position 227,195 of record NZ_BMQE01000004.1, on the reverse strand, counting down.
CGGGCGGCACGATCGTGGAGCCCACCTCGGGCAACACCGGCGTCGGCCTGGCCATCGTGGCCCAGCAGCGCGGCTACAGGTGCCTGTTCGTGGTGCCGGACAAGGTCGCCCAGGACAAGATCGCCGTGCTCCGGGCCTACGGGGCCGAGGTCGTCGTCTGCCCGACCGCGGTCTCGCCCGACCACCCCGACTCCTACTACTCGGTCTCCGACCGGCTGGCCAGGGAGGTGCCCAACGCCTGGAAGCCCGACCAGTACTCCAACCCGCAGAACCCCGAGAGCCACTACCACACCACCGGCCCGGAGATCTGGGAGCAGACCGAGGGGCGGATCACCCACTTCGTGGCGGGCGTCGGCACGGGCGGCACGATCAGCGGCACCGGCCGCTACCTCAAGGAGGTCTCCGGCGGCCGCGTGAAGATCATCGGAGCGGACCCCGAGGGCTCGGTCTACTCCGGCGGCACCGGCCGGCCGTACCTCGTGGAGGGCGTCGGCGAGGACATCTGGCCGGCCACCTACGACACCACGGTCTGCGACGAGATCATCGCGGTCTCCGACAAGGACTCCTTCGGCATGACCCGCCGCCTGGCCCGCGAGGAGGCCCTGCTGGTGGGCGGCTCCTGCGGCATGGCCACGGTGGCGGCGCTGCGCGTGGCGCAGCAGGCCGGGCCGGACGACGTGGTCGTGGTGCTGCTGCCCGACGGCGGCCGCGGCTACCTGTCCAAGATCTTCAACGACGACTGGATGGCCGACTACGGCTTCCTGACCACCTCCTCCGAGGAGGGCCTGGTGCGGGACGTGCTGGTCCGCAAGGGCACCGGCCTGCCGGAGTTCGTGCACACGCACCCGCACGAGTCGGTGGACACCGCCATCGCCATCATGCGGGAGTACGGCGTCTCGCAGCTCCCGGTGATGAAGGAGGAGCCGCCGGTCATGGCCGCCGAGGTGGTCGGCTCGATCGTGGAGCGCGATCTGCTGGACGCCCTCTACCGGGGACGGCTCCGCCCGGACGAGCCGCTGGCCGGGCACATGTCCCCGCCGCTGCCCATGATCGGCGCAGGCGAGCCCGTCTCGCACGCGGTCGAGGCCCTGGAGAAGGCCGACGCCGCCGTGGTCCTCGACGACGGCAAGCCCGTCGGCCTGCTCACCCGCCAGGACCTGCTGGCCTTCCTGGTCACCCACTAGCCCCCGCGAGGGGGCTCCGCCGTCTGGACTGAGGAGCGCGCGCAGCGCCGCCGTCAGAGCGGAAACTCGGCGAACACCTCCCAGGCGCCCTCGGGGGTGGGGCCCGCGTAGAGACGGCCGCCGAGCGCCTCGACGCGCTCGGCCATGCCGACCAGGCCGAAGCCGCCGCCGAGGCGGGAGACCCTGACGTCGGAGGCCGAGGCGTAGTTGCGCACGCGCAGCCGTACGCACCGGTCCGCCCGGCGCAGGTCGGCCTCCACCCAGCCGGTGCCGGGGGCGTGGCGGCGGACGTTCGTGAGGGATTCCTGCAGCACGCGGTGGAGGGTGGTCAGCACCTCCGGCGGCAGGGCGTCGTCGGTGATGTCCTGGCCGACCTCGAAGGCCACCCTGGGCCCTCCGTGGGCCGAGAACCGCTCCACGAGCACGCGCATGTCCGCCAGGCGCGTGCCGGGGGTGCGCGCGGCCTCGTCCGCCCGCAGGACGCCGACCAGGCGGCGCATCGAGGTCAGCGCGTCGGCCCCGGCGTTCGCGATCGCGTCGAGCGCGGGGGCCACCGCCTCCGGCTTCGCCTCGGCGACGACCTTGGCCGCCTGCGCCTGGACCACGATCCCGGTGATGTGGTGGGCGACCAGGTCGTGCAGCTCGCGGGCGAGCTCCAGGCGCTCGGCCCGCCGTACCGAGTGCACGGCCTCGCGGCGGCGCTCCATCTGGAAGCGGAGGTAGGCGCCGACGCCGGCGGCCATGGACCAGGCGAAGAAGAGGAGGAAGCCCAGGGCCAGGGAGGGTTCGGACTCACCGATCCGGCCGGCGGAGGACTCCAGCATGAGCATCGCCACCACGGCGAAGATCGCCGCGTTCTTGACCGGCTCGATCCAGCGCAGCCCGCCGACGGTGAGGACGAGCAGCGCCCCGGTCTCGGCGAGACCGGGGCCGGGGTGGCCGCCCTGGATCATCGCGGCGGCGACGGTGGCGGCGAACGACAGTCCCAGCAGGATCGCGTAGGGCCGGACGCGGCTCCGGCGGCGGCGCCACACCGCGTAGATCCCGTAGGCGCCGCAGCCGAAGGAGAGCAGATGCCCGGGGCTGTTCCCCGCCACCGCTATCCCGAGGTCCAGCAGGAGCAGCAGCCCGAGCCAGCAGAGCAGGGCGATCTCGCTGAGCCGCCGGATCCAGTAGACAACGCGATGCGATTCCCCCACGGGCGACGAGCCTAATCCGGATGGTTGACATGACATATCGGCCGTTCGGCCGAATGCCCTCCCGCAGGACCGGCCCTTCAGCGGAGGCGGGGCCCTGGTTCCCCGGCGCATGCTTGAAGCGTCGAAGGGGAGAGGGAAATGACCGTCATCGGGATCGTGTTGCTGGCCGTCGGATTCGTCGTCGCGTTGTGTCTGGCGCTCGCCGATCCCGTCCTGCTCTCGCGCATCAACGGGGAGCCCGCCGAGGGGGCGAGCGGTCGGCACGTCCAGGCGCCGCCGATCGCCGCCGTCGCCGGGACCACGGCCGGGACCGCCGCCGAGGGCGCCGAAGTGGTGCCGTTCAGGCCGAGGCGCCCGGACGACCGCGAGCCGCAGGCCGCGTAGCAGACCACCTGACGCTCCGGGGAGCACGGCGGTCGGGGGACCGCCGCCCGGAGACCGCCGGCCCGCGTCCCGCCTCTGGAACTCCAGGGGGGCGGGGCGCGGGCCGGCTCGCGCTTCCCCGGCCGCGGCGGGCGCGTCCGCGAGCCGGGTTCCCCGCGGTACGGCGGGCGCGGGCCTGGTGACGGGTCCGCGGGCCGGGCCGGGCCGGGTCCTCCCGGCCGCGGGGCGGAGTAGCGTGGCCCGTATGAGTGAAGGATTCGAGACCCTGGCCATCCACGCCGGCCAGGAGGCCGACCCCCAGACCGGGGCCGTCGTGCCGCCCATCTACGCGGTGTCCACCTACAAGCAGGACGGCGTGGGGGGACTGCGCTCCGGATACGAGTACAGCAGGTCGGCCAACCCGACCAGGACCGCGCTGGAGGAGGCGATCGCCGCCGTCGAGGGCGGCGTCCGCGGCCTGGCCTTCGCCTCCGGCCTGGCGGCCGAGGACACCCTGCTCCGCACGGTCTGCAGGCCCGGCGACCACGTGATCATCCCGAACGACGCCTACGGCGGCACCTACCGCCTGTTCGCGAAGGTCCACGAGAACTGGGGGCTGCACTACGACCCGGTGCCGCTGGGCGACCTGGCCGCGGTGGCCGCCGCCATCACCCAGAAGACCCGCGTCATCTGGGTGGAGACGCCCACCAACCCGCTGCTCGGCATCGCCGACATCGCCGCCCTGGCGCAGCTGGCGCACGACTGCGGCGCGCTGCTGGTGGTGGACAACACCTTCGCCTCGCCGTACCTCCAGCAGCCGCTGGCGCTGGGCGCGGACGTCGTGGTGCACTCCACCACCAAATACGTCGGCGGCCACTCCGACGTGGTCGGCGGCGCGCTGGTCGCGCGGGACGCCGAGCTGGGCGAGCGGCTGGCCTACCACCAGAACGCCATGGGCGCGGTGGCCGGGCCGTTCGACGCGTGGCTGACGCTGCGCGGCCTCAAGACGCTCGCGGTGCGGATGGACCGCCACTGCGACAACGCCGAGCGGGTGGTGGACCTCCTGCTGGCGCACCCGCGGGTGACCTCGGTGCTCTACCCGGGCCTGCCCGAGCACCCCGGCCACGAGGTGGCGGCCAAGCAGATGAGGCGCTTCGGCGGCATGATCTCCTTCCGCGTCGCCGGCGGCGAGGCGGAGGCGGTCGAGGTCTGCAACCGGGCCAGGCTGTTCACCCTGGGCGAGTCGCTGGGCGGCGTGGAGTCGTTGATCGAGCACCCGGGCCGGATGACCCACGCCTCCGCCGCGGGCTCGCCGCTGGAGGTCCCCGGCGACCTGGTCCGCCTCTCGGTCGGCATCGAGACGGTCGACGACCTGCTCGCCGACCTCACCCAGGCCCTCGGCTAGCCGCCGCCCACCGCAGGGGTCAGGGGTTGCCCCAGACCATCAGCACGAGGACGACCATCCAGATCAGGGTGATCAGGCCGGAGAGCATGGCGATCCGGCCGGTCTGCACCTTGGCGTCGTCCTGCGGGTCCTCGCTGGTCAGGGCCCGCAGGGCGGCGCGCTGGTCCCGTTCCACGAACGCCAGGAGCACGGCGGCGACGATGAACAAGGTCATGGAGACCGTCAGGTACGGCCTGCCGAGATAGTCCAGGCCGTACAGGACGCCGAACAGGAAGACGCCGACGGTGGCGACTGCGTAGACGCGCGTCGTCCTGTGCAGGTAGCGCAGGACGTCGACGTTCCGGGCGCGGATGAACCGGGGCGTGGACATGGTCGCGGCGGTGACCGGTCCCAGGGTGAAGACCGCGAAACCGATGTGCAGCCAGAGCAGCAGAGTCATACGCCCGACATTAACCTCCGGTGATCTCGTCGGGGCGTGGCTCGGGCGGCCTCCGAGGTCCGGGCGCGCCGTACTCCTCCCGGCCGGGCGGGGGACGTCCGTCCGGTCGCCCGGTCTCCTCCTGCAGGAGGCGGTGGCAGAGCGGGCAGGCGTCCCGCGGGTGCGCCCGGCAGTCGCCGTGGTCCACCCGCATGCCGAGCAGCCGCCGGGTGCCCGCCGCCGCGGCGCCCGGTGCGCGGCCGGTGATCGAGGCGCGGCCGTCCTCGGTGCGGACGCTGACCGCGACGAGGACGAGGACGGCGAGAACGGCGGCGAGCAGGACGCCGCAGACCACCGCGACCACGATCCACATGCGCGCCTCCCGGGAAGACAAGCCCAGCCTTTCCCGGATGGCACCGCGTTTCAAGGCACCTCGGGCGGGTGTCGGCGCATCCGCCGCCCGGGGCCGGGAGCCGGGCCCGCGGCGGGGGCGGATCCTCCCGTTCCCGCCCTGAGCACACCGGTGGAGTGAGTAGGATCACCCCGGAGCCCGTTCCCGCGTGAGGGCCGCCGGCGGTCAAGCCGGGGCCGTGTCCGGGCGGGCGTCGAAATCGAGATCGTGCACAAGGCACAAGGGAGTGCCCGCCGTGGCTGTAAGACATGTCGAGCCGTACACCGACGAATGGCGTCACCAGCCCGTCTCCTATCTTCGGCTGGTCGCCGAGGCGCTGGGCGCGCAGGCCGAGGCGTGGTGGGAGGGCCCGTGCGACCCGCGCGCCGGGACGATCCGGCTGACCGGAGGGGACGCGCTGGTCTGGGACGAGGAGAGCGGCTGGCGCTGGGGCCGGTTCGTCTCCGGCGGGCCCGGCTCCTGCACGGTCCTGGCGGAGTTCCGCTATCTCGGCGGAGGGCTGCTGCTCCGTCCCGAGCGGGTCCCGGCCGCGGTGGCCGAGGCCAGGGCGGGCGTGGGCAACAGTACGGCCTGGCGTCCCTGCTACCGCTCCTACCGGCACCACCGCGACGGCTTCGACCTCGCGCTGGACCACTACGCGGCCTTCGCCGGAGCCTGACCGGCCGCCCCGGACGCAGACACCGGGTCCGGCCGGCCCGCGGGGACGCGGCTGCGCGCGGCCTCCCGAGGCCGGCCGCGCGCCGCTACCGGCCGCGCGCCGCTACCGGGCGCGGCGGGTGCGCAGGAAGTCGCTGACGACGTACTCGCCCAGGCGGTCCGCGCTGGGGGAGAAGACCCGGCCGCCGTTGCGGCGGGCGACCTCGTCCACGAACTCCTTCAGCCGCTCGTCCTCGGCCAGCATGAACACGTTGAGCGTCGCCCGGCGCCGCGTCATCTTGTCGACCTCGGCGAGCGTCAGCTCCAGGGTCTCGCGGGTGGGCGGCCACTCGAAGGCGTAGGTGCCGTTCCGGCGCAGGTGCGAGGTGGGCTCGCCGTCGGTGACCACGAGCACGACCGGTTCGAAGTCGGGATGGCGGTCCAGGTGGCGGCCCGCGATCAGCAGGGCGTGGTGCAGGTTGGTGCCCTGGACCATGTCCCACTCCAGGCCGGCCAGCTCGTCGGGCTGCAGGACCCTGGCGTAGTTGGAGAAACCGACGATCTGCACCGAGTCCTGCGGGAACTTGGAGCTGACCAGCGCCTGCAGGGCCATCGCGGTCTGCTTGGCGGCCGCCCAGGTGCCGCGCAGGGCCATGGAGTAGGACAGGTCCACCAGCAGGCAGACGGCCGCCGCGGTGCGCCGCTCGGTCTCGGCCACCTCGAAGTCGTCCACCGACAGGGCCACGGCGCCTCTGTGATCCGCGCTGCGGCCCCCGCCGCGCCGTACGGCGTTGACGACCGTGCGGACCACGTCGATGGGCTGCTCGTCGCCGAACCGCCAGGGCCGGGTGGAGCCGGTGAGCTCTCCGGCCGCGCCCGCGTCGACCTGGTCGTGGTCGCCGCGGCGGCCCGACTCCAGGGAGGCGAAGACGCGGCGCAGGGCGGTCTCGCCGAGGCGGCGGACGGCCTTGGGGGTGAGCTCCAGCCGGCCGCGCCGGCGTTGCAGGTAGCCCTGCTGCTCCAGCTCGCGCTCGATCTGCCGGAGCGCCCGCAGGTCGTCGACCGCCGAACGGCCGAGCGCGCGCCGGATCGCGGCCTCGTCGACGTCGTCCAGCCGGGCGCCGGGGTAGTCCTGGCGGAGCGCGGCCTCCAGCTGGGTCAGGTCGGCGAGCTCGTCCAGCGCGGTCACCGCGTCGGCCATGCCCAGCGGCTCGTCGCCGCCGAGCCGCTCCGGGGTGTTCCAGGCCAGGTCGGGACGGCGGGACCGGAGCGACTCGCCCAGGCGGCGCATCTGGTCGGCCAGCCCGGCCTGCTCCAGGGCCTGGTTCATCAGGGCCGCGAGCTCCTCCCGCTGGGCCGGGGTGAGCGAGGCCAGCAGGCGCTGGGTCGCGGCGGCCCGGCGGGCGAGGGCGTCGACCAGCTCCTCCAGGTTGCGCGGCGACTCGGGAAACATGTCCCCATATTTCGACATGAAGTCGTCGAAGTCGCTCTGGGTGTGCTCACCCCGCGCGTCCCGGTCGAGCATGTCGTTCAGCGCGGTCATCATCTCGCGGACCCGCTCCAGCGCGGCCGGGTCGGGATCGGCCAGCGCCTGCCGCATGCCCCGGAACTGGCTGTCGAGCACCTCCCTGCGGAGCAGGTCGCGCAGCTCCTCGAAGGTCCGCCGGGCCGCGGCGGAGCGCCAGTCGTAGGCGCCCAGCGACTGGATCGCGCCCGCCGGGTCGTCCGGCACGCCGTCCAGCACCGACAGACGCAGCCGCGTCTCGTCGTCGGACGGTTCCGTACCGCGCCCACCCGGGGGAGGGCCCCCGGAACCCCCCATGAGCTCCGCCCGCTCCTGGCCGATCGCCTTGTCCAGCAGCGCCCTGGCCCGCTCCAGCGTCCCGTCCAGCCGCCCGCGCTCGCGCAGCTCGCGTCGGCGCCGGCGCACCTCCCGGAGCAGGTCGTCCAGGCCGCGCCGGTTCTCCGCGCCGGGCAGGCCCTGCTTGAGCAGGTCGCGCAGGGCGTGGCCGGGGTTGGAGCCGGACAGGATGGCGTCGCCCATCTGGTCCAGCGCGGCGCGCACGTCGTACGGCGGGGCGAGCGGGTCGGGCCCGTCCCGGTATTCGCCGTAGCGGTAGCTCATCGCCCGCCCCCGGCCCGGCGGCGCGGTGAGGGCGGGGCGCAGAGCGCGGAGCGGTCGGGCATGGCGGTCTCCTCGGTCTTCCTGGAGTGCGGCACGGGCACCACTAGGTGCGGTAGACCGTGGTGCCGTCCACCTCGTCCTTGGACAGCCGGCGCAGGAGGTAGAGGCCCTCCAGGGCGAACTCCAGGGCGGCCGCGGCGTGGCCGGGGGACTCGTCGCCGATGCCCAGCCGGGACATGATCCTGGCCAGGCCGTTCACCGGGCCGATCCGCTGCAGCAGCTCGGCGGCGGGCACCAGGGGACCGGACTCCACCTGCACGCCCTCGGAGAAGCGCTCCAGCAGCGCCGACAGGTCCGCGCCGCCGAGCGTGCCGCGGAACGTCTCGGCGACGGCCCGGCGGAGCAGGTGCGTGAGGACCTCGGTCTCCCGGCCCTCCTCGCTGACCTCGAACTCCACCTTGCCCCGGAGGGTGTGCACGATGTCCGGCAGGTCGGCGACCCGGGCCACCGCGCGCTCCTCGCCGGTCAGCGCGGCCCGCCGCAGCGCGGAGGCGGCGGCGGTCTCGGCGGCGGCGATGGAGAAGCGGGCCGAGACCCCGGAACGCGAGTCCACCGCGGTGGACTCGCGGACCAGCCGGGTGAAGCGGGCGATCACCTCGACCAGGTGGTCGGGGAGGTCGGCCCCCACGTGGTCGAGCGCCGCCTCCTGCCGGATGAGCACCAGCTCGTCCTCGACGGAGGACGGGTAGTGGGTGCGGATCTCCGCGCCGAAGCGGTCCTTCAGCGGGGTGATGATCCGGCCGCGGTTGGTGTAGTCCTCGGGGTTGGCGCTGGCGATCAGCAGGATGTCCAGGGGGAGGCGGAGGTTGTATCCCCGGACCTGGATGTCGCGCTCCTCCAGCACGTTGAGCAGCGACACCTGGATCCGCTCGGCCAGGTCGGGCAGCTCGTTGACGGAGAAGACGCCCCGGTTGCTCCGCGGCACCAGGCCGTAGTGCACGGTCTCCGGATCGCCGAGCGTGCGCCCTTCGGCGATCCTGACGGGGTCGACGTCGCCGATGAGGTCGCCGACGGAGGTGTCGGGGGTGGCGAGCTTCTCGCCGTAGCGCTCGTCGCGGTGCCGCCAGGAGACCGCGAGCTCCTCGCCCTCGGACTCCGCCAGGCGGCGGCAGCGGACGCAGGAGGGCGCGTAGGGGTGGTCGTTGATCTCGCAGCCGTCGACGACCGGGGTCCACTCGTCGAGCAGTCCGGTGACGGTGCGGATGAGCCGGGTCTTGCCCTGGCCGCGCTCACCGAGCAGGACCAGGTCGTGACCGGCGAGCAGGGCCCGCTCCAGGTGGGGCAGGACCGTGTCGTCGAAGCCCACGATGCCGGGGAACCGCGTCTCGCCGGACCGGAGCCGGGCCAGGAGGTTCTCGCGGATCTCCGCCTTCACCGTGCGATGGATATGGCCGCTCTCGCGAAGCTCGCGCAGAGTCCGTGGCTCTGGAATGTGAGGCACGGGACCGAGACTACGTCTCCTGAGCCGAAACCGGCAGTCTCATCCTGATTGCGAGTCTCCGGCATTGCCTGGCTGCGGACGCGCGTGCCTGCCCTCCCAGTGGGGAGAATCGCTCCAGGGAAGCCGGGGCGGTCCGGAGACGACTCCGGGCGGGAAGGCTTCGCACACGAGAGGGAGGCGAGACGAGTGGCGCTGTTGACGAGCCGCTTCGCCGATGGTCTCGCCGTGGGCTCCGACCTGGTCGCGGCGGCGGAATCCGCGGTGAACCAGGCTCTGCGCGGCCTGGACAAGCCGCCGGACCTGGTCTGTTTCTTCGTCTGCGGTGACGACCCCGACGACGTCTCGCGCGCGGGGCTGCGCGCGATGAGCATGGTCCCCGGCGCCTCGGTGGTCGGCTGCAGCTCCACCGGGGTGATCGGCGACGGGCAGGGGGTGGAGATCACCCCGGCGGTGAGCGCCTGGGCCGCCGTCCTCGACGGGGCCAGGCTGACGACCTTCGCGCTGGACAGCCTCCGCACGGAGGAGCAGTTCGTCGTGGTCGGCCTGCCGGAGCGCGCCCCGGACGACCGGGTGGCGATCATGTTCGCCGATCCCTACAGCTTCCCGACGGACGGTTTCGTAGAGCGCTCGGGGGAGGTCCTCGGCGGCCTCCCGCTGATCGGCGGCCTGGCCAACTCGCTGCAGGGCAGGGGCGCGGTGCGGCTGTTCGCCGACGGCAAGGTCTACACCGAGGGAGCCGTCGGGGTGCTGCTCGGCGGCGCGGTCAACGTCAGCACCGTGGTCAGCCAGGGCTGCCGCCCGATCGGCCCGTCCATGGCCGTCACCGGGACGGAGGACAACCTCCTGCTCGAACTCGCCGGGCAGCCCGCCCTGGCCCGGCTGGAGGAGATCGTCAGCGCGCTGGACGAGGACGACCGCGACCTGGTCGCCGCCGGGCTGCAGATCGGCATCGCCATCGACGAGTACGCCGAGCGGCACGAGCGCGGCGACTTCCTGATCCGGGGCGTGCTCGGCATCGATCCCGACCGCGAGGCCGTGGCCATCGGGGACGTCGTGGACATCGGCCGCACCGTCCGGTTCCAGGTGCGTGACGCGGCGACCGCCGACGAGGACCTCTACGAGCTGCTCGACGCGCACCGCGAGGAGTTCGGCAGGGTGGAGGGCGCGCTGCTGTTCGCGTGCAACGGCCGGGGCTCGGCCATGTTCGGCAGCGCCGACCACGACATGACGGCGATCAACGACATCCTGGGGCCCGTCGGGGTGGCCGGGTTCTTCTCGGCGGGGGAGATCGGCCCGGTCGGGGGCCAGAACCACGTTCACGGCTTCACCGCGAGCCTCCTGGTCTTCTCCTCCCGCTCGCCCGCCGGCCAGCCGTATGATCGCTGAATGCCGCGATCAGTGCTTGCCGTCGACATCGGCGGGACGAAGTTCGCCGCCGCGCTGGTCGGCCCCGAGGGAGACGTCCGGGCGGCGGAGCGGGCCGCGACCCCGCCGGGAGGTGACGCCGAGACCCTGTGGAAGGCGCTCGACGCGCTGATCACCGCCGTCGCGGGCGACACCCCGGTCGACGGGGTGGGCATCGGCTGCGGCGGCCCGATGACCTGGCCCGAGGGGGCCGTCTCACCGCTCAACATGCCCGGCTGGCGGGCCTTCCCGCTCCGCGGCCGGCTGGCCGCCCGCTTCCCCGGCGTCCCGGTCCGCATCCACAACGACGCCGTCTGCGTGGCCGCCGCCGAGCACTGGCGGGGGGCGGGCCGGGGCAGCGCCAACATGCTCGGCATGGTCGTGTCCACGGGCGTGGGCGGCGGGCTGATCCTCGGCGACCGGCTGATCGACGGCGGCAGCGGCAACGCCGGGCACATCGGGCACGTCGTGGTCGACCCGGACGGGCCGGCCTGCGAGTGCGGCGGACGCGGCTGCCTGGAGGCCGTCGCCCGGGGCCCGGGCCTGGCGGCCTGGGCTCTGGAGCAGGGCTGGATCCCGGGCAGGGCCTCCGGCGCCTCGGAGTCCGGTACGGCGGGTCCGGCCTACGTGGAGGCCACGGCGGCCAGCGGGCGGCGGCTCGCGCTCGACGCCGCCGCGGGGGACGCGGTCGCCCTGGCCGCCATGGAGCGGGCCGGGCGGGCGGTGGGCCTGGCCGTGGCCTCCGCCACCCATCTGTGCGACCTCGACGTCGTCACCATCGGCGGAGGCCTGTCCCAGGCCGGGCGGCTGCTGTTCGACCCGCTGGAGGAGACCCTCCGGGCGCACGTCCGGCTGGACTTCGCCCGGCGCGTGCGCGTCGTCCCGGCCTCCCTCGGCCAGGACGCCGGACTCGTCGGCGCCGCCGCCCTCGTCCTGGCCGCCGACCGCTACTGGTCGCCCCGCCGCTGAGACCGGCGATCAGCGGTGGCCGCCGGCCGCCCCGCGACCGAGGGCGATGCGCCGCCGACCGGAGCCGGCACCCCGGTCGGCGATGACGCGGACGAGCGGAACCGCCGCCCCGGTCGGCGGCGACGCGGACGAGCGGAACCGCCGCCCCGGTCAGCGGCGCATCGCCCGCCAGGCGGTGTAGTGGTGGACCGCGATGCCGGCGAAGGCCGGATACGCCCGCGCGACCGCGTCGACCTTGGCCAGGGCGGCGGTCATGCGCGCGGCGCCCTCCTCGTGGAAGGTGCAGTGGCGGCAGTCGGTCAGCGGGGCGGTCTCGGCGGCCAGCCGCGCCGGCCGGCCGGCGCGGCCCGCGCGGGCGAGCATGTCGGCGCCGACGGCCGTCAGCGAGTTGGGCCCGCTGACGGTGTCGCGGTAGCTCATCACGGTGACCGCGTCCACCCGCGCCAGCACCGCGTCGGCCAGCGTGGTGCGCGGGCCGGCGGGGACCGTGCCGTACCAGAACGGGACGTCGGCCTCCAGCGGACGCGGGTCGTCGGCCTGCAGCAGCTGCAGCATCCGCAGCAGGCCCGCCACCAGCGCGGGCTGGTCGGTCCGCCAGCCCGGCAGGACGTACGGCTCCACGTCGACGTGGCTGCCCGCGAACAGCCCGGTGCCGAGGACGGCCCGCTGCCAGGCGCGCGCCGCCGCGTGGTCGAGGGCCCACCGCGGATCCCCGCCGAGAGCGGTCAGCCGGATCCGGGCGGTGTCCGCGCCGCGCTTCAGCTCGCGCAGCCGGGCCAGCCGGGCGGCGTCGGAGGGCAGCCGCGCGTCGGCGTGGACGAAGACCTCCTTCACGCCGCGGGCCCGCGCCCAGGCCAGCACGTCGGCCGGCCGCACCTCGCCGGCGTCCCACAGCCACATCGCCCGGGTCCCCGCCGCCGCGGGCTTGAGCCGGGCCGAGGCCGAGGCGGGCACGGCGAGGACCGTGCCGAGCAGCAGCGTGACGGTGAGGAGGACCCACCCGGGCCGCACCGCGCCCGAAGCGTCGCTCATCGGGACCACTCCTTTCGGGATCCCGGCGGAAGGACGGACCGGGTGACCGGCCCATCGGGTCCGGGGCGTGCGAGCTGAGTGCTTCTCCCTGTGGCCTGCACCTCACCGGCAACCTTCCGCGACCCGGCGCGGCAACCGCCCGGACGGCGCGGGGCACGTCGGGGATCCTGCGCACCCCGCCGCGCCGGTGCGGGATGAGAGGATGGCCGCCATGTCGTCAGCGCCGCAGGTGACCTTCGAGGACGTGCTCGCCGCCCGGGAGCTCCTGGCCGACGTCGCGCTGCGGACCCCGGTGGTGCACTCGCGCGTGCTGTCCGACCTGCTCGGCGGGCCCGTCCACCTCAAGTGCGAGAACCTCCAGCGCTCGGGCTCGTTCAAGGTGCGCGGCGCCTACGTCAGGATCGCCCGGCTGAGCCCGGGGGAGCTGCGGCGGGGCGTGGTGGCGGCCAGCGCGGGCAACCACGCCCAGGGGGTGGCGCTCGGCGCGGGGCTCCTGGGGGCGGAGGCGACGGTCTACATGCCGGAGGGGGCGCCGCTGCCCAAGGTGGCCGCGACCCGCTCCTACGGCGCCGAGGTGGTCTTCGCCGGGCACGGCGTGGACACCGCGCTGGCCGGCGCGCGGGAGCACGCCGAGCGGACCGGCGCGGTGTTCATCCATCCCTTCGACCACCCCGACGTCGTCGCCGGGCAGGGCACCATCGGGCTGGAGATCCTGGAGCAGCTCCCGGAGACCGGCACGATCGCGGTCTCCATCGGCGGCGGCGGGCTCGCCGCCGGGGTCGCGCTGGCGGCCAAGTCGCTCCGGCCGGGGGTGCGGGTCGTCGGCGTGCAGGCCGAGCGGGCCGCCGCCTACCCGGCCTCGCTCGCGGCGGGGCGCCCCGTCACGGTGCGGCCCGCCACCACGATGGCCGACGGCATCGCGGTGGGGCGGCCGGGGGAGCTGCCCTTCGAGCTGATCCACTACCTGGTCGACAGCGTCGTCACGGTCACCGAGCAGGAGATCTCCCGGGCCCTGGTGCTCTGCCTGGAGCGCGCCAAGCAGGTGGTCGAGCCCGCCGGGGCGGCCGGGGTGGCGGCGGTCATGGCGCATCCGGAGGTCTTCGAGCCTCCCGTGACGGTCGTGCTCTCCGGCGGGAACATCGACCCGCTGCTGCTGGTGAAGGTGCTCCGGCACGGCCTGGCCGCGGCGGGCCGCTATCTGACGCTGCGCCTGTCCCTGCCCGACCGGCCGGGCACGCTGGCGGTGCTGATGGCCGAGGTGGCGGCGCTGCGCGCCAACGTGCTGGACATCGCGCACGAGCGGGTCGGCGTCAACCTGGGCGAGGTCGAGGTCCAGCTCCAGCTGGAGACCAGGGGACCCGACCACGCCGAGGAGGTGCTGGGCTCCCTCAGGAAGCAGGGCTACCGGATCGTCTCCGCCTGACCCCGCCCGCGCCGGGCCTCCGGGGCCGGCGCGCCGTACGACGTGCGGCCTGGCGTACGGCGCGCGCGGCCTGGGCGTACGGCGCGCGGCCTGGGCGTGCGCCGTACGGCGCGCACGCGGGCGGGTCCTCAGGCGGCGGGCTTCCTCTCCTGGAACAGCCAGGCGTCGAAGAGCGCGTCGAGATCCTTCCCGGAGATCTTCTCCGCCAGCGCCGTGAACTCCTCCGTCGTGACGTATCCGTACCGGTGCTCGCGGTTCCAGGTCTTCAGCAGCTCGAAGAAGTCCCGGTCGCCGATCTTCCGCCGGAGGGCGTGCAGCGTCATGCCGCCCCGGGTGTAGACCGAGTCGTTGAACAGGTCGTCGGGCCTGGCGCGGCCCGGGGCGTACTTCCAGACGGCGTCCCCGGCGGGGGCCGAGTAGTGCAGGCGGAAGGTCTGCTCGGCGGTCGCGTCGCCCTGGTGCTCCTCCCAGAGCCACTCGGCGTAGGTGGCGAAGCCCTCGTTGAGCCAGAGGTCCTTCCACCGCTTGATGCTGAGGCTGTTGCCGAACCACTGGTGGGCCAGCTCGTGGGCGATGATGCCCTCGCCCGGGGAGAAGCCGCCGTACATGGGCTTGGTCTGGTTCTCCAGGGCGTAACCGGCGGAGAAGTCGTCCACCACGCCGCCGGTCGAGGAGAACGGATAGGGGCCGAAGACCGTGGCCCAGTAGTCGGTGATCTTCCCGGACAGGGTGTAGAGCTTGTCCAGCGAGCCGCGGAAGCGCGGGTCCACGGCGGCGAGGTTCTTGATGCCCGAGGCGGTCCTCCCCTCGCGCAGGGTGAACTTCCCCAGCGTCATGGTGGCCAGGTAGGTCACCATCGGGTGGTCCTCCCGCCAGGAGTAGGTCGTCTTCCCGCCGCGGGTCACCGGCTTCCCGGTGAGCTCGCCGTTGGCCAGCGCGGTGATCCCCTCCGGGACGGTGATCTCGAACTCGTAGAGCGCCTTGTCCGCCGGGTGGTCGTTGCCGGGGAACCAGGTCTTGGCGCCGTTGGGCTCGCAGGTGACGAAGGCCCCGTCCCGGGTGGGGATGAAGCCGTAGGTGCCGAGGTTGGACGAGCCGGTGACGGGCTTGGGCTCCCCGGCGTAGGCGACCTCGACGGTGAAGTCGGACCCCTCGGGCAGGGGGCGGCCGGGGATCACGGTGAGCTCGGTCCCGGACCGCTCGAACGCGGCGGCCCGGCCGTCCACGGTGACCCGGCCGACGGTGAAGCCGGACAGGTCCAGGTTGAAGCGGGTCAGCCCCTGCGTGGCCTTCGCCCGGATCACGGCGGTGCCGGACAGGTGCCGGGTGGCGGGGTCGTAGCCGAGGACGAGGCGGTAGCGGGCGACGTCGTAGCCGCCGTTGCCGTCGGAGGGGAAGTCGGGGTCGCCGATCCCGGGTGCGCCCGCCCCGGACGGGAGGGCGCCGGTCCCGCCCGGCTGCGGGGCGGTGGCGCCGGACGGCACGGTCTTGCCGGCGGCGGGCGAGGAGGAATCACCGTCCCCGCCGGGAGAGGAGCAGGCGGCCGTGCCGGTGGCCGTGCAGAGCAGGACGGCGGCCGCCGCGAGGGCCTGCCGGCGTGACGTCGTCGACGCCATGGTCTGGATGTCCCCCTTCCGGCCCGGGCCGTGCCGGGGCGCGTTCGCAGACTACGCGAGCGGCCCCGGCCAGGTCAGGCCATCCGGGGAGGCCGGGCGTCAGAGGTTGCCGCGGAGCTCCTGCTCGCGCTCGATGGCCTCGAACAGGGCCTTGAAGTTGCCCTTGCCGAAGCCGAGGGAGCCGTGCCGCTCGATGAGCTCGAAGAACACCGTCGGGCGGTCCTGCACCGGCTTGGTGAAGATCTGCAGCAGGTAGCCGTCCTCGTCGCGGTCGACCAGGATCCGGCGCTTCTTCAGCTCCTCGATCGGCGCGCGGACCTCGCCGATGCGGGCGCGCAGCTCCGGGTCGTCGTAGTAGGAGTCGGGCGTGTCCAGGAACTGCACCCCGGCCGCGCGCATGTGGTCGACCGTGGTCAGGATGTCGTTGGTGGCCAGCGCGATGTGCTGCACGCCGGGGCCGCCGTAGAACTCGAGGTACTCGTCGATCTGGGACTTCTTCTTGGCGACCGCCGGCTCGTTGAGCGGGAACTTCACCTTGCGGGTGCCGTCCGCGACGACCTTGGACATCAGCGCCGAGTACTCGGTGGCGATGTCGTCGCCGATGAACTCGGCCATGTTGGTGAAGCCCATGACCCGCTTGTAGAACTCCACCCACTCGTCCATCCGGCCGAGCTCCACGTTGCCGACGCAGTGGTCGACGGCCTGGAACAGCCGGCCGTTCCTGACGTCCGGCGGGGCGACGAGCGGCTCGGCCGCGACGTAGCCGGGCAGGTACGGCCCGCTGTAGTTGGAGCGGTCGACCAGGGTGTGCCGGGTCTCGCCGTAGGTGGCGATCGCGGCCATGACCACCTTGCCGTGCTCGTCCTCCAGCGTGTGCGGCTCGGCCAGCCCGCGCGCGCCCTGGGCGAGCGCGTGGGTGTAGGCGGCCTCCACGTCGGGGACCTCGATGGCCAGGTCGATCACACCGTCGCTGTGCTCGGCCACGTGCCGGGCCAGGTCGGTGCCCGGCCGCAGGGAGCCCCGCAGCTCGAAGCGGGCGCTGCCGGAGGTGAGGACGTAGGCCACCTCGTCGCGGCTGCCGTTCTCCGGGCCGCGGTAGGCCACGAGCCGCATGCCGAACGCGGTGGAGTAGTAGTGGGCGGCCTGCTTGGCGTTGCCGACCGCGAAGACCACGGCGTCCATGCCGTTCACAGGAAAGATGTCGCTCATGCGGATACTGTCGGTTTCAGTGGTCTTCCTGCGCAAGAGTTACTTATTCTGATGGACAACCTGCACAGTTACCGGCCGGTCAGCGAGGAGTGGTTGTACATCATGACGATCGACGAGCTCGACGCCCGGCTCATCAACCTGCTGGCCGCCGAGCCCCGGCTCGGCGTCCTGGAGTGCTCGCGCCGGCTCGGGGTGGCGCGGGGGACCGTCCAGGCCCGCCTCGACCGCCTGATCGCCCGGGGCGTGATCACCGGGTTCGGCCCCGACGTCGCTCCCGCCGCGCTCGGCTACGACGTGACCGCGTTCGTCACGCTGCAGATCCGCCAGGTCAGCGGGCACGACCCGGTCGCGGTGCAGCTCGCGGCCATCCCGCAGGTGCTGGAGGTGCACACGATCACCGGGGGCGACGACATGCACTGCCGGGTGGTGGCGCGCAGCAACGCCGACCTGCAGCGGGTCATCGACCGGATCGTCGACGTCCAGGGCGTGGTCAGGACCTCCTCGGTGATCGCCTTGGACACTCCTGTGCCCTATCGGGTGATGCCTTTGGTGTCGGACGTCCCACACCGGGCAGAGAGCTAGCCGTACCATCCCAAGAGGGAATCAGGCACCGTTATCCACCGTTTACCCTTAACGGTTCGCGCGGCTGACGGGGGGTCGGTCGCGGGGCCGGATCGGGGGCACGCTTGTTGAAGGGCGAAGGGAAGGCACGGCCGCGCAGGAGGAGGTTCCTGCGGGTCGCGCTGGTCGTCTTCGGCGCCGGCGTCGTGGCGGCGGCCGGCCTGTTCGCCGTGGCGTGGGCGATGACCCCCATCCCGGAGAGCACGCAGGCCGCGGCCACCGCGCAGGGCTCGGTGATCTACTACCGCGACGGCAAGACCGTGCTCGCCAAGCAGGGCGTCAACCGCCGGACCGTCGAGCTGGACAGGGTCCCGCGCAGCCTCAGGAACGCCGTCATCGCCGCCGAGAACCGCTCGTTCTACGAGGACCAGGGCGTCTCCCTGCGGGGCACCGCCCGCGCCGTGTGGTCGACGGTCAGCGGGAGGCAGCTCCAGGGCGGCTCGACGATCACCCAGCAGATGGTCCGCAACTACTACAGCGGCCTCAGCCAGGAGCGCTCCGCGGTCCGCAAGCTCAAAGAGATCATGATCTCCCTCAAGGTGGACCGCTCGAAGTCCAAGGACTGGGTGCTGGAGCAGTACCTCAACACGATCTACTTCGGCCGGGGCGCGCACGGCGTGCAGGCCGCGGCCGACGCCTACTTCCGCAAGGACGTCTCCGACCTCACCCTCTCCGAGGGCGCCTACCTCGCCGCGGTGATCCAGCAGCCGACCAGGTTCGCCGACCCCCGGGGCGACGACCTGGAGGCGGCCAGGTCCCGCTGGCGCTGGGTGGTCGACGGCATGGTCAAGACCGGCGCGATCACCCCGGCCGAGGCCGCGAAGACCGAGTTCCCCAAACTGAAGAAGCCCCGGGACGTCTTCGAGCCCGAAGGCCAGGAGGGCTACATGCTCGACCAGATCATGGCCGAGCTGCGCCGCCGGGGCTACACCGACGAGGACGTCAACCAGGGCGGCCTGAAGATCGTCTCGACGTTCGACAAGAAGCTGATGGAGGCCGCCGAGCAGGCCGTCACCTCGGTCCTGCCGGAGGACACCCCGAAGCGGGTCCGCACCGGCCTGGCCGCCGTCGTCCCCACGACCGGCGAGGTCGTCGCCTTCTACGGCGGCCGGAACTACGACGCCAACAAGTTCGACAACGCCTTCTCCGCCGAGGTGCAGGCCGGATCCACCTTCAAGGCCTACGTGCTGGCCGCCGCCCTGGAGAACGGCCTCGACCTCGGCACCCGGGTCGAGGGGAACTCGCCGATGCGGGTCGCCTCCGCCTCCGAGCCCATCCCCAACTCCGGCGGCGCCTCCTACGGCCGGGTCGACCTGGTGCGGGCCATGCGCCACTCGGTGAACACCGCCTTCGTCGACCTCGGCCAGAAGGTCGGCCTCGACGAGGTGGCCGAGGCCGCCGAGGCCGCGGGCATCCCCGTCGACCAGCTCACCCCCCACCGGGACGCGCCCACGCTGCCGCTGGGCGTGGCCTCGGTGAGCGCCGTGCAGAACGCCTCCGGCTTCGCCACCTTCGCCGCCGACGGCGTGCACCGCCGGCCCCACGTGATCCGCTCGATCACCGGCGCCGAGGGCAAGCTGAAGATCACCGAGAAGGGCGAGCGGGTCTTCTCCGAGCGGACCGCCGCCGACGTCACCCACGCGCTGACCCAGGTGGTCACGGGCGGCACCGGTACGGCGGCCCGCCTCTACGACCGCCCGGCGGCCGGCAAGACCGGCACCACGGACAAGTCGGCGTCCGCCTGGTTCGCCGGGTTCACCCCGCAGCTCTCCGTCGCGGTGGACATGTTCCGCGACGACAACAAGCCGGTGGTTGTGGGCGGCATGACCCAGTCCGGAGGGCACTACCCCGCCCAGATCTGGCGCGCCTTCATGGCCGAGGCGATGGCCGGCAAGCCCGTCGAGGAGTTTCCCGAACCGTCCTCCTACGGCCACTCCGCCCCCTACTACACCGACGACGACCTCGGCTACCGGGGCGACCCGGAGACCGGGACCGGCGACCCCGGCCTCCGGGGCGACCCCGTCCCGGAGGAGCCGACCTCCCCGGCGCCGGACGAGCCGACCGTCCCCACGCCGGACCAGCCGGCCGTTCCGGACGACCCCGGGCAGCCCACCGCTCCCCCGCCGCCGGACGAGCCGACGGTCCCGGCCCCGGACGAGCCGGAGCCCGGCCCCGGGGACGGCACCGGAGGCGGGGGCGAAGGCGGAGTCGAGTCCACCGGCCAGGCCGCGGTCCCGGTGGGCTGACCGGACGCGCCCCCGAGGAAGGCCGGACGCCGCCCCTCAGGGAAGCCGGACGCGAAGGCCCGACCGCCCCCTCAGGAGGTCCGTACGGCGCCGCCCAGCTCCGCCCTGAGCGCGGCCGGAGTGGTGACCGGCATCCGGCAGGTGAAGCCCCGGCACACGTACGCCGCGGGGGAGCCGTCGACCAGCCCCCGGTTCTCCAGCAGGGGCACCCCGGACGAGCCGGGCTCGCCCACCGCGACGACCAGGCCGGGGACGGCGGACAGCAGCGCGGCCCGGTGCAGCGCGGCGGTGGCCGGATCGCCGGCGGGGCCCACCACGGCCACCTCGACGGGACCGGTGACGGCCGCCTGCGCCACGGCCAGACCCCATCCGGCGAACCTGGCGTGCTGGGGGGCCAGCACGCTCACCGTGCCGAGGGCCGCCTCCGCGGCCTCCCGGTGGCGGGCGGAACCGGTCAGTGCCGCGTAGGAGAGCAGGGCGCCGGCCGCGGCGAACTGGCCCGAGGGGGCGGCGTTGTCGGTGGGGTCCTGGGGCCGCTGGAACAGCCGCTCGGCGTCGTCGGCGGTGTCGAAGAACCCGCCGGAGCCGTCGGAGAAGCGGTCGAGCACCGTGTCCAGCAGCGTCCCCGCACGCTGGAACCAGCGGACCTCCCCGGTCACCGCGTAGAGCGCGAGCAGCCCCTCCGCCAGATCCGCGTAGTCCTCCAGGACACCCGCGTTCCCGCCCGCCCGGCCGTCGCGCGAGGTGCGCAGCAGCCGGTCGCCGTCCAGGTGCAGCCCGTCCAGGAGCACGGCCGCCTCCCGGGCCGCCGCCACCAGGTCGGGCCGGTCGAACAGGGCCCCGGTCTCGGCGAGCGCGGCGACGGCCAGGCCGTTCCAGGCGGCGACCACCTTGTCGTCCCGGCCGGGCCGTACCCGCCGGGAGCGGGCCTGCAGCAGGGTGGCGCGCACGCGCTCGAACCGCGTGGGGTCGTCGGGGTCGTCGAGGAGCTGGAGCACCGAGGTGCCGTGCTCGAAGGTCCCGGTCACCTCGAACAGCCCGACGGCCCAATCGCCGTCGTCGGGCCCCAGGACCTCGCGCAGCTCCTCGGGCGTCCAGGCGTAGAACTTGCCCTCCACGCCCTCGCTGTCGGCGTCCAGGGCCGAGGCGAAGCCGCCCTCCGGGGTGCGCATCTCCGACAGCAGCCAGTCGGCGGTCTCCAGGGCCACGCGCCTGCCCAGCACCGAGCCGGTGGAGCGCCACCAGTGCGCGTAGACCCGCAGCAGCAGCGCGTTGTCGTAGAGCATCTTCTCGAAGTGCGGCACGACCCACCCGGAGTCCACGCTGTAGCGGGCGAACCCGCCGGCGAGCTGGTCGTAGATGCCGCCCCGGGCCATGGCCTCCAGCGTGCGGTCGGCCATGCGGAGCGCGTCCGGCCCGCCGTGCCGGAGCAGGAACTCCAGCACCATCGACGGCGGGAACTTGGGCGCCCCGCCGAAACCGCCGCGGACCGGGTCGAAGGACTCGGCCAGGCTGCGCACCGCCTGGTCCAGCGTCTCGGCCGTGGGGGCCGGGCCGGTCGGGAACGCGGTGCGCTCGTTCAGCGCCTCGACGATCTTCGAACCCTGGGTGAGGACGGCCTCG
This sequence comes from Planomonospora antibiotica, assembly GCF_014647955.1. NCBI lineage: Bacteria > Bacillati > Actinomycetota > Actinomycetes > Streptosporangiales > Streptosporangiaceae > Planomonospora > Planomonospora antibiotica. The sequence goes on along the minus strand of NZ_BMQE01000004.1, from coordinate 205,809 downwards.
CGGTCGTTGTGCCAGGCGTTCGAGACCCCGACGAGCAGGCGCTGGAACTGCGGCCGGGGGAAGTAGGTGCCGGTGTAGAAGGGGTGGCCCTCCGGCGTGGCGAAGACCGTCATCGGCCAGCCGCCGTGGCCGGTCATCGCCTGCGTGGCCGCCATGTAGACCGCGTCCACGTCGGGCCGCTCCTCGCGGTCCACCTTGACGTTGACGAAGTGCTCGTTCATCAGCGCCGCGGTGCCGTCGTCCTCGAACGACTCGTGCGCCATGACGTGACACCAGTGGCAGGCGGAATAGCCCACGCTGACCAGCAGCGGCACGTCCCGCCGCCGCGCCTCCTCGAAGGCCTCCGGTCCCCACTCGAACCAGTGGACCGGGTTGTCGGCGTGCTGGAGCAGGTAGGGACTGGTGGCGTCCTTCAACCGGTTCATGGTGCGACCTCCCGCGGGCGAGGTACGGGCCTGACCGCCCGCGTACGGGGTCCTACCCCGTCCGCCCACCCTAGACCGGCGGCGACGGGGAGATCACGTCCGGCCCGCGAGCGCGGGTGCGGGCCGCCGCCCGGTGCGGAGCGGGACGGCGGCCCGGCGGCCGTCCTCCCGCCGGGCGCGGGAGGAGCGTAGGCTCAGCGGGCGTGGACCTCGACTTCATCTGTGTGCACGCCGGGCGCCCGGCGGCCGGGCTGACCCGGCGCGACGTGGCCCGCGCGCTCCTCTCCGTGCCCTCGGGGGTGGCGCTGGTGGCCCTCGCCGATCTGCGGCGGGCCATGCTGGCGGTGGGCAACCCGCTCTCGGCGGCCTTCTGGGAGTCGGCCAGGACGACGCTGGGGGCGATCGAGTCGGGGAGCGCGACGATCGGCGACGTGCAGCGCTGGCTGGAGGCCACCGGGACCGAGCCGCTGCTGCTGACCCGGAGTTTCTTCGTCTGGCCGGAGGAGGACGAGCGGGGGCCGGTGGCCGCGGAGATGTTCGGCCGGCTGGTCGCCCATCTGGAGGAGCTGGTCGCGGCGGGTGAGATCGACCCGGACGCGCTCGCCCGGGGCGACGAGGCGGCCCGCAAGGCGTACGAGGACCTGCAGGAGGAGTGGCTGTCCGGCCCGCTGCCCGACGGCCGGGTCCCCGGGCTCGTGGTGAGCGACGAGCAGGACGAGGAACTGTTCGCCGCCTGGGACGAGGAGGAGGCCTTCGCCCTCGACGAGCTGCGGCGCATTCTCACCGAACTGCCCGATCCGGTACGGCCCGAGGCCGAGCTGCGGGCCGCCTGCGCCAGGCTGCGCGAGGTGCTGGCCGACCCCGGCTATCCCGGGAACGTGCTGCGGGCGTGCGCGGGATACGGCGACGGGCCGCTGCCCGCCGACGACGAGGACCTCTGGCTGGCCGTCGCGGCCGGCATCGCCGGACCGGTCTCCGACCTGCCGGAGGACGACGACACGGTGGAGGAGTTCGCCGACGTGGAGAGCGAGCTCAGCGCCGAGGACTCGGCGCTGGCCTCGCTGTGCGCGATCCACCACGCCGACTGGCTGGCCGCGGTGGCCGCGCTGGCCAGGCGCGGACCCGGAGTGCTGGCCTCGCCCGAGCGGATCGCACGGCTCATCGCCGAGTCCGACGACATCGACGTCGACATGGACGAACCGGAGGACCTGGAGGCGACCGAGGCGCTGTTCGGCGCGGTCACGCCCCTGTGGGAGTCGCTGGGCGTCGTCGACCGCAGCGGGATCCTCACCCCGCTGGGTCACTGGGGCCTGCCCCGGGCGCTGGAGCGGGCCTGGTCGTCGACGGACGCGCTCGGCGACTGACGTCCGTCGGCCCGGACCGGGTGGTGACGGACGCGCCCGGCCGCCCGGTGTCCGCCGGTGCGGGCCGCCGCCCGCGGAGGGCCCGGCCGCCGTGCCGCGGCCGGACCGGGGTCCGCCCGCGCGGGCCCCGGGACTACTTGGCGTGGGCGGCGCCGTCCGGCTTCTGGTCCGCGTCCTCCCGGTCGGTCTCGGAGGGGAGCTCGATCTTCGAGATCTGCTTCCTCATCGACTTGACGAGCAGGAAGAGCGCCAGGCCCATCGCCGCCACGACCAGGAACCCCAGGAGACCCGGGCTGACGTCACCCTTGGGGACGGTGTCGAATGCAATCACGTGTCAAGTCTGCCACCGCGGGTCCGCGGTCGTGTCAGGGGCAGGAGGCGTGGCTCACCTCGTCGGCGTGGATGCCGGCGAAGAGGTCGTCCTCGGGCAGCTCGGTGTCCACCAGGGAGCGGGCCAGGTGGTAGTCCTCGGTCGGCCAGATCTCGCGCTGCAGGTCGCGCGGGCAGACGAACCAGAACCCGTCGGGGTCGACCTGCGTGGCGTGCGCGAGCAGGGCCTCGTCGCGGACCTCGAAGTAGTCGCCGCAGGGGACGCGGCTGGTGACCGGCCACTTCTGCGGGCGGTCCTCCCAGCGGGCGATCCAGTCGGCGTACGGCGAGCCGATGCCGCGCGCGGTCATGGCCTCGTGCAGCGCCTCGAACCGGTCCTTGGTGAAGCCCATGTGGTAGTAGAGCTTCAGCGGCTGCCAGGGCTCGCCCGCCTCGGGATAGCGGTCAGGGTCGCCGGCGGCCTCGAAGGCCTCCACCGAGACGCGGTTGGTCATGATGTGGTCCGGGTGCGGGTAGCCGCCGTCGTCGTCGTAGGTCAGGATGACGTGCGGCCGGAACTCCCGGACCGCGGCGACCAGCGGCGCCGCGGCGACCTCCAGCGGCTGCAGCGCGAAGCATCCCTCCGGCAGCGGCTCGGTCTCGTCCTCGGGCAGGCCGGAGTCCACGAAACCCAGGAAACGCTGCTTCACCCCGAGGATCTCGCGCGCCCGCTCCATCTCCAGGCGCCGGACCTCGCCGATGTTCTCCAGGATGTCGGGGCGGTCCATCTTGGGGTTCAGGATCGAGCCCCGCTCCCCTCCGGTGAGGGTGCATACGAGCACGTCCACGCCTTCGGCGACATAGCGCGCCATCGTGGCGGCGCCCTTGCTCGACTCATCGTCGGGATGCGCGTGAACGGCCATCAGTCTCAGCGGTGCACTCACGGGCTCGACGTCTCCTCTTTCAGTGGTGCGGCTCGGACCCCCGCCGGCCTCGCGGCTTGGCCTGGATCACTCCAGGGAGAGGCTAGTTTCTCTATGGCGGTCGCGAGAGCGGGGCCCCCGCGAGGGACAATTGTCTCGGATAACGCCGAGGTAGTGCAGGGAGATTCCGTCATGGCCACCAGCGAGGCCGGCAAAGGCCGATTCGAGGGCCCCGTTCTCGGCACCCCGGGCGACCTCCCCGACCGTCCGGAGCGCCGGGGGCGCTTCGTCGTCCACGTGGTGATCGCGATCCTGTGCGCGGTGACGGCGGGCGGGTGGGGTTACGTGATGTGGGCGGCCAAGGGCGAGACCGAGGTCATCAGGCAGATCATCGCGTTCGACGTCGGCCGGTCCGACTCCGCGCAGATCACCTTCGAGGTGATCAAACCCTCCGACCGGGCCGCCGTGTGCCGGTTGCGCGCCATGGACGTCGGCCACGCGGAGGTCGGGAGCCGGGAGCTGGACATTCCCGCTGGTGAGGGATATCTCCGGCTTACCGAACGGCTAGAGACCAGTGCTCAGGCCACTTCCGCTGACGTCGAATACTGCTATCTCGTATAGTGAGACATTTGGGGAAGCGTTCGTTCGGTTAACTTGTTAGCCTGTCGAGATTCGATCGTCCGCTCATCCCCAGCACGATGCCCCACAGAGGAAGCAAGGAGAACCCGTGGCCGACTCCCACATCGAGAGCGTCACCTGGCTCACTCAGGAGGCGTACGACCGCCTGAAGGCGGAGTTCGAATACCTCTCGGGGCCCGGGCGCGTCGACATCGCCAAGAAGATCGAGGCCGCCCGTGAAGAGGGCGACCTCAAGGAGAACGGCGGCTACCACGCCGCCAAGGACGAGCAGGGCAAGATGGAGGCCCGCATCTTCCACCTCCGCCAGATCCTGGACACCGCCAAGGTCGGCGAGGCGCCGCGCACCGAGGGCGTCGTCGGGCCGGGCATGACCGTCACCGTCCGGTTCGAGGGTGACGACGAGGAGGTGGCGTTCCTGCTGGCCTCCCGCGAGGAGAGCGGCGCCCCGATCGACGTCTACTCGCCCAAGTCCCCGCTCGGCGCGGCGATCAACGGCAAGAAGGTCGGCGAGAAGGCCACCTACACGATGCCGAACGGCCGCTCCAACACCGTGGAGATCCTGGAGGCCGTGCCGTACAACGGCGGCAACTGACCCGCGAGGACGGCCGGACCGATCCGCCGGGACAGGGTTCCGGCGGATCGCCATGTCTCCGGGGGGTTTTTCATCCCCGCCGATGACCATGACACGGGTAGTGACTGTTTTGGCGGGTTCGCGTGCATCCGGCGGCGGAGTACGGCAGGCTCGTGGGGCCGGGCCGCTCCGATGAGAGCCGGTCCGGCGGAACGGACGGAGTTCGACCGAGGGGGAGCCGACGTGTTCGAGCGGCGGACGCGTGTCTCCGACGTGGTCCGGGAGGTCTGCCACGACCTCGCCTACCGCCCGCGCCTGCGGCCCGGCGGGCGCACCGCCGGCGCGCCGGGCCGGGCCGCCCCGGCGATCGCGGTGCCGGCCATCGCGGTGCTGCTGGCCGGCGTGCTGGCGGCGGACCTGGTGGTGCTGAGCCGGATGCCCGAGCAGCCGCCGGAGCGGGGCGGCGCGGACACCGTCGCAGCCCGTCGGCCCGCCGACCGGCGGGAGCTGGCCCGCACCACGCAGGCCGCGGCGCCCGTCTCCTCTCCCGTCGCCCCGCCGCCCGTCGCCCCGCTGACCGAGATGCGCAAGCCGCACCTGTTCGTGGTCGCGAACCGGCCGCTGAGCTCCGCCGTCGTGGCGAGGGCGGCGCGGATCAAGGGAATCCGCGCGATCGAGCGGGCCGACGCGGCCGAGGTCGTGATGGACAGGAAACGGGTGCAGACGCTGGGGGTGGACCCCTCCACGTTCCGCGCCTACACCCCCAAGCCGACCGCCACCTCCGACAAGCTCTGGCGCAACGTCGCCGCGGGAGAGGTCGCCGTCTCCTTCGTCCTCGGCAACGACGGAGGCCTGGAGCTGGGCCGGACCGTCGCCAGCGGCGGGCGCGCCCTGCGGGTGGGCGCCTACGCCACGATGGGCATGGGCGCCATCGACGCGGTGGTCTCCCGGCGGACGGCGCGCGAGCTCGGCATCCCGGAGAACAACGCCCTGGTGGTGAGCGCCCCGGGGGCCGACTCCGCCCGGCTCCGCGCGGCCCTGCTGAAGGTCCTGCCGAAGGGCAGCCAGGTCGTCGCGATCAACCCGGTCTTCAAGGCCGCGCCGCGGAAGATCTGGCCGGCCTCGGCCTTCATGCACCCCGACCAGGTGCGGACCGCGCTCACCGCCGCCATCGGCAAGCTGGGCCGCCCGTACGTCTGGGGCGCCGAGGGGCCGGACACCTTCGACTGCTCCGGCCTGGTCCAGTGGGCCTACGCGCAGGCGGGCGTCAGGGTCCCCCGCGTGACGCACCAGCAGTTCGTGTCGGGCCCGCAGATCCCGCTCTCCCAGGCCCAGCCGGGCGACCTGCTGTTCTGGCGGCACGACCCGACCAACCCCGGCTACGTCTCGCACGTGGCGATCTACTGGGGTGACGGGAAGATGCTGCACGCCCCGCGGACGGGCGACGTGGTCAAGCTCGTCCCGGTCAGCACGAGGAACTTCGCCGGGGCCGTCCGGATCAGCCCGCAGATCGCCGCGCGGGCGGGCTGAGCCGCCGGTCAGGGGCGCAGGCCCGACTCCAGGAGGGCGAGGGCCTCGTCGACGACGTCGGCCAGTGGGCGGGGCCCGTCGTCCTCGGCCCAGGAGAACAGCGCGGCCAGCATGGCGCCGACCACCGCCCCGGCGGCCGTCCGGGCGAGCAGGCCGGCGGCGGCGCGGCCGGCGGGGGCGGGGTCCATACGTGCGGAGAGCGCCCGGGTGAACACGTCGATGGTGGCGATCATGTTGTCGACGGCTCGGGCACGCAGCGCGGGGTGGCTGAGCTGGAGCCTGGTGCGGGCCCGGATCTGCTCCTCCTCCTCGGGAGGGATCTGCGCGAACGCCTCGCGCATCGCGGCGCGCAGCGCGGGCACGGGGGCCAGGCCGGCGGGCTGGGCGGCCAGCGCCGCCAGCATGACGGGGTCGTAGTCGTCCTGGACGACCACGTCCTCCTTGGTCGGGAAGTAGCGGAAGAACGTGCTGGGTGAGATCTCGGCGGCCTCCGCGATCTGCTCGACCGTCGTCGCCTCGTAGCCCTGCTCGGCGAACAGTCGCAGGGCCTGCTCCTGGATCGTCCGCCGGGTCCGGGCCTTCTTGCGTTCGCGCAGTCCCTCAGGGCGCGGAGGTGAGCTCATGCGCCGATTCTCGCGCCTCGCCGGCGCGCATGAACACCGCCACGGCCGCGGCGCCCGCCGCGGCCAGCGCCGCGCACACCAGCAGCACGGCGCCCATGCCTCCGGCGAAGGCGTCCCGGGCGGTGGCGGCGAGCGCGGGATCGCCGAGCCGTACGGCGGCGGCCACGGAGTCCCGCGCGGCCTCCGGAGCGTCCACGGGCAGTCCGTCCGCGTATCCGGCCGAGAGCAGGCTGCCCAGTCCGGCGACGCCGAACACGCCGCCCACCTGCCGCAGTGCCTGCAGCGTGCCGGAGCCCGCGCCCACCCGGTCCTCGGGCAGTACGGCCAGCACGCCGTCCATCGCCGGGACCATCGCCAGCCCGACGCCGGCCCCCGCCACGGTCAGCCAGACGGCGATGAAGCCGTACCCGGAGGAGGCGCCGGTCAGGGAGCCGAGGGCCAGGCCGCCCGCGAGCACCGCCAGGCCGGCCGGCAGGAGCACGCGCAGGCTCAGCCGGCCCAGCAGCCGCTCGCCGGCCAGCCCGCCCGCCATGAGGCCGAGCACCATGGGGACGACGCGGATCCCGGTGCCGAAGGCGTCGTATCCCAGGACGGCCTGCAGATGGAGCGGGACCACGAACAGCACGCCCATCATGGCCAGCGAGACGAGGGTCGCGCCGGCGGAGCCCCACAGGAAGACGCGGTCGGTGAAGAGGCGGAGGTCCATCATGGGCGCGGGGGAGCGGGCCTCCACCGCGACGAAGGCGACGAGCAGGACCAGGCCGGCGGCGAGCGAGGCCAGCACGGTGGGCGACGTCCAGCCGGCCGAGGGAGCCTCGATCACGCCGTGGACCAGTGCGGCGAGCCCGCTCACCGAGAGCAGCGCGCCGGGCAGGTCGAAGCGGGGCCGGCGCTCGTCACGCGACTCCGGCAGCAGCACCGCGGCCGCCGCCAGGGCGATCGCCACCACGGGGAGGTTGATCAGGAAGATCGACCCCCAGTGGAAGCGGTCGAGCAGGTAGCCGCCGAGGACCGGTCCCAGCGGCAGGCCGAGGGCCATCCCCGCCGACCAGGCCGCGATGGCCTTCGAGCGCTCGTGCGGAGGGAAGACGCTCGGCAGGATCGACACGGAGAGCGTCATGATCAGGGCGCCCCCGGCGCCGAGGAGCACGCGGGCGGCGATGAGCGCCGCCGAGCCCCCGGCCGCCGCGGCGAGGGCCGAGGCCGCGCCGAAGACGGCCAGCCCGGCCAGGAGGAGGCGCTTGCGGCCGAAGCGGTCGCCGAGGACGCCGGCGGGGAGCAGGAGGGCGGCGAAGGGGATCAGGTAGGCGTCCACGATCCACTGCAGCTCGCCGGTCGAGGCCCCGAGCTCCACGGCCAGCGTGGGCAGGGCGACGTTCAGGATCGTCGCGTCCAGTCCGATGACGAGGACGCTCAGCACCAGCGCGGCCAGGGCCCACCAGCGACGGGAGGAAGTGATAGTGACCATGGTTTGAGAGTAACTCTCAAAATATAGATCATGTCAAAATATTTTCTGGCCCACTTGCTTGAAAGAATGTAATCTTCATTACATGAAGAACGAAGAAGTAGAGGCGCAGCTGCGCGGGTGGTTCTCGGGGCGCATGCCCGAGGGGTGGTTCGACGGTCCGCTCGAGATCGCGCTGGACCGAGAGGAGATCACGGTGGTGGGGGCGCTCCGCCCGCCCGCGTCCGCCGAGGGCGTCTCGGAGGTGGAGCGGGTCGCCGCGCTGGAGGGGGCGGTGCAGCGCTTCCGGGAGGAGACCAGGGAGCGGCGCATCGAGATCGCCTCGGAGGCCGAGCACCGGTTCCGCAGGAAGGTCTCCTGGGGTGTCTCGGTCGAAGGGGAGAGGGTGATGTTCACCACACTGTCGGTCCCCGTCATGACGCGGCTCCGCCAGTCCGAGCGCCGGGTGCTGGACACCCTCGTGGCCGCCGGCGTGGCACGCAGCCGCAGCGACGCGCTCGCCTGGTGCGTGCGCCTGGTGGGCCGGCACGCCGACACCTGGCTGACCGATCTGAGGGACGCGCTCCAGCACGTCGACCGGGTGCGGGCGGCGGGTCCCGACGTGACTTCCTGAGGCGGGCCAGGGAAAAGAGGGCGTTAAGTGGTCTGAACCTTTCGCTTCATTGGTTTAGACCTCTTTCGGTGGCCTATACCAATCCGCGGCGCGGTTTATTTAAACCCGCTTCTTTCGGGTAGAGGAAGGCAGTCATCGCGGCCCCTGCCAGCCCATACGCCTGACGGTGGGACTGGGGGCGGGTCCGCCGGGGCACGAGCCGGAGTTAATTCACTGGTCTACGCCAATTGGATTACGTCCGGTTTCTTGTCGATGATGATTCCGCCTGAGAAGCGTGAGGAGCCGCCACAGTGACCGCAACCGTTGACGTATCCGCCCCCAGCCCGACCACCCACAAGGAACTGATCGCCTGGGTCAACGAGATCGCCGAGCTCACCCGTCCGGACCGGATCGAGTGGTGCGACGGCTCGGAGGCCGAGTGGACGCGCCTGACGAACCTGCTGGTCGAACAGGGCACGTTCAAGCGCCTGGCCAAGCGGCAGAACAGCTTCTACGCCGCCTCCGACCCGAGCGACGTCGCCCGCGTCGAGGACCGCACCTACATCTGCTCCGAGAAGGAGGAGGACGCCGGGCCGACCAACAACTGGATCGCCCCGGCCGAGATGCGCGCGACCTTCGGCGAGCTCTTCGCCGGCTGCATGCGCGGGCGCACGATGTACGTGGTCCCCTTCTGCATGGGCCCGCTCGGCGGCGAGATCTCCCAGCTCGGCGTCGAGATCACCGACTCGCCCTACGTCGCGGTCTCGATGCGGATCATGACCAGGATGGGCGAGCCCGCCCTCCGCCTCATCGAGGAGCGGGGCGACTTCGTCAAGGCCGTGCACTCGGTCGGCGCCCCCCTGGAGCCCGGCCAGGCCGACGTGCCGTGGCCGTGCAGCTCCACCAAGTACATCAGCCACTTCCCCGAGACCCGCGAGATCTGGTCCTACGGTTCCGGCTACGGCGGCAACGCCCTGCTGGGCAAGAAGTGCTACGCGCTGCGCATCGCCAGCACCATGGCCCGCGACGAGGGCTGGCTGGCCGAGCACATGCTCATCCTCAAGCTCACCCCGCCGAGCGGGGAGACGCGCTACATCGCGGCGGCCTTCCCGTCCGCGTGCGGCAAGACCAACCTCGCCATGCTCCAGCCGACGATCCCGGGCTGGAAGGTCGAGACGATCGGCGACGACATCGCCTGGATGCGCTTCGGCGACGACGGCCGGCTGTACGCGATCAACCCGGAGGCGGGCTTCTTCGGCGTCGCGCCCGGCACGGGCCAGTCGACCAACGCCAACGCGATCAAGGCGCTCTGGGGCAACAGCATCTTCACCAACGTCGCCCTCACCGACGACGGCGACGTGTGGTGGGAGGGCCTGACCGACGAACCCCCGGCGCACCTGACCGACTGGAAGGGCCGCGACTGGACGCCGGAGAGCGGTGAGCCCGCCGCCCACCCGAACGCCCGCTTCACGGTGCCCGCCGGCCAGTGCCCGACCATCGCCCCCGAGTGGCAGGACCCCAAGGGGGTGCCGATCTCGGCGATCCTGTTCGGCGGCCGCCGCGCCACCGCGGTCCCGCTGGTCACCGAGGCGCGCAACTGGAACCACGGCGTCTTCATCGGGGCGAACATCGCCTCCGAGAAGACCGCCGCCGCCGAGGGCAAGGTCGGCGAGCTGCGCCGCGACCCCTTCGCGATGCTGCCGTTCTGCGGCTACAACATGGGCGACTACTTCGCCCACTGGGTCAGGATCGGCGAGCGCGAGGGCGCGCGGCTGCCGCGCGTCTACTACGTGAACTGGTTCCGCAAGAACGCCGAGGGCAGGTTCATCTGGCCCGGCTTCGGCGAGAACAGCCGCGTGCTCAAGTGGATCGTGGACCGCCTCAACGGCCGGGCCGAGGCGGTCGAGACGCCCATCGGCATGCTCCCGGCCGAGCTGGACACCGAGGGCCTCGACCTGTCGGAGGAGGACCTCGCGACCCTGCTGACCGTGGACCGGGAGGTCTGGCGGGAGGAGGCGAAGCTGATCCCGTCCTTCTTCGAGACCTTCGGCGACCACTGCCCCAAGGAGCTCTGGGACGAGTACAACGCCCTGGTCGAGCGCCTGGGCTGACGGATGTAGGCGAACGCCTCCCGGCGGAGCTCGGCTCCCGGCCTGACCGACCACGGTGTCTTCAACGGGATCTGTCGGCTCGGTCCGGGAGGCGGGCCGTGGGAGCCGCCCCGCCCGGCCGCTCCGGCCTCCCTTCTCCCGGCGGCGGGAGCCGTGGGAACGGGGGCGTTCCGCGGGGCGTCCGAACTGAGACCTTCCAGGCGAAACTTCCGCAGGGCCCTGCGCGTCTACCTGACAAACGGGGCCGACGCCCCTTCCCCCAGGAGGCGGACGTGGAAGTCGTAGTGTTCGTCATCGCGGTCGTGCTGCTCGGAGCCGTGGTCACCCTGTCGACGGTCCTGAGCGGGCAGCAGCGCGAGGTCCGCGAGGCCGCCGCACACCACAGGGGACGGCCGATCACCCCCTACCACCTGGCCTACCTGGCCGGCGGGCCGCGCCGTACGGTCAACACCGCGCTCGCCATGCTGGCCAGGGGCGGCGGCATCCGGGTCGCGCGCGGCGGGCAGATCGGTCTCGTGGCCGGGGCCCCGCCGTCCCCGGACGGCATCGAGCAGGCCGTCCTGTCGGCCCTCGCCGCCCGCTCCGGCATCTGCCCCGCCGGGGAGCTGCGCCGTACGGTGGCCGAGGGGCCGGCCATGGCGGCCCTGCGCGGCGACCTGGAGGGCATGGGCCTGCTGGTGCCCGGCGGCGCGCTGGACGGGGCGGGCAGGTCGCTGCGGCGGCTCCTGGCCGCCTCGCTGCTCGCGGCGTTCTCCACCGTCGGCACCGTCGTGCTGCTCGCCGTCCTGGACGTCGCCGAACCCGGCCTGGGCATCGGCGCGGTGCTGATCGGCCTCGCGGCGGCGCTGATCGGCCTGATCACCTACGGCACGCAGCGCAAGGCGCTGCGCAACGTGCTCACCCGGGCCGGGCGCGACGTGCTCGACTCCGCCCGCCGGGTGCACATCCGGGGGTCCCGCCACGACACGAGCGGTGACCTGGCCTTCGCGGTCGGCGCCCCGGTCGCCCTGTACGGCCTGAGCGAGGCCGGTGACCCCACGCTGGAGAAGGAGCTGAAGCAGTCCGACGGCGGCGGCGCGTACGTGGGCGGCGCGTGCGGCGGCGGTTCGGGCGGCTCGGGCGACGCCACCTACGGCGGCGGGGACTTCGGCTCCGGCGGCTACGGCGGCGGCGACTTCGGTTCGGGGGGTTCCGGCGGCGACTCGGGCGGCGGCTCCAGCTGCGGAGGCGGCGGCGGTTGCGGCGGCGGCGGGTGAGAGAGCCGGCCGTGAGAGCGGCGGGTGAGGGAGGCTGCGGCGGTGGGTGAGCGGCTCGGCGTCGGCATCGGCTGGCGGCCGGAGATCGACCTGACCGTGGAACGCCTGCCCGGTGTCGACTTCGTCGAGGTCATCGCGGAGAACATCCGGCCCGGCCGCCTCCCGGAGTCGCTGCGGGTGCTGCGTTCCCGCGGTGTGCCGGTGATCCCGCACGGGGTCGGGCTGGGCGTGGGCGGGGCGGAGCCGCCGGACCCCGACCGGCTGGCGCACCTGGCGGCCTGCGCGGAGGCGCTGGGCGCGCCGCTGGTCAGCGAGCACCTGGCCTTCGTGCGGGCGGGCGGGCTGGAGGCGGGTCACCTGCTCCCGGTCCCGCGCACCCGGCGGGCGCTCGCGGTCGTGACGGAGAACGTACGGCGGGTGCAGGACGCCCTGCCCGTCCCGCTGGCGCTGGAGAACGTGGCGGCCATCTTCGGCTGGCCGGAGGACGAGATGACGGAGGCGGAGTTCCTCGGCGAACTGGTCGCCGCGACCGGGGTCGGGCTCCTCGTCGACGTGGCCAACCTCTACACCAACCAGGTCAACCTGGGCCTGCCGGCCGTCGGAGCGCTGGACGCGCTGCCGCTGTCCGAGCTCGCCTACGTCCACGTGGCCGGGGGCCACGAGCACGGCGGCGTCTGGCACGACACCCACACCGCGCACGTCTCCGATGAGATCCTGGCCGTCCTGTCGGAGCTCTGCGCCCGGGTGGACCCGCCCGGGGTGCTGCTGGAGTGGGACGCCGACTACCCGAGCGACGCCGCGCTGGGGGCCGAGCTCGGCCGGATCCGCGAGGCGATGGCCCGTGGCTGAGGCCGTGCCCCGGGAGGAGCCCTCCGGGGCGCGAGCGGATGACCGCGGGGCCCCCGGTTCCGGCGAACGGGCCGGGCGGGAGGAGCCGGCCGGAGTGGAAGCCGGGCGGGAGGAGCCGGTCACGCAGACCGTGCGGGAGGAGCTGGCCAGGGCGCAGGCCGGGCTGCTGGCCGCGCTGGTGGCGGGGGCGCAGGCGCCCCCGGGGTTCGACGGGGAGCGGCTGCGGATCCAGGCGGCGAGCCTGGTCGCCAAGCGGCGGAGCGTGGTGGCCCGGCTCCGCCCGGACCTGGTGCAGGCCCTCGGCGGGGACTTCCGGGCCGAGTTCGCCGCCTACGCCTCCGGCCGTCCCAAGCCGCCGGGCGGCTCCCGCGCCGACGCTGCGGACTTCGCCGGGCACCTCGCCCGGACCGGGCGGATCCCGGCCGGTGCCGGAAGCGGGGACCGGGCGGGGAGCGGGAACGGATCGGGGCCCGGGAACGAACCAGGGGCCGGGAGCGGACCGGGGAGCGGAAGCGGCACCGGACCGCCGCGGCCGGCCGGGCGGTGGGCCCGCCTGACCCGGTGGCTGGGCGGGGAGCGGGACCCATGGGAGGGCGACGGACGGTGAACGGGACGTTTTGCCGGGACGAGGCGGGATACGCTCCACTGACGTGGGGGAACTTCGCTGCGTCGATGGATCGTGCCTGACCGTCACGCCCGTGGTGTGCCGGGACAGTGTCGGTGAGCCGTACGAGATCACGCTCGAACTCCGCCGCGACGGCATGCCGTACGGGACGGTGGGAGAGCGGTGCGGCTGGTTCCTCGCCCGGCTGGCGCGGGGGGTGGCCGAGGCCCGCGCCGACCGGGCGGCGGGATGGCCGGACCCCGACGACCGCTTCCCCGGACCGCCGGGCCGCTCCGGCGGCGAGGAGGGCTGCGAGCGGGACGAGGAACTGTTCGCCTTTCGTTACCGGACCCGGGCGGGCCTGGTCGGCGGGGGCGAGCTCCGCTGCCGGCTGCGCACGATCCCGGTCTGGGTGCCCGGGGGCGAGGGCGTCGGACGGGGCGCCCCGGGCGAGTGGCGGTTGACCAGGAGGGCGTTCCTGGAGGCCTGGGGGAGCGGCGGGGTGGGGCTGCGCGCCGTGCTGACCTCCGCCGAACTGGGCGTCTTCGTACGGGAACTCGTCGAGGAGGCCGAGGAGCGGCTGCGGGCGCAGGTGCCCGGGGACGCCGCACGCGCCTGAGCGGAGGGGCGGAGAGGTCCCGCGGGCGGCGATAATTGCCTGTCGGCGTCCGCAGGCGATGGGCGCTCGCGGGAGGGAATCCACATGGGCGTGCGCGATCTCGTCTACCGGCTGTACGAACGGCGGTTGGAGGCGAAGCTGTCCCGTGACAGGGACATGGTGCCCCGCCACGTCGGTGTGATCGTGGACGGCAACCGGCGCTGGGCGCGGTCGATGGGCATCGACGACGTCAGCCGGGGGCACCGCAAGGGCGCGGACAAGATCTCCGAGCTGCTCTGCTGGTGCCGGGAGGCCGGGGTCGAGGTCGTCACCGTGTGGCTGTTGTCCAGCGACAACATCAACCGCTCCAAGGACGAGCTGGAACCCCTCATGAAGATCATCGAGGATGTGGTCCAGGAGCTCGTGGCGGACGGCTGGCACATCAAGCCGATGGGAGCCCTCGATCTCCTGCCCGATCACACGGCACATGTCCTGAAAAATGCAAAAGAAGCAACATCGCACCGTCCAGGTTTGATTGTGAACGTTGCGGTTGGGTATGGAGGAAGGCGTGAGATCGCTGATGCGGTGCGCTCCCTCCTGCTGGAGCACGCCAGCAAGGGGGCGACCATCGAGGACCTGGTCGAGGTCCTCGATGTGGAGCACATCGCGGAGCATCTCTACACGCGCGGCCAGCCCGACCCGGACCTGGTCATCCGGACCTCGGGAGAGCAGCGGCTCTCCGGATTCCTGCTCTGGCAGAGCGCCCACTCCGAGTTCTACTTCTGCGAGGCCTACTGGCCCGACTTCCGCAGGGTCGACTTCCTCCGGGCGCTCCGCTCCTACGCCGCGCGGCACCGCAGGTACGGCACCTGAAACGCAACGTGAACACCTCCTTTCGGTCACGCATGGCCCATTGGACGGTGGGTATTCAGGACGTACCGTAAGAAGTGGGCGAGCGAAGCCCGCCCACTCCGGAGAGGGCCCGCCTTTGCGTCACGACCTGCTGAGGGGGGCCGGTCGCCGGCGCCCGCTCGGTATGCCGCGAGCGCGGTCCCGGGTCCGGTCCGCATCCCAGCTCATGGCAGGGCGCCCCCCAGGGCGCCCGGGGGAGAACGCGTGGCACACCCTTCGTCCGCATCCACGTCTCCGGCCGGCAACCGGAAGACGTACGTCCTGGACACCTCGGTCCTCCTGGCGGACCCGGCGGCGATGAGCCGCTTCGCCGAGCACGAGGTCGTCCTCCCGATCGTCGTCATCACCGAGTTGGAGGCCAAGCGCCATCATCCCGAGCTCGGCTACTTCGCGCGCAAGGCGCTGCGGTATCTCGACGACCTGAGGGTGACCCACGGACGTCTGGACGAGCCCATGCCGATCGGCGAGGGCACCATCCGGGTCGAGCTCAACCACAGCGACCCGTCCATCCTGCCCGCCGGGTTCCGCCTCGGCGACAACGACACCCGCATCCTGACCGTCGCGCGCTCCCTGGCCTCCGAGGGCCTCGACGTGGTGCTGGTCTCCAAGGACCTCCCGATGCGGATCAAGGCCGCCTCCGTCGGGCTGGCCGCGGAGGAATACCGCGCCGAGCTCGTCGTGGAGTCCGGCTGGACCGGGATGGCCGAGCTGCAGGTGACCGAGGAGGACATCGAGGCGCTCTTCGAGCACCGCGTCGCGGACCTGGCCGAGGCCCGCGAGCTGCCCACGCACACCGGCCTGCGGCTGCTGTCCAGCCGGGGCTCGGCGCTGGGCCGGGTGCTGCCGGACAAGTCCGTCCGCCTGGTCCGCGGCGACCGCGAGGTGTTCGGCGTGCACGGCCGCTCCGCCGAGCAGCGCATCGCCCTGGACCTGCTCATGGACCCCGAGGTCGGCATCGTCTCGATGGGCGGCCGGGCCGGCACCGGCAAGTCCGCGCTCGCGCTCTGCGCGGGCCTGGAGGCGGTCCTGGAGCGCCGCCAGCACCGCAAGGTCATCGTCTTCCGCCCGCTGTACGCCGTGGGCGGCCAGGACCTGGGCTACCTGCCCGGTTCCGAGAACGAGAAGATGGGCCCGTGGGCGCAGGCCGTCTACGACACCCTGGGCGCGGTCACCACGCCCGAGGTGATCGAGGAGGTCATGGACCGGGGGATGCTGGAGGTGCTCCCGCTCACCCACATCCGCGGCCGCTCGCTGCACGACGCCTTCGTGATCGTCGACGAGGCCCAGTCGCTGGAGCGCGGGGTGCTGCTGACGGTGCTGAGCCGGATCGGCGCCAACTCCCGGGTCGTGCTCACCCACGACGTCGCCCAGCGGGACAACCTGCGGGTGGGCCGGCACGACGGCGTGGTCGCGGTGGTGGAGAAGCTCAAGGGCCACCCGCTGTTCGCGCACGTCACGCTGACCCGCTCGGAGCGCTCGCCGATCGCCGCGCTGGTCACCGAGATGCTGGAGGACTTCACGATGTAGGCCGGTGCCGCCGCCCCCTTCCCGCTAGGGGGCGGCGGCACCGCGCCCCGGGCGCCTCCCCGCGGCCCCGGAGCGCCGCCCGGCTCGGCACGGGGGCGGGCGCACCGCGCAGGCGCGGTGCGGGACGGGCGCGGCCCGGTCGGGCGCCGCCCGGCTCACGGGGGCAGGCGCACCCCCCGGCCCGCCAGGTCCTTGTACTCGGAGCAGCTGTGCTCGCCCAGCGACTCCGGGGTGCCGGGGAAGAGCCTGGTGATCTCGACGCTCCAGATGCTCGCCTGCTTGTTCTGCCGGACGGTGCAGGTGATCTGGGCGAGTCCCAGCCGGGTGACCCTGCCCTCGCCGGTGACGATCACGTTCAGCCGGTAGCCGAGGTCGTCGGTGGGTTCGCTCCGCTGCGAGGGGTCGGTGTACCGGGTGGTCTTGATGTCGTAGTAGTCGAACCCGGTCAGCTCGCTGGTCAGCCCCGGCCGCGGCGGCTGCTGCCCGGCGCGGAAGAGGCTCTTGACGACGTTCTCGGTCGAGTCCGACGCCACCGGGACCCGGACGGGCTGCAGCGTGCCGTCGTCGACCATGTAGACCGTCACCCAGGTCGGGCTGTAACTGATCACCGGCGGCCGGCCGCTGTCCCGCACGCTGGTGGGAGAGATGCCGCACCCCGCCACCGCCAGTACGGCCAGCACGGCGGCGGCCGGCGCCGTGATCCGCCTCGTGCGGGTGGGGACGGCCGTACGGGGGCGCGTGCGCAGGTCTACGGGGGAGGCTGCGGGGAGGTCCGTACGGGTGCGCGCGGGGAGGTCCGTGCGGGAGCCTGCGCGGAAGTCCGTGCGGGGGCGCGTGCGCAGGTTCATGCGGGAGCCTGTCCGGGGGTGCGTGCGGGGGTGCGTGCGGGGGCGCGTGCGGAGGTCTGCGCGGAGGGCAGCCAGACGGTGAAGAGCGTGCCCGGCCGCTGCGGGCGCACCGAGATCGTGCCGCCGTGCAGCTGGGCGTTGGAGCGGGCGATGGAGAGCCCGAGCCCGCTGCCGTCGCCTCTCCTGCCGGCCTTGTAGAAGCGGTTGAACACGTGCGGCAGGTCCGCCGGGGGGATCCCTCCGCCGTGGTCGCGCACCTTCACCTCCAGGCCGTGGGCGGTGGCGCGGGCGGTGACCACGACCGGGGGCTCGCCGTGGCGCAGGGCGTTGCCGACCAGGTTGGCGAGGATCACGTCGAAGCGCGGGGGGTCGACGGAGAAGGAGAGCCCCGCCGGGACCTCCACCTCCACCTGCTCCGACCAGCCCCGGATCTCCAGGCAGTCGTGGACCGCGTCGGCGACGCTCACGGTCTCCAGGTTGAGGACGGCCGTGCCCGAGTCGAACCGGCTCGCCTCGATGAGCTGTTCCACGAGGGTGCGGAGCCGTTCGATCTCGCGCAGCACCAGCCGTACGGCCGTGGCGGGTTCGCGGGGCAGCCGCTCGGCCTCCTCGGAGAGCATGTCCGTCACCGCGGTCATCGCGGTCAGCGGGGTCCGCAGCTCGTGGGAGACGTCGGCCACGAAGCGGCGGGACATCGCCTCCAGCGCCCGCAGCTCGGACACGCTCCGCTCCAGCGCGGCGGCGGTGTCGTTGAACGTCGCGGTGAGCTCGGCGAGCTCGTCCTGGCCGCGCACGGGGAGCCGGGTGTCCAGGTGCCCGGCGCCGAGTGCGCGGGCGGCCGAGCCGAGCCGCCGGACCGGGAGCAGCACGCGCTGGGCCGAGAACAGGGCCACGGCGAGCGCGATGGCGAGCATGATGGCGCCCGCCGTGGCGAGCGGCCGGCGCATGCCGCCCAGGAGCTGCTCCTCCTCGGCCAGGGGGACGAACACGAAGACGCTCATGCCGGTGGGCTGGGCGATGTGGATGGGCTCCACCCGCCACACGGGGGTGCCGATCACCAGCCACATGCCGCCCCGCATCTCCTGCCTCTTGGTCACCATGCGGCCGGCGGCCCGGGCGCGCAGGTCGGCGGGGACGTCGGCGATGCCGAAATCCCCGTCGGGGTACAGGTAGTCCTCGTAGAGGACCACCACGGCCCGGCTCTGCGCCCGCAGGCTCATCTGCAGGGCGGAGATCTCCAGGTCGGTCGGGGGGCCGTCCCCCGGCCAGAGCGCGCCGATGGGCACCCGGGTGCCTTCGAGGGTCTCGCGCACGTCGGCCACGGCCACCTCCTCGGCGCGTTCGATGACCCGGTTCTTGACGAGCTCGTAGCCGATGCCCGCGACCAGCGCGGAGGCCGTGACGGCGATCACGGTGAAGGCGATGACCAGCCGCCCGCGCAGCCCGGTGTACACCCGCCTCACGGCGGGCTGAACCGGTAGCCGAAGCCCCGCACGGTGTGGATGAACACGGGCTCGGCGGGCACGGGCTCGATCTTGGCGCGGATCCGCTGCACGCAGGCGTCCACCAGCCGGGAGTCCGCGGCGTGGGTGTGGTCCCATACGGCCCGGAGCAGGTATCTGCGGTTGAGCACCTGGCCGGGGTGGCGGACCAGCTCCAGCAGCAGGCGCAGCTCGGTGGGGGTCAGGTGGATCTCGTGGCCGGCGAGCGAGACCTTCAGCGCGCCCTTGTCGATGACCAGGTCGCCGAAGGTGACGCGGTCGGAGGAGACGGACTCGGCCCGGCGCAGGACCGCCCGGATCCGGGCGTCCAGCACCCGCGGCTCCACGGGCTTGACCACGTAGTCGTCGGCTCCCGCCTCCAGGCCCACGACCACGTCGAGGTCGTCGCCCCGGGCGGTGAGGAGGATCACCGGCAGCTGGTCCATCCTGCGGATCCGGCGGCACACCTCGACGCCGTCGATCCCGGGCAGCATGACGTCCAGGACGGCGATCTCCGGGCGGCGCGACCGGATGTGGTCGAGCGCCTCCTCGCCGGTGGCGTAGGAGGTCACGGAGTGCCCCTGGCGGGCCAGGGCCAGTTCGAGACCGGTCCGGACGGAGGGGTCGTCTTCGACGAGGAGTATGCCGGCCACCCGGTCATTATTCTTCCAACACCTCATAAGCCCCTACTTGTCATGAAAATGTGACGTGGTAGACAAGGGATGGGAAAGGGCTGCGACGGGGCCGGAGCAGGCGGGGAGCGCCGCGCTCGCGGGACTGTCGAGGGTTGTGCGACAGATCACCATTTATGTGACCAAAGTCACATCTTCTCTCCTGATATTGGTAAAGTCCCCGGTAATCAGGCGATCGGTAATGAAGAGGTCATGGGACTCTCCAGGGAAAACCATCCGGATCTTCCGTTCCGGTTGCGGACCACCCCCCTGGTCAGGGCAAGCTCATAGGTCGTGAGTCCAGGATCGTCGCAACCCGAGGGAGAGCGCCCGCAGGACACGGGGCGCCAGGCCCGCCGCTCCCGCCGCGCGTCCGGGAGACCCGCCAGGAGCGCGCCCGCCGGCGCCGCGCCGGCCGGCGGCACGTCCGCGGGAGGCGAGCCGCCCAGGAGCGGGAGGCGGGGAGGGCCGGCGCCCGGCGGCGGGAGGCGCGGCGGCCTGACGCCCAAGCGCATCGCCGTCATCGCCGCGGTGACCGTGGTCCTCGTCGGAGGCGGCGCCTACACCGCGCACACCGCGATCCAGAACGCCTCCGCCCCCGCGCAGGAGCCGCTCGCCCTGGACGAGCTGGCCAGGGCGCTCGGCGGTGACCCGTTCGGGCCCGACCCGGCGGCCGACGCGCTGAAGGCCCAGGCGGCCCAGGCGCTCAAGGAGGACGCGCTCCGGCGCAAGCGCGAGGGCCGGGAGCCGCTCGACCACATCAAGATCGTCAAGGAGGCGCCGGGCGGCGGCGGGTTCGACCCCAAGCAGCTCCCGGCGGGCACCGCGAACCCGACCGGCAACAAGGCCCTGGGCAAGCAGATGCTGGAGGCCCGCGGCTGGGGCGACCAGTGGGGCTGCCTGGAGAAGCTCTGGATGAAGGAGAGCGGCTGGAACGAGCGGGCGATGAACCGCTCCAGCGGCGCCTACGGCATCCCCCAGTCGCTGCCCGGCCACAAGATGGCCAGCGCCGGCGCCGACTGGCAGACCAACCCCGCCACCCAGATCGAGTGGGGGCTGACCTACATCAAGGGCCGGTACGGCAGTCCCTGCGGAGCGTGGGGCCACTCCCAGGCCAAGGGCTGGTACTGACGCGCGGGGCCACTCCCGGGCCAAGGGCCGGTACTGAAACGCCAGAAAGCGGCACGTCTGACCGGCCAGGGACGGTAAGCACCGCATCCTGGCCGCATGGGTGTGAAGGTCAGCGTGGTGGTGCCGGTCCGCAACCCCGGTGATACCGCCAACGCGTGTATCCACTCGGCGGTCGAGCAGTCGATGTCCCCGGAGGAGTTCGAGGTCATCTTCGCCGACGACGGGTCGGACGACGGGACGCGGCAGCGCCTGGCCATGGTCGCCGGAGCCTGGCCGAACGTCCGCGTGCTCCACCTGCCGCCCACCGGATCGCCGATGCGGGGCCGCAACGCCGCCCTGGAGGTCGCCAAGGGCGAGTACGTCTACCTGATGGGCCAGACGGACCGCCTGGAGCGCACGGCCCTGGAGCGGATGTACGAGCGCGCGATGGCGACCGACGCCGACATCCTCGTCGGGCGGCTGGAGGGGGGCGACGGCCCGCCGCCCCGGGCGTTCGACGCCGACCGGGAGCACGCCGACGTCCTCACCGACGGACTGCTCTCCCTGCTCACCCCGCACAAGCTCTACCGCAGGGCGTTCCTCGCGACCGAGCGGCTCGCCTTCCCCGAGCCCGGCGGGATCCTGTCGGAGCAGGCCTTCGCCGTCCGGGCCTACCTGCGCGCCGAGAACATCACCGTCATGGCCGGCGAGGTCTGCTGCCACCTCGGGGAGCGGCCGGAACCGCCGGTCCCCCCGGCCGTCCAGGCGGCGGAGCTGCGCGCGCTGCTCGACGCCGTCGACGAGGCCGTGCCCGACGGGCGCAGGCGCGACCGCATGTACGCCCACTGGTTCCGCACCGCGATCCTGCCGCAGCTCGGCGGAGACGTCTTCAGCCTCTCCTCGCGGGAGCGGTCCGCGATCTTCACCGCCCTGCGGGAGCTGGTCCTGGCGCGCTTCCCCGAGCGGCTCGACGACCGCCTCCCGGTCCACCTGCGCATGCGCGCGGCGCTGCTGCGCGCCGGCCGGCCCGACCAGCTCGTCATGCTCTCGCAGGCCACCCGCGAGACCCATCTGAAGGCCGACCTGAAGGAGCTCGCCTGGAACGGCGGCGTGCTGGAGCTGGGCATCACGATGGAGCTGATGTGGACCGGTGACACCCCCACCTGCTTCGTCCCGAACGGCGACCGCCTGCTCTGGAAGCCGCCGATCCCGCTGGAGGGGCTCGGCTCCCCGGAACGGGTGACCGACGTGACCGAGGCGGTGGCCGCCGCCGGGTTCGACGCCTACCTCCGGCACCGCGACACCGGGATGGTCCACATGATCCCGGTGACGTCGGCGGTGGTCCGCCTCCCGCACCGCGACCGGATGAGGGTGCAGGTCACCGGGACGGCCTCGTTCGACGTCACCTCCACCTTCCTCGGCCAGCCGCTGCCGTCCGGGTTCTGGGAGATCCACGTCCGCATGCACGGCGGGCCGCACCGGGCCCGCGCCCGCGTGACCGGGGAGCCGTTCGAGCACTCCGGGGCGCTGGCCGACTATCCCGGGCGGCCGGTCGTCCCCTGGTGGTGCGAGGAGGGGCTGCCCGGCGTCTGCGTGGAGCCCCGGCTGCTGTCCGACGCGATCACCCTCGTCTCGCAGGACACCACGAGCGTGCGCCGCCGTGACCACGTCTTCTTCGTGGTGCCGGTGCCGTACCTGCCGGAGGGGGGCGGACCCCCCGGCGAGCTGGTGCTGCGCCGGGCCGGCGGGCGGCGGGAGATCTCCGTGCCGGCCCTGGTCGAGCCGGGCGAGCCCGGCATGATCGGCGGGAGCCTGGTCGCCAGGGTCCCGACCAGGCGGCTGCCCCAGCGCGACCTGCTGGTCCCCGGCCGCTGGACGCCGTTCCTGCGGATGGAGGGGCAGGAGGTCGGGCTCCGCTTCCGGGTGCGGATGAGCCGCTTCGGCGGGGTGGAGGTCCACCCCGCCGCCGCGGCCCGCCTCCCCGAACGGCGCTACCCGCTGCTGCGGCGCATCGCGACGCGCATCCCCGGGGTCCGAAACATGATGCGGTTCACCCGGACCCTGCAGCGGCGCTACCTGCCCAGCTGACAGCCGTTCGCGAGGTCGCCGCCCGCCGGGCGGGGCAGGGTGGCGCTCGGCGGCGGGCTCTGCCGCCGCTCCACCCACCCCTCCAGAGCCTCGAAGGCGCTCCGGAAACACGGCAGGATCGGGCGGATCCGGTCGGGGTGGGCTGCGTACAGGCCGTCGACGTGGTTGCCGCCCTCGATCCGGTAGTAGCGGAAGGGCCGGCGCGCGCCGACCATGTCCGCGTAGACGTCCCCGGAGCGGGAGATCGGCAGCAGGCTGTCCAGCGTGCCGTGCAGCGTGATCAGCGGCTTGCCGATCCTGCCGGTCAGCGCGATCTTCCCGACCGCTCCGTACGGCCTGCGCGCGGCGTAGTCGTAGTCCGCGTCGCAGGCCGGGGTGCCCGGGGTGCAGTACGGCGTGCCCGCCTCGGCGGCGCCGTCGTAGCCCGGGTCGATCTCCTCCCGGTAGATCCGCTGGGTGAGGTCCCAGTAGACCTGGTGGTGGTAGGGCCACAGGAACTCCGAGCCGCGCGCGAACCCGGCGGCGTACATCGCCTCGGCGTCCCCCTGCGGGTAGGCCCGGAGCGCCGGCGGGAGGAAGGCCAGCAGGTTGTCGCCCCTGACCCGCCAGAGCGTGCCCTCCCAGTCGATCCCGCCGTCGTACAGCCACGGCCGGTTCTCCAGCTGCCAGCGGACCAGGTAGCCGCCGTTGGAGACGCCCGCGACGTAGGTGCGGCGCGGCGCCGTGCGGTACCGCTGCCGGGCGGCGGACCTGGCCGCGACGGTGAGCTGCGTGACGCGCTCGTTCCACTCGGCGATCGCGTCCCCCGGCTCGCGCCCGTCCTTGAAGAAGGCGAGACCGGTGTTGCCCTTGTCGGTCGCCGCGTAGGCGTAGCCCCGGGCCAGCGCCCAGTCCGAGACGGTGAAGTCGTTGGCGTACTGCTCGCGGTTGCCCGGCGTGCCCGCGACGACCAGCCCGCCGTTCCAGTCGTCCGGGAGGCGGAGCACGAACTGCGCGTCGTGGTTCCAGCCGTGGTTGGTGTTGGTGGTGGAGGTGTCGGGGAAGTAGCCGTCGATCTGGATGCCGGGCACGCCGGTCGGGTTGACGGCTCCGGCCGGGTGCAGCCCGGCCCAGTCGGCGGGGTCGGTGTGCCCGCTGGCGGTCGTGCCCGCCGTGGTGAGGTCGTCCAGGCAGGCCGTGACCTGCCGCTCCGCACCGGGAACCCTGATCCGTTCCTGGCGGGCGCAGTGCCTGTCCACGGGCCTGTCCCCGGGTTTGCCGTCCGCGGGCCTGTCCCCGGGTTCGTCCGCGGGCCCGTTCGGCGACGCGTTCGCGGCAGGGGCCGTCCGGGCCGCCGGGGTCATCGGAGGT
This sequence comes from Planomonospora antibiotica, assembly GCF_014647955.1. NCBI lineage: Bacteria > Bacillati > Actinomycetota > Actinomycetes > Streptosporangiales > Streptosporangiaceae > Planomonospora > Planomonospora antibiotica. The sequence continues at coordinate 181,963 of NZ_BMQE01000004.1, read as the reverse complement.
GTCGGGGCGGCCGGGGCCGCTTGGACCGCCTGGGCCGCCGGGGCGGCCGCGGTCAGCGCGGCGGCGACCGCGAGGGCGGAGGCGAGCAGGTGCCGGAGTCCCGGCCGGAATCTCGGTCGGAGTCCCATCGGATGGCCTCTCGTCCGGCTCAGCCGCGGGAGGCGGGCTCGGCGGCGGTTCCGGGGGCTCCGGCGGCTCCCGGGGACCGGGGGGCGTCGCTCAGGGTGGCCAGGTCGCGGCCCCTGGTCTCCTTCGCCGCGAACACGGTGACCAGGGTGAGCACGGCGGCTCCGGCCACGTAGAGCATGACCGGCAGCGCCGAGCCGTAGGACTGCAGCAGGGCCACCGCGATCAGCGGGGCGAGGCCGCCGGCCACGATCGAGGCGAGCTGGGCGCCGATGGACACACCCGAGTAGCGCATCCGGGTGGCGAACAGCTCGGAGAAGAACGCCGCCTGCGGGCCGTACATCGCGCCGTGCAGGACCAGGCCGACCGTGACGGCGAGGGTGATCGCGGCGAAGTTCCCGGTGTCGATCAGCGGGAAGAAGGCGAACGCCCACAGGCCGACCCCGGCCGCGCCGAGCAGGTAGACCGGGCGCCGGCCGAGCCGGTCGGAGAGCGCGCCCCACATCGGGATCGACACGAAGTGCACGGCGGAGCCGATCAGCACCGCGTTGAGCACGAATCCCTTCTCCAGCTCGGCCGCCTCCGTGGCGTAGACCAGGACGAACGCGGTGATCACGTAGTAGGAGACGTTCTCGGCGAAGCGGGCGCCGATGGCGGTGAGCACGTCCCGCCAGTGGTGGCGGAAGACGTCCACGATGGGCATGGTCTTCTTCGGCCCGGCGTGGGCGACGGCCTGCTGGAAGACCGGGGACTCGCTGATGCTCAGCCGGATCCACAGGCCCACCAGGACCAGCACGCCGGAGAGCAGGAACGGCACGCGCCAGCCCCAGCTCGTGAAGGCCTCGTCGGACTGGACCGCGGCCAGCAGCGCGAGCACGGCGGTGGCCAGCAGGTTGCCGCCGGGGGCTCCGGCCTGCGGCCAGGAGGCCCAGAAACCGCGCCGCCCGGCGTCGCCGTGCTCGGAGACGATGAGCACCGCGCCGCCCCACTCGCCGCCGAGCGCGAAGCCCTGGACGAGCCGGAGCGCGGTCAGCAGCAGCGGGGCCGCCGCGCCGATCGCCGCGTGGGTGGGCAGGCATCCGATCAGGAAGGTCGCGCCGCCCATCAGCAGCAGGCTGAGCACCAGCAGCTTCTTGCGGCCGAGCCGGTCGCCGTAGTGACCGAAGACCAGGGCGCCCAGCGGGCGGGCGACGAAGCCGACCGCGTAGGTGAGGAAGGCCAGCAGGGTGCCGGTGAGCGGATCGGACTTGGGGAAGAACAGCGCGGGGAAGACCAGCGCGGCGGCCGAACCGTACAGGAAGAAGTCGTACCACTCGATCGTGGTGCCGATGAGGCTGGCGCCGACGATCTTGCCGATGGGGGTGCGGGTTTTCTCTGCCATCATCTTCACTCACCAGGGAGAGACGCTGTTGGGGGATGTCGGCTCACCGTACGTAGTGACCGGCGTCACTCCTATGGGGTGCATCGCCATACCCCGCGGACGGCCTGTGTGGGATCCCGCCCGGAGGCGTGCGCACCGGCGGGAAGGCCCGGCCGGACGGTCCGGCCGGGCGGTCCGGCCGGGCGGGGCGGCGCGGACGCAGGCGTACCGGGGCGGCGCGCGGACGCAGGCGGGACGGCCGGGGACGCGCCGGGACGGCTCAGGCGGTGGGATGGCTGAGCCGGTGGAGCCGGAGGGCGAGCTGGAGCTCCAGGGCGCGTTCGGGCTCCTGCCAGTCCGCTCCCAGGAGCCGGCCGATCCGGTCCAGGCGCTGGGTGACGGTGTTGACGTGGATGTGCAGGGCCTCCGCCGTACGCGACAGCGAGCCGCCGGTGCCGAAATAGGCGGTGAGCGTGCCGACCAGCGAGGTGCCCCGGCGGGCGTCGTAGTCGATCACCGGGCCGAGGGTCGAGTCGAGGAACGTCCCGATGTCGCGTCCCTCTCCGACCAGCAGGCCGACGAAGCCCAGCTCGGACGCGCCGGCGCCCTCTCCGGCCCGGCCCAGCGCCCGCAGCGCGTCGGCGCAGCGCCGGGCCTCGCGGTGGGCGGCGGCGACCCCGGCGATGCCGCGCACGGGGCCGCAGGCGCCGGCCGTGGCGGGGTGGCCGAGGGAGGCGCTCAGCTCGGCCGCCACCCGCTTGGCCAGCAGCCCGGGATCGCCTCCGGGCAGCAGCAGCACCACCTCGTCCCCGCGCTGGGCGGCGAGCCCGTGCTCCAGCGTCGCCCGGGAGGAGGCCCAGAAGGCCGCCCGCTCGCGTCCGCCGTCGTGCCGGACCACGATCACCACGTGGTCGCCGTCCAGGTCCACGCCCACCCGCCGGGCCCGCTCGCCCAGCCCGCCGAGGCCGGGACGGGAGATCAGGTCGTCGAGCAGTTCGCCGCGGACCCGGCCCTCGGCCTCGGCCACCGTACGGCGGAAGAGCAGCAGCAGGGCGGTGACCAGCGCGGCCCGTTCCAGGATGCGGTGGTCGGTGTCGGCGACCTGGCGGCCGGCCCGCAGGACGAGCGTGCACAGCGGCTCGCCGCCGACGTCCACCGAGGCGACGAGCAGGTCGCCCCGCCGGACGGTACGGCCCAGCGTCCGGGACGACTGCGCGGCCTCGGCGATCGCGGCGGCGTCGAGCCCGCCGGGCCCGTCCACCCGGCCCGCGCCGTCCACCCGGCCCGCGCCGTCCACCCGGCCCGCGCCGTCCACCCGGTCCGTGTGGTCCGCGCGGTCCCGGACGGCGCGCTCGCCGGGTCCGCCGAGGTCGCCGGTGATGGGCCGCCCGGCGTCGTCCAGCACCGCCAGGGAGCCGCCGAGCACCTCGGTGACCACGGCCGTCACGTCCTCGACGCCGCCGCCGCGCAGCACCAGGCCGGTCATCCGGTCGTGCGCGAGCGCGGCCCGCTCCACGGCCTCGCTGTGCGCGTTGAGGCGCCGGTTGGCCTCGCTGAGCTCCTCCAGCGCGTTGCGGGTCTCCTGCAGCAGCCGGGCGTTGTCGATGGCGACCGCGGCGTGCGCGGCCAGCGAGCCGAGCAGCACCACCTCGTCCTGGGTGAACGGCCGCACGCTCCGGTTGGCGGCGAACAGCACCCCGATGACCCGCCCGCCGAGCTTGAGCGGGACGCCGAGGATGGCGACCAGCCCCTCCTCATGCACGGCGTCGTCGATGTCGTGCATGTGGCGGAAGCGCTCGTCGGCGAAGTAGTCGGCCGTGGAGTACGGCGTGGCGGTCTGCGCCACCAGACCGCCCAGCCCGGCGCCCATGGCCAGCCGGAGCGAGCGGAACTTGGCCGAGACGGAGCCGTCGGTCACCCGCATCCGGGTGTCGCCCCGGTCGGGGTCGTGCAGCGTCATGTAGGCGGCGTCGGTGCCGAGCAGCTGCCGGGCCCGGTGCACGATGGCCTCCAGCACCGCGTCCAGGTCGCGCAGCGCGGCCAGGTCGCCCGCCGTGTCGAACAGCGCCGACAGCTCCGCCTCGCGCCGGGCCCGGCGCCGCAGCAGCGCCCGGACCTTCAGCGCCGCGAGCTTGGCCTCCTCCAGCTCGGCGAGCGTCGTGGCGTCGGCCCCGGCGGTCCTGGCCGCCAGCACGGGCCCCTCGAACTCGACCGCGGAGGCCTCTCTGGCGAGGAGTTCGAGGAAGACCCGCGTGCTCATACCGTTCATTGTCGCGGGGCCGCTCAGCGGGCGGTCCAGCCGCCGTCCACGGGCAGGGAGACCCCCGTCATGAACGAGCCGTGCGGACCGCACAGGTAGGCGACGAGCTCGGCGACCTCCTCCGGCTCGACCAGCCGCTTCACCGCGGCGGGGGCGAGCATGACGCGTTCGACGACCTCGTCCGCGCCGATGCCGTGGGCCTCGGCCTGGGCGGCGATCTGCCGCTCCACCAGCGGGGTGCGGACATAGCCCGGGCTCACGCAGACGGAGGTCACCCCGTGCTCGGCGCCCTCCAGGGCGATCACCTTCGACAGCCCCTCCAGCGCGTGCTTCGCGGTGACGTAGGCGGACTTGTACGGCGAGGCGCGCAGGCCGTGGACCGAGGAGATGTTGACGATCCGGCCCCATCCCCGCTCGTACATGCCGGGCAGGACCGCCCGGGCCAGCAGGAACGGCGCCTCGACCATGACCTTGAGGATCCGGGAGAAGACCTCGGGCGGGAACTCCTCGATGGGCGCCACGTGCTGGAACCCGGCGTTGTTCATCACGACGTCCGCGCCCGCCAGGAGGCCGTCCGGGAACGCCCCGGTGAAGTCCGGCTCCGACAGGTCCGCCGCCACCGGGGTCCCGGAGACGTCCGCGGCCGTCTTCTCCGCGGCCTCGGCGTCCACGTCGACCACCACCACGTGCGCTCCGGCGGCGGCGAGCCGCAGCGCGCAGGCGCGCCCGATCCCGCTGCCCGCTCCGGTCACCACGGCCCGTCGCCCCGTCAGGTCAGTCATGCCAGTGAATCTAGGCAATCACCCGGACCCCTCACATGTCCCCCGCCGACATACCGCCCCCACGGGTTATGTGACGGCCGCACGCGAGCTCTTCCTGCGTGGATCCCGGGAGTACGGATTCCCGGGCACGGGATTCCCGGGTCCGAGGATCGCGGGTCCGAGGATCGCGGGCGTGGGCCCCCGGGTGCGGGTCCTCCGGACGGTGGCGTCCCGCGGGCCGCGGGAAGGCGGGAAGGGATTCACGGCCGCCGCGGTTCGGAGAAATGTCGTAGGCGCGATCTAGGGTCGGACAGGTCCGAGCCGATCGCTCCCGACGCCCAGGACACCTAGGACACCCGAGGACGCCGATGACCGCGAACCCGCTGCGACTGATGGCCGTGCACGCCCACCCCGACGACGAGTCCAGCAAGGGGGCGGCGACGACGGCCCGCTACGTCTCCGAGGGGGTGGACGTGCTGGTCTGCACCTGCACCGGGGGAGAGCGCGGTGACGTGCTCAACCCCGCGATGGACCGCCCCGGCGTGCTGGAGAACATGGCGGAGATCCGCCGCAAGGAGATGGCCGAGGCCGCCGCGATCCTCGGGGTCGGCCACCGCTGGCTCGGCTTCGTCGACTCGGGGCTGCCCGGTGAGGGGGAGCCGCTGCCGGACGGGTGCTTCGCCGTGCAGGACCCGGCGGTCGCGGCGGAGCCGCTGGTGGCGGCGGTCCGGGAGTTCCGGCCGCACGTGATCGTCACCTACGACGAGAGCGGGGGCTACCCGCACCCCGACCACATCATGACCAACCGGGTGGCCGTCGAGGCGTTCGAGGCGGCGGGCGATCCGGACCGCTACCCCGGCACCGGGGAGCCCTGGCAGCCGCTCAAGCTGTACTACATCGCGTCCTTCTCCCGCGCATGGTTCACCGCGATCCACGAAGGGCTGCTGGCCCGGGGGCTCCCGTCTCCGCTGGCCGAGATGGTGACCGACGACTGGTTCGAGGGCATGCCGGAGCTTCCGGTGACCACCCGGGTGACCTGCGACGACCATTTCGAGATCCGTGACCGGGCGATGAAGGCCCACGCCACCCAGATCGACCCGGACGGCCCCTGGTTCGCCCACCCCCGTGACCTGGAGCGCGAGGTGTGGCCGACGGAGGACTACCACCTCGCCCGTTCACTGGTGGAGACGGAGCTGCCCGAGACCGACCTGTTCGCCGGGCTCCGGGGGTGATCGGGCGGTCCTGGACGGCTCCGCCCGCCGAGGTCAGGGGGTGACCGGGCGGTCCTGGGCGGAGCGGAGCCTGGCCTGCAGACCGTCGAGGACGCGTTCCAGGCCGTAGGCGAAGTTCTCCTCCCGGACCCGCTCCGGGTCTTCGTACGGCTGGGCGGCGTGCTCCTCGCGCAGGAGGGGATGCTCCCGCATGGCCCGCTCGGCGGCCGACTGCAGGCCGTCGGCCCATTCCTGCTCGGTCCGGCCGCTGCGGGCGAGCAGCGACAGGTAGGCCGCCTCACTGGTGGCGATGCCGATGACGTAGGCGATGAGCGTGTTCATGGCCCGGTCGGCCTCACCGGGGGCGAAGCCCGCGGCCCGGAACAGGGCGATCATGCGTTCCGAGCGGCCCATCAGGTTCGGCCCGAGTGAGGCCAGCCCGGTCTGGCCGAGCACGGAGGCGACCCAGGGGTGGCGCAGGATCATCGCGCGCAGGCTGCGGGCGCACTGGGCGAGGTCCTCCCGCCAGGCGGCCGGATCGTCGGCGCCGGGCACCCGGACCTCGCCGTAGACCTCGTCCACGACGAGTTCGATCAGCTCGTCCTTGCTGGCGACGTGCCGGTAGAGCGAGGTGGCCCCGGCACCCAGACGGGTGCCGAGACTGCGCATGCTCAGGGCCTCGACGCCTTCCTCGTCCAGGAGACGGACGGCCTCGGAGACGATCCGGTCCTGGCTCAGCGCCGGCTGCTCCCGCTTCGTGCGCCGACGGGCCCACACCGAAGGAATGGGCGGCTCGTCCGTCTGCATGAGGCCTCCTTTTCCGGTCACGTTAGCGCACATCGTGCGCTTCTGCGCACGTGTGCCCCCATCGGCTCGTGGCCGCGTCGGCTGGTGCGCACAGAGCCCTCCATTGCGTACGCAGATCTCTATGCGTACAGTGTTCGCAATGAGGGCACGATGTACGCAGCGGATGGGGACTCCAGGACGGTGGCGCATGTTCGCCGTCCTCCGAGACTCCGGTCCCGGACCGCATCGCCCCGACCGCACGCACCATCCGAATGCACGAGGAGAAGACATGGCCGAGAAGCAGCGCTGGAACGCCGGGGGAGCCTGGAAGACGGAGGGCGCTCGGAGAATCGCGGACTCCGCGGGCCGGGGCTTCCCCCTGGCCCGCTGGCAGGCGCGGCTGGACGAGCTGCGCGTCGCCCACCGCGTGCCGGGCGCGTCGCTGGCCGTGCTGGTCGACGGCGAGGTGCACGAGCTGGCCAGCGGCGTGCTGCACCGCGGCACGGGAGTGGAGGCGACCACCGACTCGGTGTTCCTGTCCGGATCGGTGGCCAAGGTCTACACTGCGACCCTGATCATGCAACTGGCCGATTCCGGTGCGCTGGACCTGGACGCGCCGGTGGTGAGCGTGCTGCCGGAGTTCGCCACCCCCGATCCCGAGGCCACGAAGGCGATCACCATCCGGCGGCTGCTGTCGCACACCGGAGGCGTGACCAACGACTTCAACCACGACTCCGGCCGGGGCGACGACTGCCTGGCCGGATACGTCGAGGCCGCAGGGGACGTGGCGCTGGACTGCCCGCCGGGGACCGCGCTCTCGTACGGCAGCCTCGGATACGTCGTGCTCGGCCGCGTCGTCGAGGTGCTGACCGGTAAGACCTGGGACCGGGCGCTGAAGGACATGATCTTCACTCCGCTCGGGCTGGAGCACTCGATGACGCTGCCCGAGGAGGCGCTGCGCTTCCGGGTGGCCATGAGCCACCTGGGCGGCCCGGGTGCCGATCCCGATCCGGCACCGGCCTGGGACCTGATGCCGCGCTCCGCCGGGCCGGCCGGCCGGGTCATCGTCTCCGCCGGAGACCTCGCCCGCTTCGCTCACATGCATCTGGCCGGGGGCGCCGCGCCGGACGGCACCCGGGTGCTGTCCGAGGAGGCGGTCGCCGCCATGCAGCGGCGCGAGGCCGACAGCCCCGACAAGTGGACCGTCAGCGCCGACGGCTGGGGACTGGGCTGGACCCTGTACGACTGGAACGGAGTCGCCGGTTTCGGCCACGACGGCGCCGCCATCGGCCAGTACGCCTACCTGCGCGTCGTTCCGGGGGCGGGCGTGGCCGTGGCCCTGCTCACCAACGGCGGCAGCGCCCGCCTGCTCTACGCCGACCTGTTCCGAGAGCTCCTCGCCGAACTCGCCGGGGTGACGATGCCCGCCCCCTTCGGCCCGCCCGCGCAGCCGCCCACCGTCGACATCGCACCGTTCCTCGGGACCTACCGGCGGGAGGGCGTCGTCATCACCGTCGGCCGGAAGGACGACGGCACGCCGTATTTGAGGTACGAGTTCGTCGACGGCATGAAGGACCTGTCCCCGCCGCTGGAGGCGGACCTGATCCCGGTGTCGGAGACGGTGTTCGCGGCCTCCGGGGCAGGCCCATCCTTCAGTGAGGATCACATGCCCGTGGTCTTCTCCACGTTGGCCGATGGCACCGCGTGCTGCTACGTCGGCATGCGGGCGACACCGAAGGTCGCGTGAGATGCGCCCGCCGACGGGGACGGGTCACCCGGAACCGGCCCGGGTGCCGGGTCAGACCTTGACCGGGTAGGTCAGCGCCAGCTCGTCGCCGGGGACGCCCCGGATGCCCCAGTTCACCTGGGGCGACTCCAGGATCACGATCTCCAGGTCGTCGGCGGGGAGGCCGAGCGCCTCACCGGTCCGGGCGAAGAGCGTCCGGATCAGCTCGCGCCTGGCCTCCTCCGACCGGCCCTCGAAGCAGACGATCTCCACGATCAGATAGCGATCGCTCCGCTGCGGGCAGACGAGGTCCTCGGCGTCCAGCAGCAGGAACCGGTGGAATCTCTTGTCCTCGGGGAGCTTCCACACCTGGACCAGGCAGCCGTGCACGAGGTCGGAGAGCTCCCGGCGGAGCGGGCCCCAGACGTCGCGGCGGCCGTAGAACTTGATCTGTGCCATGGCGCCGAGTCTCGCAGATCGCCTTACACGACGTCCGGCCGGGCCGGAGACGCCCCGCCGCCCCCGTCCGGGGCGGACCCGCCCGCGTCACCGGCTCCACGGATGGGACGGGTAGGCGGACGGGACGGGTAGGCGGACGGGACGGTCAGGTGGGCGGGCGGGTGGGCGGTCAGGCGGGCGGGCGGGTCATGGAGAGGACGTCGAGCAGGGCGTCGAGCTGCTCCTCGGTGATGGTGCCGTTCGCGACGTGCCCGCGCTCGACGACGACCTCGCGGATGGTCTTCCGCTCGGCCAGCGCCTGCTTGGCGATCTTCGCCGCCTCCTCGTAGCCGACGTACCGGTTGAGCGGGGTGACGATGGACGGCGACGACTCGGCGTACTCCCGCAGGCGCCCGGTGTTGGCCGTGATGCCGTGCACGCAGCGGTCGGCCAGCAGCCGGGAGACGTTGGCCAGCAGCCGGATGGACTCCAGGGCGTTGCGGGCGATGACGGGCAGGGCCACGTTGAGCTCGAAGGTGCCCGAGGCGCCGGCGAAGGCGATGGCCGCGTCGTTCCCGATGACCTGCGCGGCGACCATGCACACGGCCTCGGGGATGACGGGGTTGACCTTGCCGGGCATGATCGAGGATCCCGGCTGCAGGTCGGGCAGGTTGATCTCGCCGAGCCCCGCGCGCGGGCCCGATCCCATCCAGCGGAGATCGTTAGCGATCTTGTTGAGGGAGACCGCGACCGTCCGGAGCTGCCCGGAGAGCTCCACGACCGCGTCCCGGGCGCTCTGCGCCTCGAAGTGGTCGGGGGCCTCGCAGAAGGGGAGGTCGGTGACGTCGCGGAGCTTCGCGATGACCTTCGTGGCGAAACCCGGCGGGGTGTTGATCCCGGTCCCGACGGCCGTGCCGCCCAGGGGGAGCTGGGCGAGGTGGGGGAGCGCGCTCCGCACCCGGGCGACGGCGTTGTCGATCTGGGTGGCGTACCCCCCGAACTCCTGGCCGAGCGTGACCGGCGTGGCGTCCATCAGGTGCGTACGGCCCGCCTTGACCACCTCGTCGAACTCGATCGACTTGTCGCGCAGCGCGGTGGCCAGGTGCCGCAGGGAGGGGATGAGGTGGTAGGTCACCTCGGTCAGGGCGGCGACGTGGATGGAGGTGGGGAACACGTCGTTGGACGACTGGGAGGCGTTGACGTGGTCGTTGGGATGGACCGGGCGGCCCAGCCGTTCCTCGGCGAGCGTGGCGATGACCTCGTTGGCGTTCATGTTGGAGGAGGTCCCCGAACCAGTCTGGAAGACGTCGACCGGGAACTCCCCGTCCCACTCGTTCTCCGCGATGTCGGTGGCGGCCTCGGCGATCGCCTGGGCCAGCTCCTTGTCGAGCACTCCCAGCTCGGCGTTGACCTCGGCGGCCACCGCCTTGATCAGGCCGAGGGCCGCGATGTGGGGACTCTCCAGGCCGCGCCCCGAGACGGGGAAGTTCTCTATCGCCCGCTGGGTCTGAGCCCGCCACTTCGCACCCGCCGGAACGTGCACTTCGCCCATCGAGTCATGTTCGATCCGATACTCGCTCATGGACCCAGTCTGCAACGCGGAGGATAAGGCGGATGTTCCGGGCAGGATCCGGCCGTCGTCCGGGTCGGTGTCCGTCGGTCCGGACCGCCGTCCGAACCGGGCTCCGCCTCCGTTCGCGTCCCTCCTCGGCTGTCCGGGCCGCGTCCGGGCCGGGGCAGGTGTCGGTGCAGGTGTCGGTGCCGAAGTCCGTCCGGGCGGCGTCCGCGTCGTCGCGCGGACGCCGCCGTGCGGTCACCGGGCGTAGAGGAGCGCCAGGACGAGGATGATGATGACCACCAGTGCGGCGGTCGCCACGCCCATGAGGACGAGCGCCCCGGCCCGCTTCTTCTGCTGCTGCGCGACCTGCTGCTCACCCGGTCCGACGATCGAGAACAGCTCGGTCCCCAGTCCGGGCGCGGAGTCGTCGTCACCGGACCACCCCTGACCGGGTCCCTGCGGGAACGCGCCCGGCCGGTCCCCCGGTGATCCCGGGCCTCCGGGTCCGCCCGGCCCGTTCGGTCCTCCGGGCGTGTCGAACCCGCCTGCTCCCCTGAACGAGCCGGGCCCTCCGGGTCCGCCTGAGCCGTTCGGCCCGCCGGGACCGTTCGGCCCGCCGGGACCGTTCGGCCTGCCGGGACCGTTCGGCCTGCCGGGACCGTTCGGTCCTCCGGGTCCGCCCGGGCCGTTCGGTCCTCCGGGTGCGTTGAACCCGCCCGGCCCGCCGAACCCGCCCGGTCCTCCGGGTCCGCCGGGGCCGGGGAACGCGCCGGTCTCCGTCGGGGCGCCGCCCGGGGTGGACCCTCCCGGACCCGCCGGCGGCGCGCCGTGGAACGGCGGTCCCGAGGGATTCCACCCCGCGGTGCCCGGCGCGCCGGGCACCGGTCCGCCGGAGAACCCCCGCGGAGGCGCAGGAGGGCCGCCGTCCGGCGGACCGCCCGGGCCCGCGGATTCCGGGCCCGCCGGCCCGGGGGGTCCGGGCCGCCGGGCCGCCGGGCCGCCCGGCTCTCCCCGGCGGTCCGGGGCGGACGGTCCCCGGGCCACCGGGGCGCCCAGGCCGGAGACGACGCCGGGGCCGGCCTCGGGGCGGGACGCGGGCGGAGCGGGCGGGGCCGGGGGAGTCCGGCCGGTGCCGGGGAGGGGGCGTCCGATGGTGGGACGCGCGACCATCATCGTCCGGTTGGCGTCGAACTCCTCGTCCGGCCCCGTACCGTTCCCGGGGCCGCTTCCCGCGCCGTCCCCGGCCCATGTCCCCACCCGGCCCTCGGAGGCGGGCCCGGCGGCGTGGCGGAACGGCGAACCGCCCCCGCCGTCCGCCGCGGGAGCGGGCGCCGCCGAGGGCCGGGGTGCCTCAGGGGGCGCCGACGGGGCCAGGGGGGTGTCGGCCACCGCCCGGAGCATGGCGATCGCCTGGGAGGGCGTGAGCCGTACCGTGTGGTCCTTCTCCAGCAGTTGCTCCAGGACCGGGCGGAGCGGGCCCGCCTGGACCGGCGGGTCGACGCTCTCGGTCATCAGCGCGGCGAGCGTCTCGGCCATCGTGGACCGTTCGTACGCCGGACGGCCCTCGACCGCGAAGTACAGCGTGGCCCCGAGCGACCAGAGGTCGGACTCCGGCCCGGTGTGCTCCCCGCGGGCCCGCTCGGGCGCGGTGTACCCCGGGGAGCCGATCACCATGCCGGTCTGGGTGAGGCTCGTGTCCCCCTCGGCCTTGGCGATGCCGAAGTCGGTCAGGACCACCCGGCCGCTCTCGGTGATCAGCACGTTCCCGGGCTTCACGTCGCGGTGGAGCACGCCCTGGGCATGGGCGGCGCGCAGCGCGTCCAGCAGGTCCACCCCGATCGCGGCCACGAGCCGGGGCGGGAGGGGACCCTCCTCCTCGACCACCTGCTCCAGGGAGCGGGCCTGCACCAGCTCCATGATGATCCACGGGCTGCCGTCCTCGATGATCGCATCGTGGACGGTGGCGACTGAAGGATGGCTGATGCGGGCGGCGGTACGACCCTCACGGATCATGCGCTCCCGCAGTTCGGCGCGCTGTGCCTCGCTGAGCCCGGGCTCCTGGCGGATCTCCTTGATCGCCACCTCGCGGCCCAGGGAACGGTCGTGGGCACGCCAAACGGTACCCATCGTCCCCCGGCCGAGCGGAGTGATCAGCTCATAACGGCCAGCGAGCACGCGCGTCTGCTGTTCCGGCATGAGAAGAAGATAAGCGATTACTCCTTGAGGAACGCTTTAGCCTCGCTTGCGGAGTTCCTTGGGCCAGAGGCTGCGGGGCAGCATCAACCGGATGACCGGCGACATGAGGCGGACCAGAGGGCGCGGCGCGGGCCTCGGCGCCAGCGGCGGTTTGCGGTGGTTCCCCTCGGTGGGACGACGGTGCCCGCGGGGCGGCGGCACAGGTGTCGCGACCGGCGGCGGAGGCGGAATCGGCGTGGTGCCCGCCCGGTGCAGGCCGCGGTGCTGGGGCCTGCGGTTGAACGAGGGCACGGCGATCGCCGGGGCGGGCCGCGCGGGCTTGCCCGCGGGACGGCTCAGGGGCTCCTCGGCGATCCCACCGGCCGCCACCCGGGCCAGCATCAGCGAGGCCCGGACCGGGTCGAGCCGGGTGGCCGGGTCGATCGTGAGCAGCCCGCGGAGCACCGGGGCGAGCGGGCCCGCCTTCTCCATCGGGATCGGCTCACCGCTCGTCAGCGCGGCCAGCGCGGCGGCGGCCGTGCGCCGCCCGTGCAGACCCCGGCCCTCGACGGCGGTGTAGAGGGTCGCCCCGAGGGACCACAGGTCGGCGGCCGGGCTCGCCTTGGAGCCCAGCACCCGCTCCGGCGCGATGTAGCCGGCGGAGCCGAGCACGATGCCCGCCTGGGTGATCGAGACCTCGCCCTCCAGCGCGGCGAGGCCGAAGTCGGTGAGGACCGCCCGCTCGCCGGTCACCAGGACGTTGCTGGGCTTCACGTCGCGGTGCAGGATGCCCTTGGCGTGTACGGCGCGCAGCGCGCCCAGCACCTGCCGCCCGATCTCGGCGGCCTGGCGCGGGGGCAGCGGCCCCTCCTGCTGGACCAGCTGCTCCAGGGACCTGGCTCTGAGCAGCTCCATGACGATCCAGGGGCGCTCGTCCTCGGTGACGACGTCGAAGACGGTGATCACCGAGGGGTGTGCGACCATCGCGGTCGCCCGCCCCTCGCGCTCGGTCCGGGCGCACAGCTCGGCCCGCAGCTCCTCGTCGAGGACCAGCGGCAGCCGCACCTCCTTGACCGCCACCTCGCGGCCGAGCAGCTCGTCGTGCGCTCGCCAAACGGTGCCCATGCCGCCGCGCCCGACCGGCTCGGCAAGCCGGTAGCGCGCGGCAAGAAGGTATCCGGACGGCGCACGCATGATGGGCAGCTTACCGATTTGCGTAGTGCGACCAGTAGAGACAGGGCCGAAAGTTCTTGTCCATTGGGGTCAGATTCTCTCGCAGGTGATAGTCGGGACACGCACGGTGACCGTTTCCGCCCCCGCCGCCTGGGCCGTACGGGGCTCGGAGGCGCGAGGCCGCGGCGTCAGTGCGCCGTGCGAGCCGTACCGGCCTCGTCCGCGCCACCGCGGGCCGCTCCGAAGCGCGCGGCGACCAGGTCGTCGGCCCAGCGCCGGAGGGCCTGGCCGACCGGCGGCATGCGCAGCCCGATCCGCTCGGCGAAGGCCAGGGCCGGAGCGGTGTCGTAGCGGTCCTTCGAGATGAACGACAGCGTCTCCGGGTCGGCTCCGGTCAGCGCGCGGGGCAGCCGCCGCACCAGCCCGACGGGGACCGACCACCGCGGCGCGGGCACCCCCAGGTGGGCCGCGAGCAGCGCGACCAGCTCCGGGAGCTCGGGCGTCCCGTCGTCGAGCACCCAGTAGGACCTGCCCGCGGTCTCCCCGTGCTCGGGCAGGGCGGCCATGAACCGGGCCAGGTAGTCGATGTCGACCACGGGGACGAAGGCGTCCGGCCCACCGGGGAGGACGGGCAGCCGTCGGTGCCAGAGGTCCCGGACGAGCGAGGCGAGGCCGATGAACTGGCCGGGGCCGATCACGGTGGAGGGGTTGACCACGGTCAGCGGGAGATCCAGCTCGACGGCCCGGGCGCGCACCGCCGCGTCGGCCTCCTTCTTGGAGGCCTCGTAGGGCCCCTCCCGCCGGTAGTCGGGGGTCGCGCCGCTCACCCGGTAGCCGCTGACGTGGACGAGGCGGCGCAGGCCGGGCCGGGCCGCGGCCCAGTCGGCCACGTTGAGCGCCCCGGTGACGTTGACCGACCGCGCCTCCTGCACGGTCAGCCCGAAGGCGAACCGGCCGGCGGCGTTGTAGACGTCGCGCACCCCCTCCAGGCCGGCGTCCGTCCGCAGGCCGAGACCGGGCACGGTGACGTCGCAGGCGACGGCGGTCAACCGGGAGGCCCCCACCCCCTGCTCGGCGAGCCAGGCGGTCAGCCCGTCCCCGGAGCCGCGTACGGCGGCGGCGACCGTGCGTCCCTGGCGGAGCAGCTCGGCCACCAGGGAGCGGCCGACGAACCCGGCGGCGCCGAGGACGAGGGAGTCGGGGGTCATGCGATCACTCCTGTTTATAGATCGGTCTACATATTTTCAAGGCGCGAGGCGACCCGCCGGAGCGGGAGCGGGGCCGGGACCGGGAGCGGGGGATCGGGATTTCTACAGCAGTGCGGTGATCCGGCGGGTGACGCGGTCCAGCGGCTCCCGGCTCCGGTGCGCCCGGGCCAGCAGCAGCGCGCCCTCGACCAGGGCGAGCACGGTGGCCGCGGTGTCGTCCGGCTCGGGATGGCCGTCCGCGGCCAGGCGCAGGCGGAGCGCCTCCTCCCAGGATCCGTAGACGTCTGAGCAGGCCCGGTGGAGGGGGTCGCTGGTGGCGGCCGTCTCCAGCGCCACGGTCGCCACCGGGCAGCCCTTGCGCCAGCCGGACTCCTCCAGCCGGTCGCCCAGCAGCCGGATCACCCCGGCGACCAGGTCCGCGGCGTCGGGTGCGGCCTCCGCCAGCCCGCGCAGCGCCTCGCCGATCTCCCGCCCGGCACGCCGTACGGACTCGGCCACCAGCTGGTCCTTGCCGCCGGGGAAGTGGAAGTAGAGCGAGCCGCGTGGCGCCCCGCTCGCGGCGACCACCTGGTTCAGCCCCGTGCCGAAGTAACCGCCGGTCTCGATGAGGTCCCGCGTCGCGTCGAGCAGGCGCCCGCGGGTCTCCTCGCCTTTCTGGCCCATGGGGAAAAAGTAGACCGGTCTTCCTATTTTTGCAAGGCCGCCTTGGCCCGGGGATCCGCTCCCCGGGCCGCGGCGCGCCCCGCGGTCAGCTCCGGCGGCCGATGGACAGGGCCGGGCCGGTGCGGTCCACGAAGAAGTCCTCGCCCTTGTCGTCGACGACGATGAAGGCCGGGAAGTCCTCGACCTCGATCTTCCAGACGGCCTCCATGCCGAGCTCCGGGTACTCCAGGACCTCGACCTTCCTGATGCAGTCCTGGGCCAGGCGGGCGGCCGGGCCGCCGATGGAGCCCAGGTAGAAGCCGCCGTACTTCTGGCAGGCCTCGGTGACCTGCCTGGACCGGTTGCCCTTGGCGAGCATCACCATGGAGCCGCCCGCGGCCTGGAAGCGCTCGACGTAGGAGTCCATCCGCCCGGCGGTGGTCGGGCCGAAGGAGCCGGAGGCGTAGCCCTCGGGGGTCTTGGCGGGACCGGCGTAGTAGACGGCGTGGTCCTTCATGTACTGCGGCATCTCGCCGCCCGCGTCGAGCAGTTCGCCGATCTTGGCGTGCGCGATGTCGCGGGCGACCACCAGCGGACCGGTCAGCGAGAGGCGGGTCTTGACCGGGTACTTCGTCAGCTCGGCGAGGATCTCCGCCATCGGCCGGTTGAGGTCGATCTTGACGACGTCGTCCGACAGGTGCTCGTCGGTGGTGTCCGGCAGGAAGCGGGCCGGGTCGGTCTCCAACTGCTCCAGGAAGACCCCCTCGGGGGTGATCTTCGCCAGGGCCTGGCGGTCGGCGCTGCAGGAGACCGCGATGGCGACCGGGCAGGAGGCGCCGTGCCGGGGCAGGCGGATCACCCGGACGTCGTGGCAGAAGTACTTGCCGCCGAACTGGGCGCCGATGCCGAGCTTCTGGGTGAGCTCGAAGACCTTGGCCTCCAGCTCGGTGTCGCGGAAGCCGTGCCCGCTGGGGGAACCCTCGGTCGGGATGGAGTCCAGGTAGCGGGCGCTGGCGTACTTCGCGGTCTTCAGCGCGAACTCGGCCGAGGTGCCGCCCACCACGATCGCCAGGTGGTACGGCGGGCAGGCGGCCGTGCCGAGGGAGCGGATCTTCTCCTCCAGGAAGGCCAGCATGCGCTTCTCGTTGAGGACGGCCTTGGTCTCCTGGTACAGGAACGACTTGTTGGCGCTGCCGCCGCCCTTGGCCATGAACAGCAGCTTGTACTCGTCCGGGTGGCCGTGCGGGTCCTCGGCGTACAGCTCGATCTGGGCGGGGAGGTTGGAGCCGGTGTTCTTCTCCTCCCACATGGTGATCGGGGCCATCTGGGAGTAGCGCAGGTTCAGCCGGGTGTAGGCGTCGTAGACCCCGCGGGAGATGTGCTCGGCGTCGGCGCCGTCGGTCAGGACGTGCCGGCCGCGCTTGCCCATCACGATGGCGGTGCCGGTGTCCTGGCACATCGGGAGCACGCCGCCGGCCGAGATGGACGCGTTCTTGAGCAGGTCGAGGGCGACGAAGCGGTCGTTGCCGCTGGACTCGGGATCGTCGATGATCTTGCGGAGCTGGGCGAGGTGCGACGACCGCAGGTAGTGCGAGATGTCGTGGATCGCGGTCTCGGTGAGCAGCCGCAGCGCCTCGGGGTCGACCTCCAGGAACCTGCGGCCCGCGGCCTCGACCACGCGCACCCCCTCACTGCTGACCAGGCGGTACTCCGTCTCGTCCGTTCCCAGGGGGAGCAGGTCGGTGTAGTCGAACTCGGGCATCGTCTTCGATCCTCCGTGCCGGGGGCCTTCTGCCGGTTCTCGCCGGTTCCTGCTAGAGGGTACGGCCTCCCGCCGGGCGTTCCGGAAGGCGCCCGCCGTACGGCTCCCGGAGGCGCGGCCGCTTCTTGGGCGAACCGTGGCGCGCCCGGGACGTCCGCTTGCCCGCGCGGCGACGGAGGGATGAGTGAAAGCATCCGTTCCGCTTCACCGAGGGGGAAGCCATGGAAACCGGTCAGATCATGATGCTGGGATTCGGCCTGCTGGTGCTCGCCGGGCTGCTCGTGCCGCTGATCGGGCTCGTGCTGCACGAGCTCGGCCTCCGGGACCAGGAGTGGCCGATCGTCCACCGCTGAGGACGGCGGGCCGGATCCGGGCGCTCCTCCCCGCGCCCGGCCTCCGTGCGTCCGGTGTCCGCGTCCGGTGCCCATGTCCGGCGTCCAGGTCCGGTGCCCGCGCGGGCGAAACGTCCTTGACGGGAACATGCGGTTTCCGTGACGTCCCTTGCCCGTCCGGGCAGGGCGGCGGGTGGAGGATGGACATGATGCCGTATGCGTTGCATGTCCGGCAGCTCGGGGGAAGATCATGGAAATCGGTTCTTACGTACTGTTCGCCATCGGCTTGCTCGTCATCGGCGGGCTCGTCGGGTCACTGCTCACCATCGTGCTCCACATGGTCGCCGAGGAGAACAAGAACCAGCGTCCGCTGCGCCACTGACGGCGGGGCGCCGACCGGCCGCGGCCGACGCCGCCGCAGGCCGTCGTGCGACGCCGGTCAGGACGGGTCCGCCACCGCGGCCGCCGGCCGGGCGGGGGCGGCCCTCCCGTGCCCGGACCCGGCCGTGAGCCCGACGGCGATCCCGGCGACGACCAGCGCGGCCCCGGCCAGGTCGGCCGCGGACGGCGCGCCGAGGCCGAGCACCGCACCCGTGACCATCGCGCCGACCGGGATCAGCCCGGCGAACAGCCCGGCCGCGGCCGCGCCGATGCGGGGCAGCGCGTCGTACCAGAGGAAGAACGCCACGGCGGTGACGACGACCGCCTGGTAGCCCAGGCCCGCCGCCTCGGCGCCGGTCGGCACGCGCAGCGCCGCGGACCCGTCGGCCAGCAGCCCGATCGCCCCCAGCAGCGGTACGGCCAGCGCGGCGGAGTAGGCCGAGACCCGCAGCGCGCCCAGCCGGGGCAGCAGCGGGATGGCCAGCACCGAGAAGCACACCTCGCAGGCCAGGGCGCCCAGCGACCAGAGCAGCCCGGCCGGCTCGCCGCTGCCCAGGCCGGTGGCCACGGTGGCCCCGGCGACCACGACCGCCGCCGCCGCCAGCATCCGGGGGGAGGGGCGCCCGCCGATCAGGGCGAGCGCCAGCGGGACGGTGCCGAGCACGGTGCCGACCAGTGCGGGGCCCCCGTGCCGGGTGGCCTCGATCACGCACACGTTGAAGACCGCCAGCCCGGTGAGGGCGAGGGCGGCCAGCAGGGCGGCCTCGCGGGGCGACGGCCGGACGAACCGCAGGCCCGACAGCCGGACGGCGGCCAGCAGGATCGCCGCGGCCAGCAGGTAGCGCAGCGCCTGGCCGCCGTAGACCGGATAGTCCTCGATCAGCCCGGAGACGCCGGCCAGGGTGCCCACCAGGAACATCGCCCCGGCCGCCTGGGCGGGACCGCGGAACCGGGCCGCGCGGGTGGTGACAACATCGCTCATGCCCGGAATGCTAGGGAGGCAATGGTTCGCCCATTCAGTCCAATCACTGAGCAGAACAGAGGACCAATTGGCCGATCTCCACCTGAGCGTCGACCGGGCCGCGGGCGGGATCGCCGGGCAGATCACCCGCGAGCTGCGCGAAGCCGTACGGCAGGGCAGGCTGGCCGCCGGGGTGCGGCTGCCGGCGAGCCGGGAGCTGGCCAGGGATCTCGGCCTGTCGCGGGGCGTCGTCGTCGAGGCGTACGAACAGCTGGTCGCCGAGGGGTTCCTGGTCGCGAAGGTCGGGGCCGGGACCAGGGTCGCACCCGCCGCGAGCCGCGCTCCCGGTCCCGGCCTCGCTCCCGGTCCCGGCCTCGGTCCCGGTCCCGGCCTCGGTCCCGGCTTCGGCCCCGGTCCCGGTCTCGGTCCCGGCTTCGGCCCCGGTCCCGGTCCCGGCTCCGGCCTTGGTCCCGGTTCCGGCCCCGGTTCGGCTTCCGGTTCCGCTCCGGCTCTCGGTTCCGGCTCCGCTTCCGGGGCCGACGGTGTCCCCCGCCGAGGCTCTCCGGGCGCGGGGGCGGAGCGCCCCGGCCCCGCGGATCCGGGGACGCCGGTCCACGAGTGCGACTACGGGCGCCGCCCCACCTCCCCCGACCTGCGGACCTTCCCCCGGGAGCGATGGCTGGCCGCGACCAGGCGGGTGCTCGCCTCCCTCCCCGCCGGAGCCCTGGACTACGGCGATCCCGGCGGCGTCCGGGAACTGCGCGAGGAACTGGCCGCCTACCTGCGCCGGGTCCGGGGGGCCGACGCGACCGCGGACGAACTGGTGATCGTGGGCGGGGTCGCCCAGGGGCTCAGCCTCACCGTCCAGGTGCTCGCCGGGCGCTTCCCCGGGCCGGGGGAGCACCCCGGCCGCGACCTCGGCTGGTTCACCGGCCGGGCCGCGCGCCCGGCGGACCGCGAGCACGGCCTGCGGCTCGCGGTGGAGGACCCGACCGGCCTGCGCCAGCTGCCGCTGCTGCGGGCCGCGGGCGCCGACCTGGTCGCGGTCCCGGCCGACGAGGAGGGCATCGACGTGGCGGCGCTGGCCGCGGCGGAGGTCCGGGCGGTGCTGCTCACCCCGGCCCACCACTATCCGACCGGGGTCGTGCTCTCCCCGCGCCGCCGCGCGGAGCTGACCGAGTGGGCCGCGGCGACGGGCGCGGTGGTCCTGGAGGACGACTACGACGCGGAGTTCCGGTTCGACCGCGACCCGGTGGGCTGCCTGCAGGGGCTCGCCCCGGGCCGGGTGGTCCTCGCCGGGAGCGTCAGCAAGTCCCTGGCCCCGGGACTCCGGCTCGGCTGGGTGGTGGCCCCGCCGCACATCGCCGGGGCGGTACGGCGGGCACGGGCGGAGCAGGACATGGGGTCGCCGGTGCTGGAGCAGCACGTGCTGGCGGACCTCCTGCGGACCGGGGCCTACGACCGGCACCTGCGGCGGATGCGCCGGGAGTACCGTGCCCGGCGGGACGCCCTCGTGCGGGCCCTGGCCGAGCACCTCCCCGAGATCACCGTGTGGGGCGTCTCCGCCGGGCTGCACCTGTTCGCCGAGCTGCCCGGCGGCTGGGACGAGCGGGCCGTCGCGGCGGCGGCCCGGGCCCGGGGCCTGGCGGTCGAGCCGGTGGCTCCGATGCGCCGCCGACCGGGTCCGCCCGCCCTGGTCATGGGGTTCGCGCGGCTCCCCGTCCAGCGCGCGGGGGAGGTCGTCGCCGCGGTCGCCGGTGACCTCACCCGCTGACGGCCGCCGCCCCGGGGAGGTCAGGAGGCCGCCGGGGCGGTCGCGGGCCTCGGCCGGAAACCCCCGGCCAGCGGCACGATCAGGGCGATCAGCACCACCGCGGGCACGAACGCCGTCCGCACGTCCACGGTGTCGTTGATCGTGCCGACCACGGCGGCGCCGACGACGAACCCGACGTAGTTGAACAGGTTGACCCGCGCGATCGCCGTCTCGGCCCCGGCGCCGAGCCGTCCCGCCGCCGAGAACGACTGCGGGGCGATGACGGACAGGCCCACCCCGACCAGGCCGAACGCCAGGACGGCCACGACCGGGCCGGGGGCGATGACGACGCCGAGCGCGCCCAGCGCCCCGACCACCGCGCCCGCGCGGACCACGGGGGCCGGACCGTGGCGGCGGACGGCGAGGTCGCCGGGGACCCGCGCCAGGAGCATGGCGGCCTGGTAGGCGAAGTAGGCCAGCGGCACCAGCCACTCGCTCGCGGCGAGCGCCTTCTCCATGTAGACCGTGCTGTAGTTGGAGACCGCCGCGTCGCCGACGTAGAGGAACGCCATCGCCAGGCAGAGCGGGATGATCGGCCGCCACGGCACCCGGACCGGCGCCGTCCTCTCCCGGCCCTCCCGCGCGGGCGGTCCGGCCGGTGCGTCCTCCCCCGGGTGCTCCGCGGTGTTCCGCCCGGCGTTCTCCGCGGTGCCCCCCACTGCGTGCTCCATGGCGTGCTCCCCGGCGTGTCCGGTGGCCGCCCGCTGCGGGACCCGCTCCTCGGCGGCGCCGTACAGGCGGGGGAGCAGGGCCAGCGAGACGAGCGCGCCGAGCACCATCGGGACGGAGAACGCCCAGGCCAGGTCCACCTCCAGGGCCCTGAAGGCCGAGTTGAGCCCGGCGCCCAGCATCGAGCCGACGCTCCAGACCGCGTGGAAGCCGGTCAGCACGCTCATGCCGTACCGGCGCTCGACCGCGACCGCCTGCATGTTCATCGCCGCGTCGACCGCCCCGACGAAGAGCCCGAAGGCGGCGCTCAGGACGTAGAGCCCGGCGAGCTGGCCGTTCCAGCCCATCAGGACCACGACGGCGCAGACGGCGAGCTGGGAGAGCCTCAGGACCGGCGCGCTGCCGTACCGCGCGGCCAGCGGTGCGGCGGCGACGCTCCCGACGCCCGCGATCAGCGGCACCAGCAGCAGGACCAGTGTGAGGTCGCCGTCGCTCAGCCCGAACGCGTGCTGCAGGTCGATCACATGGGTGAGCAGGGTGGCGAAGCACAGGCCCTGGACGAAGAAGGCGGCCCAGGTCGCCACCCGTGCCTGCCGGTCACGCGGGGTCGGCATCGCGACCTCCAGAGAACATGAGGGGGGTTCAAGTTCTCGCCAGGCTAGGCGTGTCTCCCCTCCGGGTCAACGGTCGTCCGCGGGCCGGGCGCATCGGGGGCCGGCAGGGATTATCGTCGAGGCGTGGACGATTCCAGGCCCCCCGCGACGCCGGCCGTGCCGCCTCCGCTGCGGCCCCCCGCGCGCAGGGGGAACGCGCCGGAACCCCGCCCCGGCGAGCTGCGGGCGGGGGACTCCGACCGGGAGCGGGTGGCCGCGGTCCTGGGCGACGCGCTCGCCGACGGCAGGCTGGCCCACGACGAGCACGAGGAGCGGCTGGAGGCGGTCTACCGCGCCCGCACGCTGGGCGAGCTCGCCGTGATCACCGCCGACCTGCTCCCGCCCGAGGACCAGCCGCTGCGCACCGACGTCCGGCCCGTGACGGCCTTCTTCGGCTCGGAGGAGCGCTCGGGTCGCTGGGTGGTGCCCACCCGCTTCTCCGCCACCGCCGTCTGCGCCAACGTCACCCTCGACCTGTGCGAGGCGCTGCTGCAGTCCAGCCACGTGACCCTCCAGGTCACCGTGATCGGCGGGACGCTCACACTGATCGTCCCGGAGGGCGTGCGGATCGAGATGCCCGCCTCGTTCTTCCTGGGCGGGAAGAAGAACCAGGTCCGGCCCGCCCCCGACGGCCCGGTCATCGAGATCACCGGCCTCGTCTCCATGGGCAGCGTGATCGCCAAGTCGCCCAAGCGGCCCCGCCGCTCCTGGTTCCGCCGCTGACGCGCGGACCTTCCCTCCGATGGCCCGCCGTACGGCCTCCGACGGTCCGCCGTACGGCCTTCGCGGCTTCCGGGCGGCTCCGGTGCGGCTCCCGGACGGCGGGGTCCGCACCGCCGCGTCGGGCGTCCCGGGCGTCCCGGCCGTCCGCCGGGACGCGGCGCGGGTCCTAGCTGGCGCTGTCGAAGTTGATCGCGCTGTAGGCGCGGAGCTTCCAGAGCTGGTGCTCCGACTCGATCTTGCGGATCGTGCCGGAACGGCCGCGCATCACCAGCGAGCTGGTCACGGCCCGGCCGCCCCGGTAGCGCACGCCCTGCATGATCTCGCCGTCGGTGATGCCGGAGGCCGCGAAGAACACGTCGTCGGACTTGACCAGGTCGTCGGTGGTCAGCGTGGCGTCCAGGTCGAGGCCCGCGTCCAGGGCCTTGCGGCGCTCGGCGTCGTCCCGCGGCCACAGTCTGCCCTGGATCACCCCGCCCAGGCACTTGAGCGCGCAGGCCGCGATGATGCCCTCGGGCGTGCCGCCGACGCCGAGCATCAGGTCGACGCCGGTGCCCGTGCGCGCCGCCATGATCGCGCCGGCCACGTCGCCGTCGGTGATGAGCTTGATCCGCGCGCCGGTCTCCCGGATCTCGGAGATGATCTTCTCGTGCCGGGGCCGGTCGAGGACGACCACGGTCACGTCCGAGGACTCGCACCCCTTGGCGCGGGCCACCGCGGCGATGTTGTCGGCCACCGGCGCGTTGATGTCCACCGAGGACGCGGCCTCCGGGCCGGTCACCAGCTTGTCCATGTAGAAGACGGCGGACGGGTCGTACATCGAGCCGCGCTCGCTGACCGCGATCACCGAGATGGCGTTGGGCATGCCCAGCGCGGTGAGCCGGGTGCCGTCGATCGGGTCCACGGCCACGTCGCACTCCGCGCCGGTGCCGTCGCCCACGGACTCGCCGTTGTAGAGCATCGGCGCGTTGTCCTTCTCGCCCTCGCCGATCACGACCACGCCGTTCATCGACACGGTGTTGATCAGCTGCCGCATCGCGTTGACGGCCGCGCCGTCGGCGCCGTTCTTGTCGCCCCGCCCCACCCAGCGGGCGGCGGCCATCGCGGCGGCCTCGGTCACCCGGACCAGTTCCAGGGCGAGGTTGCGATCGGGCGCGTGCGCGCCCGTGGCGAGGGCGGCGGGAACGGACGTCTGCTCGGACATGGCGGAAGGCCCCTCTCGTGGATTACTGCAACGATCGTAGTTGTCCCCCTCTTGCCTGGCCCGGAAGGGATAATCTGCCGACCATGAGCAGCGACACGGATCGGTCGGCGACGGGCGTGACCGCACGGACCTCGGAGCGGGGCGCCGCCACGCGCGTCGCGCTCCTGGCGGCGGCCAGGGAGGTCTTCGTCACGAGCGGCTTCGCCGACGCCGGGGTCACCGAGGTGGTCGCGCGTGCGGGGGCGAGCGTGGGCAGCCTCTACCACCACTTCTCCGGCAAGGCCGATCTCTATCTGACGCTCTTCGAGGAGTTCCAGGCCCGGCAGACCCAGCGCACCAAGCAGGCGCTCCAGTCGGCCAGGGCCGAGGGCGAGACCGACCCGATGCGGCTGTTCATCGCCGGGGCCCGCGCCTACCTGGAGGGCTGCCTGGCCGAGCGCGAGCTCGCCGCGCTGTTCCTGCGCGGTGACGGCCCGCCCGGGTTCGAGCTCGTCATGCGCGACCGGCTGCGCCAGTGGGCCAAGCGCAACGCCGCGCTGTTCGAGGGCGACGAGGGCGCGCTGGTCGTGGTCGTCACCGGGGCGCTGGCCGCCGCCGTCTCCGAGATCGTCCTGTCGCCGGACGAGGACGCCTCCCGCCGGCTCGCCGAGGACGTGCTCGCCATCATCGGGCGGATCCCCGGCCCGCAGGCCGCCGGGTGACACCCCGCCCGGCCGCACCTGCAGGCCGGACCGCACCCCCGGACGGGTAGTCTCGCCACTCGTGCAACGGTTCACTGAGGGTTTCCGCGGCTACGTCGCCGCGATGCTGATCTGCCTTCTCGGCGTCTTCGTCTTCCTGTTGGTCACGCCGCAGAGCAGGGAAGAGCACATCCCCAGGATCGACTACTCCATCGACGTCGCCAACATGCGGCGCGACGCGCCGTACCGGGTCTGGACGCCCGAGCCGGTGCCCGCGGACTGGATCCCCACCAGCTCCCGGAAGACCGCGCAGCGGGGCGTGGTGACCTGGCGGCTCGGTTTCGCCACCGCCAAGGGCGCCGACGGCGAGCGCGAGCACGTGATGCTCGCGCAGAGCGACGAGAAGCCCGCCACCGGGTTCGCCGACCGGATGGCCAACAGCAACCGGTCCGTCGGCACCGTCCAGATCGCCGGCGCGGCCTGGGAGAAGCGCCAGCGGGAGGACAAGGACCAGCGCTCGCTGGTGCGGGTCCTGCCCGGCTCCGTGGTCGTCGTCACCGGCACCGCCGGGTGGGACGAGCTGACCGCCTTCGCCGGCTCCCTGAAGGAGCAGCCGAAGGCCGCGTCCTAGCAGGACCCCGGTCGGGGGGCCGGCGCCGTCCCGGGCGGGGGCCGGAGCCGTCCTGGTCGGAGGTCCGCCGCCGTCCCGGGCGAGGGCCGGAGCCGCCCTGCTCAGGGGCCCGCCGTCCCGGCCAGGGGTCCGGAGCGGTCCCGGCGGGGACCTAGAAGGGCTCGTCCCCGCCGGGGTCGGGCTGCCTGCGCTGCGCCATGGCCGCGGCCAGCTTCACCCGGGCGCCCTGCAGCCACTCCTCGCAGAGCGCGGCCAGCCTCTCGCCGCGCTCCCACAGCTCGATCGACTCCTCCAGGGTGAGCCCGCCCGCCTCCAGACGGCGGACCACCTCGGTCAGCTCCTCGCGTGCCTGCTCGTACGACGGTGTCTTCTCCTCGGCCACGCACCCACCCTAGTGGTGCCCCGCCGGGCGGGTCCGGTCACGGCCGGACCCGCGTGCCCCGGCACGGGGGCGGGGGCGTCCCGGGTCCGGCGGGGAGAGGGAGTTCCGGTCCCCTGCGCGGAGGATTGCCATACGATTCTGTATCTGTTAGATATATCTGAGAGAGAGGGAGGTGCCGATGGCACGGCGAAGCCAGACGGAGACGGCGGTGCTGGGGGCGTTGAGCATGCACCCGATGACGGCCTACGCGCTCCGGGAGGCCATCCGGGACGTGCTGGGGCACTTCTGGAGCGAGAGCTTCGGGCAGATCTACCCGACGCTCGGCGCCCTCGAACGGCAGGGCCACGTGGAACGCCGCGAGGGGCCGCGCTCCGGCTCGTCGACCTTCGCCATCACCGACTCCGGCACCGCCCGCCTGCGCGAGCTGCTGAGCGAGCCGATCGCGGCGACGCCGCCGCGGAGCGGGCTCCTGCTGCGGCTGTTCTTCGGCCGGACCCTGGGCGTGCGCAAGTGCCGGGAGCTGCTGCTGGAGACCAGGGCGGACGCCGAGCGGAGCCTGGCCGAGTACGACGGCCTGGCCCGCACGATCTCCGCCGAGGAGGCGGGCTCCCCGGACCTGCCCTACGTCCTGACGACCATCTCCTCCGGACGGCACAACGCCGAGGCCGCCATCGCCTGGGTCGACGAGGCCCTCACCCTCCTCGAGGACGTCCCCGAGGACGTCCCCGAGGACGTCCCCGAGGACGACACCCCCGCGAACGGAGAATCATGATGACCGTCTCGGCCGATCCGGTGGACGTCGCGCAGCGGCGCCGCCCGGTCTCGCGGCTGCGCGCCCGGATCAACTTCGCCGTCTTCTCGGCCGTCACCGTCGGCGGCGGCTGGCTCTTCGCCGCCCTGGACCGGGCCACCGGGGAGACCGTCGGCACCGGGAGCGTGACCTCCGCCAGCGGCGGCACGAACGGGCAGGGACTGTGGATCGCCGTCCCGGCGCTGACCGCGCTCGCCCTGTACTTCCTCAGCCGGGACGGCGCGGGACGCCTGGGGCTCACACTGCGGTTCGCGGGCCGGGCCCGCTGGTTCGCGTTCGCGGCGGTGTTCGCCCCGGCCGTGACCGCCGTCGCGGTGGCGGCGGCGACGGCCTCCGGCGCCGCGACGTTCTCCGTCGCACCCCACGCCGGCGAGCAGCCCCTCCTCGCCGCCTTCGCCACCGCGCTCGGCTTCCTGGTGGTCAAGAACCTGCTGGAGGAGTTCATCTTCCGCGGCTACGGCACGCGCACCGCGATGGCGCTCGGCCTGCGCGGTGTCGCCCCGCACGTCCTCGTCGGACTGGTCTGGGGGCTGTGGCACCTCCCGCTGTACACCGTCTGGATGTCGCAGGCGGACTTCCGCCAGAGCACGACGCTGCCGTGGGCGTGGTACCTGCCGACCTTCCTCGCGGGCATCGTGGCGATGGCCGTCCTCTACGGCGAGATGCGCGTGCGGACCGGCTCGATCTGGCCCGGCGTGGTGCTCCACACGGTCAGCAACGCCCTGACGACCCCGCTCCTGATCAACGGCCATGTGCGCTACGAGGGCCACGGCGACGTGGTGTTCGGCCTCGCCGGCAACTCGGTCGTCTCGGTCCTCCTCTTCGGCGGGGCCGGACTCCTCCTCCTGCGCCGCCGGAACCGGGGCGCCGGGCCTGACACGGGAGTGAGCCCGCGGGCCCGGCCTGACGTCCCGGCCTGACGTCCCGGTCTGAGGGCCAGGCTTGACGTCCCGGTCTGAGGGCCCGGCTCGGCGGTCCGGCTTGGCGGAGCACCACCGGACGGCTGGAAGACTGGCGGGGTGAGTGTGCGCGACGCGACCCCCGGTGACATCCCCGAGCTGGTCCGCCTGCGGGAGATCCTGACCGAGCGGATGGCCCAGGACGGGACCTACCCGCTCTCCGAGCACTGGCAGGAGGCCTACGCCGAGAGCCTCGCCGAGCGGATCGGCACCTCCGACACGGCCGTCTACGTGGTGGACGCCCCCGGGGGAGGGCTCGCCTCCTGCGGGATCGGCCTGGTCTTCAACCGCTTCCCCGGACCGTCCCTCCCCGACGGCAGGTACGGCTACATCCAGGGGATGACCACCGATCCCCGGCACCGGCGCAGGGGACACGGCCGGGCCGTCCTGGGCGCGCTCCTGGACTGGTACCGGGCGGGCGGCGTCCGGAAGGTGGATCTGCACGCGACCTCGGACGGGGAGCCGCTCTACCGCGAGCTCGGCTTCGTCGAGGACGGCTACCCCTCGCTCACCTGGCGGGATCTCTCCTGATCCGCCCGCTCACCCCGGTGAGACCTCTCCTGACCGGCCCGCTCACCCGGCGGGGCCCTTCCCGGTCCCGCTCCCGGTCCGGGAACGCGCCCACGCGGCGGGACCCGGCCGCCCGCCCGCTCACGCGGTGGCATCCCTCCTGGCGGTGACGACCGTGATCCGGTCGTCGGGGAAGCGGACCGTCAGCTCGTCGCCTCCGGTCACGTCGGCCGCCCGCCGTACGACCTCGCCGGAGGGGCGCTGCACGATCGCGTAGCCGCGCTCCAGGGTGGCGGCGGGGGAGAGGGCGAGCAGACGGGCGCGCAGGTGGACCAGGGAGTCCTGGGCGCGGTCCAGGGAGCCGGTGAGCGCGCGCCGGGCCCGGTCCCGCAACTGCTCGGCCTGCTCGGCCCGGCGCTCGATCTCGCGGACCGGGTCGGACAGGGACGGCCGGGAGCGGACCGCGGTCAGCCAGGCCGTCTCGCGGTCCAGCCAGCCGCCGGCCACCCGGCGGCCCCGGTCGCGCAGCTGGCGGACGAGCGTGAGCTGCTCGCCGACGTCCGGCACGACCTTCTTGGCCGCGTCGGTCGGGGTGGAGGCCCGCACGTCGGCGACCAGGTCGAGCAGCGGGCTGTCCTGCTCGTGGCCGATCGCGCTGACCACCGGCGTCAGGCACGCCGCCACCGCGCGGACCAGCGCCTCGTCGGAGAAGGGCAGCAGGTCCTCCATCGACCCGCCGCCCCGGGCGATCACGATGACCTCGACCTCGCCGTCCGCGTCGAGCCGCCGCAGCGCCTCGGTGACCTCGCCCACGGCGTACGGTCCCTGCACGGCGGCCTGCTCGACCTTGAACCGGACCGCGGGCCAGCGGCGCCGCGCGTTCTCCAGCACGTCGCGCTCGGCCGCCGAGTCGCGGCCGCAGATCAGCCCGACCGTGCCGGGCAGGAACGGCAGGCGGCGCTTGCGGTCGGCGGCGAAGAGCCCTTCGGCGGCGAGCACCTGGCGCAGCCGCTCCAGCCGGGCCAGCAGCTCGCCGACCCCGACCGGGCGCATCTCCAGCGCGGTGAACGCGAAGGAGCCCCGGTTGACCCAGAAGTCGGGCTTCAGGTTCATCACGACCCGGGCGCCGTCCACCGGGCGGGGGACGGTCGCCTCGTAGACCCCGCGGGGGCAGGTCACCTTGGTGGACACGTTCGCCACCGGGTCGCGCAGCGTCAGGAACACCGTGCCGCCCCGCGCGGTCAGCTCGGTGATCTGTCCCTCGACCCAGACGGTGCCGAGCCTGCCGATCCAGCCGCCGACCATCTGCAGGACGGTGCGGACCGGCAGCGGCTGCTCCGGAGTGGTCTTCGACGTCATGCGGGAAGCCTAGAGGGCGGGCGCGGCTACTCGGCGGCCTCCAGCTTCGCGAGGCGGTTCTCGTACATCCGCACGACCTCGGCGCGGGCCGTGGTCGCCTGCTCGTAGGCGATCATGTCCTTGATCTGCTGGGCGCTCTTGCCGCGCATGCGGGCGCGCAGCGAGGCGACGGTCAGGCCGGAGTAACCGGGCAGCGGCTCGGCGGGCACGCCCTCACCGGCCTTCGCGGGCGCGGCGGTCCCGGGCTCGGCGGCGGGCTTGGCGGGCTTCGAGGTCCGGGCGGCCTTCGCGGGGGCGGGGCTCGCGGCCTCCTGCTGGACCTTGGCCTTCGCGGCCTTCGCCCGGGTGGTCTTGGACTTGGCGAGCTCGGGCTCGGCGGGCTTGGTCTTCACGACCTCGACCTCCGCCTCGACCGGGACGGCACCGAGGGCGTCGGGCTTCTCGACCTCGACCTCCACCTCGGCCACCTCGACCTTCACCGCGGGCGGCACGGCGATCACGGGCTCGGGCGCGGGCTCGGCGGCCGTGGGCGCGGGGGCGAAGACGACCGGCTCGGGCCGGGTCCTGCCGCCGTTGGAGCCGGCCTCGGGCCGGGCGGGCTCGGCGGTCTTCGCAACGGCCTCGGACTCCGCGGTCGAGGCCTTCGGGGCGGCCTCGGGCCGGGCGGGCTCCGCGGTCGCGGCGGCGGGCTCGACGGTCTCCGGCTCGGCCGCGGCGCTCGGGGCCTCCGCGGCGGCCTTCGCGGCGGTCTCCGTGCCGCTCCCCGCAGCGGCCTCGGGCGCGGAAGCGGAAGCGGCCGTGGCGGCGGTCTCGGCCTTGGTCTCGGTCTCGGTCTCGGGCTTGGTCTCGGTCTTGGGCTTCGCGGGGGCGAAGATGACCGGCTCGCGGCGGGCGGGCCGCTCCTCCGCGGTCCCCGCCTGCTCGTCGATGTCGGCGACCTGCTCGGACGCCGACGGGCGCCCCTCGTCGAGATCGCCGTCGGCGCCGGCCATGCGCTTGATCCTGCTGCGGACCCGGTCGCCGAGCATCAGCGCCTGGCCGACTCCGCTCAGGGTGGTCTGCAGAACGTAGAGCGGTAGTTCCTTCGCCTTCCCGGCGACGTTGCGGAAGAGATCAGGGACTGACATTTCGTCTCCTGGAGAACGGTATCGGACAACTGATTGCGGCAATAAGGTGCTTTGTGAGGTCAAGAGGCACGTGAACGGGCCCCATGGATACTCCACGTAGCATAAGAACATGACTTCAAAGACCCGCGCGACTCGACGCGTGCTTGTGGCGAAGCCCCGCGGTTACTGTGCGGGGGTCGATCGTGCGGTCCAGGCCGTGGAGCGGGCCCTGGAGCAGTACGGCGCGCCGATCTACGTGCGCAAGCAGATCGTGCACAACACCCACGTGGTCAAGACGCTCGAGGCGCGGGGCGCCGTCTTCGTCGAGGAGACCGAGGAGGTCCCCGAGGGGGCCATCGTGGTCTTCTCCGCCCACGGGGTCTCGCCCGCCGTGCACCGGGAGGCCGCCCAGCGCCGCCTGAAGACGGTCGACGCCACCTGCCCGCTCGTCACCAAGGTGCACAACGAGGCCAAGCGCTTCGCCTCCCAGGACTACGACATCCTGCTCATCGGCCACGAGGGCCACGAGGAGGTCGAGGGCACCGCGGGCGAGGCGCCGGAGCACATCCAGCTCGTGGACGGCCTCGACTCGGTCGGCTCCGTCCGGGTGAAGGACCCCGACCGGCTGGTGTGGCTCTCCCAGACCACGCTCTCGGTGGACGAGACGACCGAGACGGTCGCCCGGCTCAAGGAGCGCTTCCCCAACCTGATCGACCCGCCGAGCGACGACATCTGCTACGCCACCCAGAACCGCCAGGTCGCGGTGAAGGAGATCGCCGCCGAGGCCGAGCTGGTCATCGTCGTCGGCTCGGAGAACTCCTCCAACTCCAAGCGGCTGGTCGAGGTCGCCCTCGACCACGGGGCCGACGCCTCCTACCTGGTCGACAACGCCTCTTTCATCCGGGACGAATGGCTGCAGGGCGTCACCACGGTCGGTGTGACCAGCGGCGCCTCGGTGCCCGAGGAGCTCGTCGCCGAGGTCCTGGCCCGCCTGGCGGCGCACGGCTTCGAGGACGTCGAGGAGGTCGAGTCCGTCGAGGAGAGCGTGCGCTTCGCCCTCCCGCACGAGCTCCGCAAGGACCTGCGCGCCGAGGTCTGAGCCGGAGAGGGGCCCGGGTTCCTTCTCCTCCCGAGGGGGACCCGGAGTCCGGGCTCCTTCTCCCGCGGGGGCTGCCGACCCTCGCTCCCGCGGGGGCTACTGGCCCTCGCGGGGCGAGCCGTACACCCTGGGCTCGAAGTAGCCCTCGGGCTCGGGGGCGAATCCCGCCGCCGCTCCGGCGGCCCCGCCCGCGCGCGGCCGGGGGACGGCGGGTCCGGAGGCGCGCAGTTCGTCGCGCAGGTCGCGGACGCAGCGGTTCAGGCCGCGCCGCCAGGCGATGAGCAGCACCAGCGCCGAGCCGGCGAAGAGCCAGGGGGCGCCCCGCGACAGCGAGCTGTAGATCCCCAGGCCGAAGGCCGCCGCCGGCGAGGGCGCGGTCAGGGACCGCACCGCCTCGGCGAGCAGTACGGCGGCGAAGAAGGCCAGCGGCGGGGAGACCACGAGCGAGAGCAGGTCGCGCGGGTTCACCAGGGAGACGGCGGCGACGCAGCCGCCCACGAACGCCAGGCCGACCACGGCCGGCAGCCCGAGCACGGTGTTCAGCACGCTGCCCAGCAGCGTGAACACCAGCACGGACGCCACCGCGCCCCGTGCGGTCAGCCGGATGCCGGATGCCGGGTTCCGTTCACTCATGCGATCACCTCGCCCGTCCCCCCTCACGCCCGCTCCTGCACGGCTCCAGTGTGGGGCTCCCCCCGGTTTCAGGAAACGGCTTTCAAAGCAGGTCTTCGGCCAACTTACCGTTCAGGCGGGAGACGGGGGACGCGCTTGGCGCCTCTTCTTCCAGCAGTTCGGGCGAGGCCAGCGTGCGCGGCAGGTCCTCGACCATCTGCGGCCGGTCGAGGTCGGCGTCGACCAGGCCCAGGTCGTTCAGCTTGCGCGCGCTCACCAGGACCCTGGTCTCCAGGGAGC
Source organism: Planomonospora antibiotica (assembly GCF_014647955.1). NCBI lineage: Bacteria > Bacillati > Actinomycetota > Actinomycetes > Streptosporangiales > Streptosporangiaceae > Planomonospora > Planomonospora antibiotica. The sequence continues at coordinate 149,595 of NZ_BMQE01000004.1, read as the reverse complement.
CCACGGCCCGGTTGTAGGACTCCACGGCCCGGCTCAGCGAGCGGCCCAGCGTGTCCAGGTTGCGCCCCATGCTGCCCAGCCGCTCGTAGAGCTCCTTGCCGAGCTCGAAGACCGCGCGGGCGTTCTCGCTGAGCGCGGCCTGCTGCCAGGCGTACTGCGCGGTGCGCAGCATGGTGACCAGCGTGGTGGGGGTGGCGATGTGGACCCGCTTGCGCATGGCGTACTCCAGCAGGCCGGGGTCGCGCTCCAGCGCGGGGGCCAGGAACGCCTCCCCCGGGATGAAGAGCACCATGAACTCCGGCGCGGGGCTGAACGCCTGCCAGTAGGCCTTGGCCGCCAGCCGGTCCACGTGGTCGCGCACGTGCCGGGCGTGGGCGTCGAGCCGGGCGGAGCGCTGGTCGGGGTCACCGGTCTCGGCGGCCTCCAGGTAGGCGGCCAGGGAGACCTTCGAGTCGACCACGATGTTCTTGCCGCCGGCCAGCCGTACCACCATGTCCGGGCGGAGGGCGCCGTCGGCGGTGGTCGCGTTCGCCTGCTCCTCGAAGTCGCAGAACCGCTGCATGCCGGCGATCTCGGCGACCCTGCGCAGCTGCAGTTCCCCCCACCGGCCGCCGGCCTCGGGCCGCTGCAGGGCGCGCACCAGGGCGTTCGTCTGGTCGCGGAGGCGGTCGTTGCTCTCCCTGACGATCTCGATGTGCCGGGCCAGCTCGGCGTGGGCGGCCCGCTGGCCCGACTGGGTGTCGCGCAGCTGGGCCTCGACGCGGGCCAGCGTGTCCTTCAGGGGCTCGATCAGGTGCTCGACCGCCTGCTTGCGTTGCTCCAGCTCTCCCGCGGCCTCGGCGCGGCCGGCGGCCATCCGGGTCTCGGCCAGCTCCAGGAAGCGCAGGTTGTTGACGTCGAGTGCGCGGGCCGACAGGGCCTGGAAGCGCTCGGCGAGCTGCTCCTCGACGTAGGCGACCTTCTCCTCGGCGGCTCTGGCCCGGGCCTCGGCGTCGGCCAGGCGGGCGACGGCGTCGGCGGCTCCGGCCGAGGCCCGGGCCCGGCCCAGCAGGAACCCGATCGCGAGCCCCGCCGCGAGTCCCACGGCGAGCTGGAAGGCGAGTGCCATGACGTTCATGCCCGCAGATGATCCCAGGTCCGGCGGCCGGGGCCGGGCCGACACGCCTAGCGGACCGGCCGGGCCGTTCCGCTTGTGCGCACGCCCTCCATCACTCAAAGTTTCATTGTGAACACGTAAAGTAGGGGGAGTTCGTGAGTACACATGGCCTACGTCCGAAGATGGCGCCGGCGCTGGGGGCCGTGCTCGTCATCGTCGCCACCGCCGGCGCCGCGGCGATCGGGCTCATCGCCGGCCAGGGCGGTGGGGAGCCGGACGCGGCGGCGGCGGGCGTCGGCGCGACGTCTCCGCCCGCGCTCACCTGGGGCCGGGGAGCCTGCGTCGACCGGCAGGGCGCCAGGTTCGACCTGGTCCCCTGCGCGGCCGCCGACGGCAGGGTCATCTCGGTGGTGGACGCCCGTGTGCCCGAGTGCCCCGCCGAGACGGACGAGCTGGTCATGATCTCCGGCGCCCCGGCCGCGCCGGGGACGGCGGGGGAGGCGGGCGAGGTGGCCCCGCAGAGCCTGCGGGCGGGCCGTACGGCGTGCGTGCGCAGCCTGCGGGGACCGCACGCCGGAGACCCGGGCCGGGGCGGCGGGGTGCTGCGCCCGGGCGACTGCCTGGCGCTGCGCGGCGGGGAACTGCCCTGCTCGGCGCGGGGCTGGTACGGCAGGGTGCTGGCGGTGGTCGGCGGGAAGGAGACCTGCCCGGGCGGCGCGCTCGACGCGCTCGCCGTCGGCGGCCGGGCGGTCGCCTGCCTGGGAGAGGGGGGCGGCGTGCTCTCCGTGGGCGACTGCGTGGTGCGGCCCGGGGAGCGGCTGGTCAGCCGCCGGGCGCTCACCAGGGCTCCGTGCGGCTCCCCGGAGGCCTGGGCCCGGGTGACGGCCAGGGCCCGCTCCAACGACGGCTGCCCGGCGGGTTCGGACCGCTATCTGCGGGTGCGCGGGCCGGGGATTCCCCGCCCTGTGACCTGCCTGCGGCGAGTGGCACTGCACGGCTCCCCGTAGACTCGGGTCACGTGAGCCTGAGCATCGGCATCGTCGGACTGCCCAACGTCGGCAAGTCCACGCTTTTCAACGCGCTGACCAAGACCGCCAACGCCCTGGCGGCGAACTACCCGTTCGCCACCATCGAGCCCAACGTGGGCATCGTCGGCGTGCCCGACCCGCGTCTGGAGAAGCTGGCCGAGATCTTCGGCTCCGCCAGGATCCTGCCCGCGAAGGTCGAGTTCGTCGACATCGCCGGCCTGGTCAAGGGCGCCTCCGAAGGACAGGGCCGGGGCAACCAGTTCCTCGCCAACATCCGGGAGACCGACGCGATCTGCCAGGTCATCCGGGTCTTCAGCGACCCGGACGTGACCCACGTGGACGGGGCGGTCGCCCCCGAGCGCGACATCGAGACCATCAACACCGAGCTGATCCTGGCCGACCTGCAGACGCTGGAGAAGGCGATCCCGCGCCTGCAGAAGGAGGCGAGGACCAACAAGGACCGCAAGCCCGTGCTGGAGGCGGCCGAGGCCGCGGTCAAGCTCCTGGACGGCGGCACGACCCTGTACGCCGGGGCCAAGGGCGCCGGGATCGACCCGGCGGACCTGCGGGACCTGCACCTGCTGACCGGCAAGCCGTTCCTCTACGTCTTCAACCTCGACGCCGACGAACTGGTCGACACGGAGCTGCGCGACCGGCTGTCGGCCCTCGTCGCGCCGGCCGAGGCCGTCTTCCTGGACGCCAAGATCGAGTCCGAGCTGGTCGAGCTCTCCGACGAGGAGGCGCTGGAGCTGCTCCAGTCCGTCGGCCAGGAGGAGTCGGGCCTGGCGCAGCTCGCCCGGGTCGGCTTCGAGACCCTCGGCCTGCAGACCTACCTGACGGCGGGCCCCAAGGAGACGCGGGCCTGGACGATCCCCAGGGGCGCGACCGCCCCCGAGGCCGCCGGCGTCATCCACACGGACTTCCAGCGCGGTTTCATCAAGGCGGAGGTCGTCTCCTTCGACGACCTGGTGGAGGCCGGCTCCATCGCCGCGGCGCGGCAGGCGGGCAAGGCCCGCATCGAGGGCAAGGACTACGTGATGCGCGACGGCGACGTCGTGGAGTTCCGCTTCAACGTCTGAGCGTCCGCTCCGAGCCCTCCGGGCGCCGGAGTCTCCGCAGGGCGGGTGCGGTCCGGCAGGACCGCGCCCGCCCTGTGCTTTGTCGCACTCCGTGAGGTTCTGTCCGGCAAATGCGCAGGTCGGGACAGTGGGCACGCTTTTTGGATAGCAAGGGGTGGCGTTTGGGTAACCGGGATGGGCTCTGGCCAGGAGGAACGCGCTTTGTCCGCCCTGCGGGGGAGGACGGGGGCGTACGAACGGTTCCAGACCCGGTTTGCTCAGTCCATACGATGACTGCAGCATGGGCGTGGTTTTCCTGGAAGAATCGGCGAGGCAGCTAAGGTAATCGCTTCACCATGGCTCACGGGGTCAGGAGTAATACGACACCGCGCCGGCCGGGGGGATCGGCGCGAGCGGAGGCGTGATGGCTCGAAGGTCAATCGTCCAGCAGGATCCTCGGACCGCTGGTGACCCTGAGCTTTCGGCGTACCCGGGGACGTCCGACGACCTCGACCTCGATTCCGCCCCGGCCCGGGGACGGGGCGTGCCGCGCCGCGGCCGCTGGTCCGGAGGGGGCGGCCGCTGGCTGGTGTGGACCGGCCGCGTCATCCTCTGGGCGCTGATCGTGGTCATCCTGGTGAACGGCGTCCGCGCGCCTTTCGAGCGGTTCACCGGCGGAAACACGAACACGGGTGCGGCGCCCGTCCCCGTCGACGCGGGATTCCCGACCACGAAGGCCACCTCCTTCGCCAGCCAGTTCGCGGCCGTCTACCTGAACTTCGACGCCGTGCGCACGGCGGAGCGGGCCGGGCGGCTGGCCCCCTTCCTGCCCGACGGGGCCGAGCCCCAGTTCGGCTGGGACGGTCTCGGGCGGATGAGCGCCGGGGCGATCCAGCCCTACGGCATAGAGGTCGCCGACGCGGAGAACGCCGTCGTGACGCTGGCGTTCCAGTCGGACGACCGCCGGCAGCTCCTGTCGGTCCCGGTCTTCCACGACAAGGAGACCGGGAGGTTCGTGGTCTCCGGGCGTCCGGGCATCCTGCCCGCGCCGACGCCGGCGGATCTCCCGCCCGTGGCCGAGCCCGACCGCGACGAGGCCGCGGAGCAGGAGCTGCGCACGCCCATGGCCAACTTCTTCAAGGCCTACGCCGCCAGCGACACCGCCTCCCTGCAGCAGTACGCCGCGGAGGGGGCCGTGCTCCAGGGGTTCGGCGGGTCCTTCGCCTTCCTGGAGCTCAAGGACCTGCTCGTGCCGCTGACCACCGGCGCCACCAGGGAGGTGACCGCGACGGTGGTCTGGGGGGTGCCGGCGGGTGCGGGCCCGTCCGCCGGTCCCACGCCGAGCGACCCGGGGGGCGTGAGCGGCAGGCTGGAGCAGGCCTACGTCCTCACCGTGGTCAAGCAGGGCGACAAATGGTTCGTCCAGAGCATCCGGGGCGCCGGACGGTCCGTGGGGTGACGCATGATCGAATGGTGGCAGTCCGCAGTGAACAGACCCCCCCTGGTCGACGAGCCGGTGGTGGGGCGGTCGGCGCGCACGCGCCGCGGCCCCGCGTCCCCCCGGCGCGTGCGACCGTGAGCACGGAGGACGAGAAGTGACTCTGAAGACCATCCTGCTGAGCGTGATCGATCTCGCTCAGCAGCCGACCGGCCAGCCGACCGCTCCTCCGGCAGGTGTGAACACCGAGGGCCTGGCGGACTTCCTCCGCCGGTTCTTCGCCCCGCTCTTCCTCGTCATCGTCTCCGTGGTGGCCCTGTTCTTCCTGTTCACCCGTGAGATCACCAGGTTCGTCCAGTTCATCATCCTCGCCATCGCCATCGGTGTGATCTTCTACGTGCCCAACATCATCGAGGTGACGGCCAAGGCGATCGCGGGCGCTCTGGGCATCACGGGGAGCTGAGGCCGCTCGGCGGCGGCCGGACGACGAGAGGCGGAGAGGAGGAGCGCATGGACCTGCCCACTTATACCAATATCTGGCGGATCGAGAAGCGGCTCTACAAGCTGTACGACCTACGGCTGCCGATGCCGCTTCCGATCGTCTGGATCGGTGTGTTCGTGGGGGTGACGGCTCCCTGGTCGTTCCTGCTCGCGATGCTCGGCCTGCCCTTCGACGCCCCCTGGCACGTGGTCTACCTGGTGCCGCCGGGAGTGGTGACGTGGCTGTCCACCCGCCCGGTGATCGAGGGCAAGCGGCTCACCGAGCTGCTCCAGTCGCAGTCGCGCTATCTGGGGGAGCCGCGGACCTGGTGCCGGATGGCCCCCGCGGCGGAGCCCTCGGAGATCACCCTCGTCGGCCGGGTCTGGCGGACGCTTCCCCAGCAGGCCGCGCCGGTCCGGGTCAAGGTCGCGCGCAGGGCCCGCCACGCCGCGCCGTCCAGGCGCGCCGCCGAGGCCTCCCGTACCGTCCGTCCCGCGGTGGCCGCCGCTGCCGCCGCCGCGGCGACCGCGCCGGTCACCGGTGACCGCGTCGCCTGGGGTACGGTCGCCGCCCCTCGCAGGGGCACCGCTCCCGCCCTCGGCCGCCCCGTCCCGTCCACCGGAACGGCCCCCGCCGCCGTGCCGACGGCGTCCGCGCCCTCCGCGCCCTCCGCGTCGGCTGCGTCGGCTGCGTCGGCTGCGTCGCCTGCGCCGTCCGCTCCCTCCTCGCCGTCCGAGGCGCCCGTACGGCCCGCGGTGCCCGTGGCGGCCGCGTCCTCCGTTCCGGCTCCGGTTCCGGCGCCGGAGCAGGCTGAGGCCCCGGCGACCGCTCCGGCGCCGGAGCAGGCTCCGGCCACCCCGATCGACACCGAGGCACTGCGACGCCTGCGCAGGCTCGCCGCCTCCGCGGAGGCCGAGCGGGCCGAGCCCGCGGCGCCGCCCGGGCCGGCTCCGTCCACCGCTTCCGGCCTGCCCGCCCCGCCCGCCGGGCCCGGTGGGAGCCGGGGGAGGCCGTCCGTCCCGCGCATCATGCCGCGGTTCGTCGGGCCCGCGCAGACCGGGAGGCCCCGGGACGTGCGGCCCGCGGAGTCCGAGGAGGCCGTGGGACCCGGGAACGTGCGGCCCGCGGAGTCCGGGGAGGCGCAGGCCCGGAGCGTGCGGGCCGTACCGGAGCGGGCCGAGGACGCGCGGGCCGTACCGGAGCCGGTCGAGGACGTGCGGGCCGTACCGGAGCGGGTCGAGGACGTGCGGGCCCGGCGTTCCGGGAGGGAGCCGCGAGAGGGCGGCCGTCGGTCCGGGGACGAGTGGAAGTCCTGGCCGCAGGAGCGGTCGGCGATCGTGCCGGGAGGGGTCTCGATCCGGGCCGTGCCCGCCGGGCCCGCCGCGGCGCAGGCCACCCCCGCGGCGCCGGCTCCCGCCGCCCCCGCGGCACCGCCGGGGCAGGCCGAGCCCAAGGTCCGCCGGGTGGAGTCGGTCATCGGCCGCGACTCCGAGGGCGGCTGGCGGCGGCTGGCCCAGGTGGTGATGGGCCCGGGGAGCGGGAGCCGTACGGACGGGTCGGAGGTCGACGAGGCACGCGCCAGGGGGGTCTTCAGCGGCAGCCGCCGGGTGGTGGTGCTGGGCTGCACCGGCGGCGCGGGGCAGACCACGACGGCGCTCATGCTCGGCCACACGCTCGCCCGTCTCCGCGACGACCGGGTGCTGGCCGTCGACGCCAGCACCGGCGCGCACGCCCTGTCCGGCCGGGTCCGGGGGGAGTCGCCCGAGACGCTGAGCTCCCTGCTGGCGGGCCTGGACGGGGTCCAGGGATACCTGGGCATGCGCGCCTACACCAGCCGCTGCGCCTCCGGCCTGGAGGTCCTCGGGAGCGACACCGACGCGGGCGCCGAGCAGCGCCTGTCGGACCGGGGACTCTTCTCCGACCGGCGGCTCGGCCAGGCGATGGACCTGCTGGACCGCCACTACAAGCTGGTCGTCGTGGACCCGGCCGCGGCACTGGCCGCACGCGTCCTGCCCTACGCCGACCAGTTGATCCTGGTGGCCCCCGCCAGCGAGGACGGGGCCGACGCGGTCGCGATGACGTACGAATGGCTCGACGGGCACGGCTGCACGGACCTCCGGCGCAGGGCGATCATGGTCGTCAACGGGGTGAGCCGGCGCAGCATGGCCGACGTGGAGCAGGCCGAGGCGGTCGCGCGCGGCAGGTGCCGGGCGATCGTGCGGGTGCCCTGGGAGGACGAGCTGGCCCCCGGCAGGTCCGAGCGGGTGGAGCCGTCCCATCTGCGGGCGCCGGGCCGCCGGGCCTACCTCGCCCTGGCCGGGGTCGTGGTGGCCGGACTGGGAGCGATGCGGACGAACCGAACGAGCGAGGAGGAGCTGGCCCAGTGAGACCCGGGGCGGGAGAAGACGTGATGTTCCTGTGAGGGAACGGTTCGTACGGACGGCGGAGGGGGCCGCGGGCGGGCACGGCGGCCCCCGGCCCGCGCGACCGGGGAAGGGGGCCGCATGAGCCGCGCGTCGCGGGCCCGCAACCGCCTGGCCGTCCGTTACTTCGACGACCGGATCCTGCTGACCGACTCCTCGGCGTGGGCCTACTTCCGCCTGCCGACCGTGAGCTACGAGTTCATCACCCCCGAGGAGCGCGAGGCGCTGGCCACCAACATCACGATCGCGCTGGCCGCGATCCGGATGCCGGACGCCGAGGTGCACCTGCGGGTGGCCCACCGCACCTACCCGGCCGCCGAGTGGGCGCTGGCGCTCAACACCACCTCCGACGAGGGCCCCGGCTGGCGCGACTACCTCGAGGAGCTGTACCGGCACGTCTGGGCCAAGGACTTCTGGACCAAGGAGGTCTACCTCGGCGTACGGCTCGGCCCGCGCGGCGCGCAGCTGGGCGACGGGGTGTTCTCCCAGCTCTTCGGCTTCTACCAGCGCGGGGAGAAGGCCCTGGGCCTGGAGGACGACCACGTCCCCAAGGCCGAGGTCGCCAAGTGGACCGGTCACGCCGAACGGCTCGGCCGGGCGCTGTCCGCCAGCGCCCTGTACGCCCGGCACGCCACCTCCACCGAGATCGCCTGGCTCTTCCAGCACGCCGCGACCGGCTCCCTCGGCGACCCGCCGCCCTCGGCCAGTCCGAAGCGGCGGTGGGGCAGGGGCGAGATCGAGTCCCTGGTCGAGGGGCAGATCCACAACGGCAGGTCGCTGCTGAGGGTCGAGCAGCCGCACGGCGAGTCCTACGTCGCCAACCTGTCCTTCGCCCGGTTCCCGGACCTGATGCCCTTCCCCGACGGCGAGCCGTGGATGCACTTCGCCGACCAGCTGCCCTTCCCGGTCGAGATCAGCTCCAGGATGCGGCTGATCTCCCCGGTCAAGGCCAGCAAGGACGTCGCGCGCAAGCTCGCCCACGCCCGCGACATGGACATCCACATCCGGGAGGCGGGCGCGGAGGCGCCGCTGGCCCTGGCCGAGCAGATCGACGCGGCCCGGATGCTGGAGCACGGCATCACCAAGGAGCGGCTGCCCTTCGTGTACGGCTGGCACCGGCTGATCGTGTCCGCGCCGACCGAGGAGATCTGCGTGCAGCGGGTCGAGGCGGTCGTCGAGCACTACCGCGACATGGGCATCGACATCGTCAACTCCACCGGCGACCAGTTCTCGCTGTTCTGCGAGGCGCTGCCCGGCGAGCGGGTCCGGGTCAACGCCTACGCGCAGCGGCAGCCGCTGCGCACCATCGCGGGCGGCATGGCCACGGCCACCGTGGACCTCGGCGACCGGGTGGACGAGACGAACGCCGGCTGGATGGGACCGTACATCGGGGAGACCCTGGGCCGGGCCCGCAGCATCGTGCACTTCGACCCGCTGGTGGCGGCGGCGCGCAACCGGCCGACGGCCATCGCGATCACCGGTGAGCCGGGCGGCGGCAAGACGACGCTGGCACTGCTGATGATCTACCAGATGGCGCTGCGCGGGGTCACGGTCGCGGTGATCGACCCCAAGGGCGACGCCGACTCCCTGGTCCGGCTCCTGCAGGAGCGGGGCAGGAGGGCACGGATCATCCCGCTCGGCTCGGCCGCGCCCGGACTGCTCGACCCGTTCTCGTTCGGCGACGACCTCGCGGCCAAGAAGACGATGGCCACCGAGACCCTGCGGCTGCTGCTTCCGCGCATGTCGGAGGAGCGCGAGTCGGCGATGATCCAGGCGGTCGCGGCGGTCTCCAACGCGCCGGACCCCTCGCTCGGCAAGGTCGTCGACTTCCTGGAGCAGGCCGGGGACGCCGCCTCCAAGAACCTGGGCGCGGTGCTCCGCTCGATGTCGGAGATGCACCTGGCCCGGCTCTGCTTCGACCCCTCCGGCGGCGACCAGATCGACACCGAGGGCTGGACCACGGTCTTCACCCTCGGCGGGCTGACCCTGCCGGACGCCGCCACCGGCCGTGACGACTACTCCTACGAGCAGCGCCTGTCGGTGGCCCTGCTCTACCTCGTCGCGCAGTTCGCCCGGGGCCTGATGAACGGCCTGGACCGGCGGACCCCGAAGGCGATCTTCCTGGACGAGGCGTGGGCGATCACCTCCACCCCGGAGGGCGCCAAGCTGGTGCCCGAGGTGAGCCGGATGGGCCGCTCGCGCAACACCGCGCTCGTGCTGGTCTCGCAGAACGCCGGCGACCTGCTGAACGAGCAGGTGACGAACTGCCTGTCGTCCGTCTTCGCCTTCCGCTCCACCGAGCGGGTCGAGGTGGAGAACGTGATGGCGCTGCTCGGGGTGGACCCCTCCGAGGAGCACAAGGCGGTGCTGCGCTCCCTGGGCAACGGCGAGTGCGTCTTCCGCGACCTGGACGGCCGGGCGGGCCGGATCGGGGTGGACCTCGTCTCCGGTGAGCTGCTGCGACGGCTCGACACCAATCCCACCCATGACAAGCCCGACGACAACGTGCACGATCTGTCGGAGGGCGGCAGAGTCGGCAGGCCGGGGACTACGGCGCTGGAGGCGAGGTCATGAAGGACTCCGACGAGAGACCGGGGCGTTCCGCGAGGGAACGGCGGGCGGACCGGGCGGCGCGGCGGGCCGGGGGCACCGGGAGGGGCGGGGGCGCCGGGCGGCGGCTGGGCCGGCGGCTCGCCGTCGCGCTGGTGGCGTTCGTGGCGCTCACCGCGCTGCCGCTGGCGTTCCCGGCCGGCGGGTCGGTCGCCGCGGCGGCGGCGCCCTGCGACCTCTCCCCGGACCTGGCGCCCGAGGTGGTGGGCGGCGGAGTGGACGGCCTGGTCAAGCCGCCGCCTCCGGACGCGGCCGCCGGGGCCACGGGGACCACCGGGGCCGCCGGGACCACCGCGCCGCCCCCGGCCGTCCAGACGAACTACGCCACCTACGGCATGAGCGGCCTGTTCTGGCACACCCACGAACTCGGCTGCGACGACGTCGCCGCGGTGCTGGGCAACGCCTGGGCCAACACGGTCTTCTCCTGGGCCAAGGCGCTGGACCGGCTGACCATCACGACCTACCAGGCGGCGGCCAGCGAGGGCCCGCTGGAGGCGATCAAGGACGTCGTCGACGACATCGTGATCCGGCTCTCCGACGCGATGTACTGGCCCTTCCTGCGGCCGGTGGTGATCCTCGGCGCGATCTGGCTGGCGTGGTACGGGCTGATCCGCAAGCGCGCGACCACGACCGCCGAGGGCGTCATCTGGATGGTCCTCGCGGTCACCGTCGCGGTCTGGTTCTTCAGCCGCCCCGGCGACTTCACCGGGCTGGGCAAGACCGTCACCGACAAGACCGGGGAGGTCGTCAACTCGGCCTTCTCCGGCCTGCCCGGCGCGGGCGGGGCCTCGTGCCTGCCGGCCAAGGGGGAGACGGCCCCGCAGGCGCAGCCCGGGGGCTACGGCCGGACCGGCACGCCGAGCGTGGACCAGAACGCCGACGCGCTCTGGTCGACCCTCGTCTGCAAGCCGTGGCTGATGGGCATGTTCGGCACCGCCGACCCCGAGGCCCCGGCGGTGAAGAACTTCGGCGCGAAGGCGCTGGACATCCAGGCCCTCGACCTGACCGAGCAGAAGGCCGCCCAGACGCCGAACACGAGCGCCCACCAGGCCCGCTACGTGGAGGAGATGGCCAAATACCTGGAGAGCAGCCCGGTCTACTTCCTCTTCCAGGGCAAGGACTGGACGAACCGGCTGGGCATCGCGATCGGCGCCCTCCTGGCCGCGATGGTCGCCGGGACGCTGATCTTCCTGGTGGCGGTCTCCCTGCTGGCGCTCAAGGTCGGTTTCCTGCTCCTGCTCATCATGGCCCCGGTCTTCCTGCTGATCGGCGTGCATCCGGGCTCCGGCCGGATCATCGCGATGCGCTGGGTGGAGATGCTGGTCGGCACGCTGCTCCGGCAGGCGGTGCTGGCCCTCGTGCTGGGCGTGCTGGTGTACGGCTACGCGCTGATCATCTCCACGGCGATGCCGTGGGGCATGCAGGTCATGTTCATGGCGCTGCTGACGATCGCCGTCTTCTTCTACCGGCGGCCGTTCCAGCACCTGTTCGCCTCCATGGACGGGCACACCCTCACCACCCGCATGCTGGGCGACGCGGCCAGCGCGCCGACCCTGCAGCGCGCGGCGGGCGTGCTCCCGCCGGTCGCGGCGGCCAGGGCGGGCCGGTGGGGCATGCGCAAGGCCGAACCCCTGCTGCAGGCGGCAGCGGTCGCCGGCGGTGCGGGTGCGGGCGCGGCGGCGGCGGTCGCCCAGGGCAGGGTCCGGGGCCGGGAGGACGCGGCGGGCACTCCCTCCGGCGCCAGGGTCCCGGTCACCGCGCAGCCCGCGCCGCTGGACACCGAGGCCAAGACGGGCGGGCGGCGGGCCGCCGCGGGCCGCCCGGTCACCACGGCCCGCCCCGGCGCGGCGCCTCCGCTCAACCTCTCCGGGAACCGTACGGCGGGCGGCGCGCCTCCCACGCGTTCGGGCGGCTCCGGCGCGTCCGGCGGGGGCGGCGGCTGGTTCGGCGGGCGGGCCGGAGGCTGGGCTCCGCGGGGCGGCTCGGGGTCCGGCGGGGGGGCGCCGGCGCCGTCGGGCGGCGGCAGGTCCTCCTCCTCGGGAGGCGGCGGCCGGTCCGGCGGGAGCATCTTCGGCGGCGGGTCCCGGAGCTCGTCCGGCTCGGGTTCGCGCGGCTCCTCGGGCGGATCGCGGAACGGCGGGTCCCGGAGCTCGTCGGGATCGGGCGGGAGCATCTTCGGCGGGTCCCGCGGCTCTTCGGGCTCGCGCGGCTCGTCCGGGTCGGGCGGGAGCATCTTCGGCGGCGGGTCCCGGGGTTCCTCCGGCGGCGCGTCGAGGAGCGGCGGCGCGGACAGGTCGTCCGAAGCGCCCCCGCTCTGGCTGCCGAGCCGGTCGGACCGGGGCCGGCGGGCCGACGAGGCCCCCACGCCGTTCTGGCTGCGCCCCTCCGGATCGGACAGGGACTGACGGACGATGGCCGAGATCGGTGGCCGCCGGGGGATCGTCTTCGCGGTTCTCGTCGGGCTCCTGGCGGCGGTCGGGATCTACCTGACCATGTGGGAGAGCGGGACGGGCGGCGGTCAGGCGCAGACCGGCCCGGTGGGCGTCAGCCGTACCGGGACGGAGCCGGGGGCGGGCCGGCAGGCGGACGCCGAGCCGCCGCGCCCGGCGGCGACGGCCAGCGACGCGCCGTTCGACGTCTACTCCTACCTGCCGATGACCAAGCAGGAACTGGCTGCGGCCGCCGACTACGCCGAGCGGTTCACGGCCGAGTACGGCACCTACGCCCATGACGAGGACCCGGCGGCCTACGGGGACCGGCTGAAGGGCTACGCCACGGCGGAGTTCGCCGAGGTCCTGGTGCGGGCCCGCACGTCGCCGGGGTTCGTCGAGGCGAACCGCGCCGACGAGGTGGTCTCCACCGCTTCGGCGAAGGTGCGGCAGATCCGGCAGGTCCAGGACTCCTCGGTGGTGTTCGTGGTCGCCTGCACCGAGCGGATCGCCGCGAAGAGCGGTGCGACGGAGCGCACCGACGAGTACGCCGTCACGCTCGTCCCCGTCGGCGCCGACTGGCGGGTCCACGACCTGCAGCCCGCCGACGAGGGCCAGGAGGGGGACGAGTCACCGTCCGGGACCGGCGGATGAACGACGACGGCAGGAAGGTCCGGATCGGGGCGGTCCTCGCCGTGGTGGGGCTCTGCCTGGTCGGGCTGATCATGGCTCCGATGATGATGGTGAGCACCTTCCCGTCGTTCACCGGCGGGGGAATGCCCGACTGCGAGGAGACCGCGGGCCGGGCGGACGGCGAGTCGGAGACGGCGGTGTCCGACATCCCGCCGGAGTACCTGGAGCTCTACCGCGAGCACGGTGAGAAGGTCGGCGTGCAGTGGAACGTGCTCGCCGGGGTCGGCAAGCGCGAGACCGACCACGGGCGCTCCACGCTCCCGGGCGTGCGCAGCGGCACCAACAGCGCCGGGGCGGCCGGACCGATGCAGTTCCTGATCAGCACCTGGGGCGGGAAGGCGAAGATCAAGATCCCGTCGGAGTTCAACGGCTACGCCTCCGACGGCGACGGCGACGGCTGGGCCGACGTCTACAACCCGGCCGACGCCATCCTCGGCGCGGCGAAGATGCTCAAGCGCAACGGCGCGCCGGAGAACGTGCGGCGCTCGCTGTTCGTCTACAACCGGGCCTGGTGGTACGTCGACCAGGTCATGGAGATCGCCGGGAAGTACGCCGAGGACGGCGCGGTCAGCGTCCCGCCCGAGGCGGAACCGGCCTGCGACGAGCCGCTGGTCGAGGCGGCCCCGGACGACGTGGTCGCGCAGATCCTCGAGTACGCCCTGGCCCAGCGCGGCAAGCCGTACCTGTGGGGCGGCACCGGGCCGGACGCGTTCGACTGCTCGGGGATCGTCTACATGGCCTACCGGAGTGCGGGCCTGTCCATCCCGCGCACCACGTTCGGCCAGTGGCCGTTCGGCGTGAAGGTCTCCGAGGGCGAGGAGCAGGCGGGCGACCTGGTCTTCTTCAACTCCGGTCCCGGCACCGGACCGGACCGGCCCGGGCACGTCGGCATGGTGGTCTCGCCCGGCAAGATGATCGAGGCCCGGTGCCGCCTGTGCGGCCCGATCAAGGTCACCTCCTACCGCGGGCGGGCGGGCATCGTCGGCTTCACCCGGCCCCTGCAGAACCCCGCGGTCCAGGAGCAGCTCCGACTGAAGGCCCAGGGCTGAGGAACCCCCGAGCCGCGACGCGCAGCGTCGCCATCGGCCCGCGAGGGGGCTCCGTCGTCTGGACTGAGGAGCGCGCGCAGCGAAGCGAGCACGCGACGAGGGAAGACGGCGGTTACCGGCCCCCGAGCCGCGACGCGCAGCGTCGCAATGTGACAGCGAGCACGCGACGAGGGAAGACGGCGGTTACCGGCCCCCGAGCCGCGACGCGCAGCGTCGCCGTCAGTACGGATACAGCAGAATCAGGGCTCATGAGAAAAGTCGTCGTGGGAGCGGCCATCGTCGACGGGGCGGGCCGGCTGCTCGCCGCGCAGCGCGCCCAGCCGCCGGAACTGGCAGGGGGCTGGGAGTTCCCCGGTGGGAAGGTCGATCCGGGAGAGGACGACCGCACGGCGCTGGTCCGGGAGTGCCGTGAGGAACTCGGCGTCCTGATCGAGGTGGGGGAGGCGGTCGGCGGTGACTGGCCGCTGAGCGGAGACCGCGTGCTGCGGGTCTGGCTGGCGTCGGTGGTGGAGGGGCAGCCGGAGGCGAAGGAGCACCGGGAGCTTCGCTGGCTCGCCCCCGACGAACTGGACGAGGTCGCCTGGCTGCCCGCGGACCTGCCGATCGTGCGAGCCGTGCGGGAACTGCTCGGCGGGATTGAACGGTAGCCGATCGTGACATAACTGCTACAGAGCGTGTTGTCGTCATGCGTTCACATCGGGGGATCGGAGACGCGCGGTGACCGTACTGTGCAGAAGATGGTGGAAGTACGCGGCGATGGTGTCGGCTCTGGGGACGGGAGTGCTCCTGCCGGCCGGCTGGCCGGCGGGCCACGCGGTCGAGCCGGAGCCCGTCGTTCCCCCGCTCGACCTGGTCGGAGCGGCCGTGCCCGTCCCGTCCCTGGTGCCCGTCCCGCCGGTGCCGCCGATCGAGCCGGTTCCGCCCGTCCCGTTCAGGACGCCCACCAGGCTGCCCGGCAAGCCGTCCCCCAAGCCGTCCCGGCCCGCGCCGCCTCCGGACCGGACTCCCTCCAGGACTCCGGGAGTCCTCCAGGAGGACATCGGGGAGGAGGCGATGCCCGTCCCGACTCCGGGACATCTCACCTTCCCGGTCCCGGCAGATGCGGTGCTCCCGCCCGTCCCGGTGCCCACGCCGCTGCCCGCGCCGCTGGAGGCGGACGACGGGCAGCCGTGCGAATGCGGGCCCGAGGACCTGTTCCCCGTCCTGGGGGAGGCGGGGGAGACGGGGGAGGAGCCCGGCGCGGAGCCGTACGAGGTCTTCTACGACTTTCACGGCGTGGAGGGGGTGCCGGGGGCGGCGCGTCCGCGTCGCCCCGGCAGGGGCGGTGCGGCGCTGAAGCGGCCGAGGGCGGCGGCGGGTGCGGAGACGGCGGTTCGGGGGGCCGCGGGTGCCGGGGGGCCCGCAGACGTCGCCGCGGACGCCGGCCTGGCGACCACCGCGCCCGCTCCTGCGCCCGCGCCGGTCCCGGCCCCGGCCCTGGCCCCGGCTCCGGCTCCGGCGTGGGTCTGGCCGGCCCCGTCGTGGGCGTGGCCGGTCCCGACGGTGCAGCCGCCCACGGCCTGGCCCACCCCCGAGATCCGGATGCCCACGGCCGTGCCCTCCCCGACCGCGGCCCAGCCGCAGGGCGGCGCGCCGCTGCCCCTGGAGGTGAGCGGCCGGAGCCGGGAGATCAAGATCACCGGAGAGGCGGAACCGCTGGTGGAGGTGCGGGGCCTGCCTGCCACGGGGGTCGCGATAGGCGGCCTGCTCTGCCTGCTCTGGCTACAGACGAAAGTGCAGCAAAAACGTGCCATTCGGGCGATGCAGGAAGAGCGGCTTTGCTGATAATTTTACCCGGCTGGTATTTTCTTGACTGAGTCATTCGGGAATCGCACGGAGGCAGCCGGTGACGAGATCTCACCGCACGGCAGCCGTCTCGGCCGTGCTCGTGTCCCTGGGGCTGACCGGTGTGATCGTGACCACCGCAGCCTCGCTCGTCGGCGCCGGTCAGGCCTCCGCGGCCGCCAGGACGGTCCTCGCGGAGCCCACGCAGATCCCGGGGTGCGACGTCGATCCCGCGGCCGAGTGCCAGGATCAGCCCGAGGTGCCCGAGGAACCCGCGCCGGTCGTCACGGTCACGGTGACCGCCAACCCCGACGGGACCGTGCCCACGCCCGCCACCAGCACGCCGGGACAGGTGACGGTCACCGCCACGGTGACCGCGCCGCCGAAGAAGCCGGCCAAGACGGCCGCTGCGACCACGACCACCGCGGCTCCGCCGCCGGCCCCGACGCAGACCGTCCAGCAGACGGTCCAGCCGCCGCCTTCGAACCCCGTCGAGCCGCCGGTGACCTCGACCCCCGAGATCGAGGAGACGGAGCCGCAGTTCCCCACCGCCGAGCCGAGCCCGGCGGAGACGCTGCCGACCGCGTCGCCCGAGCCGAGCACCAGCACGTTCGCCGAGCCCGACCCGGCGACGGTGCCGTACGAGATCCGCAACGCGACCTCCGGCAGCAGCCCGGCCGCGCTGAGCCAGCAGCTCGGCATCCCGGCGCTGATCCTGGTGCTGCTCGTGCTGTTCGGCGTTCTGATCTTCGAGGGGAGGCTGCGCCGCCTGGCGCATGCCGCCGCCGTCCGCCGGGCCGGTCCCCGGATGGCCGACCCCCACGGCTACCCCGCGGGTCCCGGTTACGCCTCCGCGCCGGGACTGCCGTACGGGAGCCACCAGGGGGGCACGGCCTACGCCCCGATCATCAGCTTCGTCCCGATGCAGATGTATCCGCAGGTCTACCCCGAGGCCTATCCGGCCGGCCAGCCCTACGACCCGGCGACCGCGCACATGCCCCCGCCGGGCTTCGAGCAGTACCCGTACGGCGCCTTCGAGCAGCATCACCACGGTCCGTCCGAGCAGCACCCGCGCCCGTTCGAGCAGGGTCCGTCCGAGCAGGGTCCGCACGGGCCGGAGACGCCGGGGCCGATGTTCCGGGAGCAGACGTCTCCGACCGGGCCCGAGCCCTACGGGGAGTCCCCCGGCGGACCGCTCCCGCAGGAACCCGGCTCGCTCCCGGGGGGACCCGGTCTCGGCGGCCCGCTCTCCGCGGATCCGGCCGCGCCGACCGCGCCGGGACCGCTCCCGCAGGGCCCGCCGCAGCAGGATCCGTCCCAGCAGGATCCGTTCCAGCAGGGCCTCTCCCGGCCGGGGCCGCTCCCGCCGTACGGTGATCCGTTCCCACGGGACCCGGCCCTCCCCGGCCCGTCGCCCCAGGACCTCCCCGGCCCGTCGCCCCAGGACCTCCCCGGCCCGTCGCCCCAGGACCTCCCCGGCCCGTCGCCCCAGGACCTCCCCGGCCCGTCGCCCCAGGACCTCCCCCAGGACCGGTTCCCCCGGGATCCGGCGCTGCAGGGCGGTGACCGGTTCCCGCAGGACGCGCCTCCTCCCGGAGACCGGTCCCCGGGAGGGACCGGCGGCGACCCGTCCCCGCCCGCCGGCCCCGCGGCCACGGCCGTCTACCCCCTGCCGGGGCAGGAGACGAAGAAGAAGCGCGGGCTCTTCCGCCGCGGCCCGAAGTAGCGCGGGCTCCTCCGCCGCGCCCCGGAGCGGCGGGACCGAAACCGAACGGTCCGGAGCAGCGGCGGGTGCGGAGGCCGACGGGCGACACGCGAACGGCCGGCCACGCGAACGTGACCGGCCGTCGGGGAAGGACCGCGGGGAGGGCTAGCTCTTCGGGCCGGAACGCTTGAAGATCTTGTTGCCCAGCCAGACCAGCGGGTCGTACTTGCGGTCGACGACGCGCTCCTTCATCGGGATCAGCGCGTTATCCGTGATCTTGATGTGCTCGGGGCAGACCTCGGTGCAGCACTTGGTGATGTTGCAGTAGCCGAGACCGTGCTCCTCCTGCGCGGAGTCCTTGCGGTCGACCACGTCGTAGGGGTGCATGTCCAGCTCGGCGATCCGCATCAGGAAGCGCGGACCGGCGAAGCCGGGCTTGTTCTCCTCGTGGTCGCGGATCACGTGGCAGACGTTGTTGCACATGAAGCACTCGATGCACTTGCGGAACTCCTGGCTCCGCTCGACGTCGATCTGCTGCATGCGGTACTCGCCGGGCTTCACGTCGGCCGGCGGGGTGAAGGACGGGATCTCCCGCGCCTTGGTGTAGTTGAACGACACGTCCGTGACCAGATCCTTGATCACGGGGAACGTCCGCATGGGCGTCACCGTGATGGTCTCGTCCTCGGTGAAGGTGGACATCCGGGTCATGCAGCCGAGCCGGGGCTTGCCGTTGATCTCCATCGAGCAGGACCCGCACTTGCCGGCCTTGCAGTTCCACCGGACGGCCAGGTCGGGGGTCTGGGTGGCCTGGAGCCGGTGGATGATGTCGAGGACGACCTCGCCCTCGTTCACCTCGACGGTGAAGTCCTCCAGCCTGCCCTCGCCGCCCTCGCCCCGCCAGACGCGGAACTTCGCCTTGTAGCTCACGGCTCTACTCCCTCACCAGCGCGTCGAAGTCGGCCAGTTCCTCTGGGGTGATGTACTTCTCCAGCTCGGCCCGGTCGAAGAGGGTGATCAGGTCGTCCCGCATCGCGGGCTGGACCTTCTCCTCGACCGTGACCTCCGAGCCGTCGGGGGACGCGCCGCAGACCAGCAGCCTGCGGCGCCACTCGGCCGACATGCCGGGGAAGTCGTCGCGGGTGTGGCCGCCGCGGCTCTCCTCGCGCAGCAGGGCCGCCCTGGCCACGCACTCCGACACCAGCAGCATGTTGCGCAGGTCCAGCGCGAGGTGCCAGCCGGGGTTGTAGATCCGGTTGCCCGCCGCGCCGACGTTCCGCGCCCGCTCCTTGAGCTTCTTGACGGCCTCCAGCGCCTCGGTGACCTCGTCGGCGTTGCGGATGATGCCGACCAGCTCGTTCATGGTCCGCTGCAGCTCCTGGTGGACCTCGTACGGGTTCTCACCCGTGCGCTCCAGCGGGGCCAGCGCCTCGGTCCTGGCCGCGGCGACCGACTCCTCCGGGACCGACGGCCGGGCGGGCAGCCGGTCGACGTACGCGGCCGCTCCGGCGCCCGCCCGGCGGCCGAAGACCAGCAGGTCGGAGAGCGAGTTGCCGCCGAGCCGGTTGGACCCGTGCATGCCGCCGGAGACCTCGCCCGCCGCGAACAGGCCGGGGACCTCGGCGGCGCCGGTGTCCGCGTCGACCTCGACGCCGCCCATGATGTAGTGGCAGGTCGGGCCGACCTGCATCGGCTCGGCGGTGATGTCGACGTCCGCCAGCTCCTTGAACTGGTGGTGCATCGACGGCAGCCGCCGGACGATCTCGGCGGCCGGGAGCCGGGTGGAGACGTCGAGGTAGACGCCGCCCTGCGGCGAGCCGCGACCGGCCTTCACCTCGGCGTTGATGGCCCGGGCCACCTCGTCGCGGGGGAGCAGCTCCGGAGGGCGCCGGTTGTTGGCCTGGTCGGTGTACCAGCGGTCGCCCTCCTCCTCGGTCGTGGCGTACTTGTCCTTGAAGACCTCGGGGATGTAGTCGAACATGAAGCGCCTGCCCTCGGAGTTGCGCAGCACGCCGCCGTCGCCCCGGACGGACTCGGTGACGAGGATGCCGCGGACCGACGGCGGCCAGACCATCCCGGTCGGATGGAACTGGATGAACTCCATGTTGATCAGCTTGGCCCCGGCCAGCAGCGCCAGCGCGTGGCCGTCCCCGGTGTACTCCCAGGAGTTGGAGGTGACCACGTAGGACTTGCCGATGCCGCCGGTGGCCAGCACGACCGCGGGGGCGTCGAACAGGATGAGCCTGCCGTTCTCCCGCCAGTAGCCGAACGCTCCGGCGATCGCGCCGCCGGGGCCGTGCGCGGGGCCGTGGTCCTTCAGCAGCCGGGTGATCGTGCACTCGGCGAAGACCTTGATGTACGCCTCGGCGTCGCCGTGCAGCCGCTCGTCCTCCTGCTGGAGCGCGACCACCCGCTGCTGGAGCGTGCGGATCATCTCCAGGCCGGTACGGTCGCCCACGTGGGCCAGCCGGGGGTACTCGTGGCCGCCGAAGTTGCGCTGGCTGATCTTGCCGTCCTTGGTGCGGTCGAACAGCGCGCCCCAGGCCTCCAGCTCCCAGACCCGGTCCGGGGCCTCCTTGGCGTGCAGCTCGGCCATCCGCCAGTTGTTGAGGAACTTGCCGCCGCGCATGGTGTCGCGGAAGTGCACCATCCAGTTGTCGTCGCTGTTGACGTTGCCCATGGCCGCGGCCGCGCCGCCCTCCGCCATGACGGTGTGCGCCTTGCCGAACAGCGACTTGCAGACGATCGCGGTGCGCTTGCCCTGCTGCCGGGCCTCGATGGCCGCCCGCAGCCCCGCCCCGCCGGCGCCGATGACGACGACGTCGTATTCGTGACGCTCGATTTCCACAGGTGATCCTTATGCGAACGGGAAGGAGATGATGCCCTTGGCGACCAGCCGTACGTAGAGGTCGGCGCCCATGACCGAGAACATGGAGACCAGGGCCAGCTCCTGGTGCTTGGCGTTGAGCTTGGAGACGACGGTCCACGCCTTGTAGCGGACGGGGTGCCGGGAGAAGTGGGTCAGCCGGCCGGCCGTGATGTGGCGGCAGGAGTGGCACGAGAGCGTGTACAGGTTGATCAGGACCGCGTTGGCGATCAGGATCCACGTGCCGAGACCGCCCGGCTTGTGGACGAGCGCCAGCACCGCGTCGTAGGCGAGGATCAGGCCGATCACGATCGCCGCGTAGAAGAAGTAGCGGTGCACGTTCTGCAGGATGAGCGGGAAGCGCGACTCACCGGTGTACTTGCGGTGCGGCTCGTTCACGGCGCAGGCCGGCGGGGAGAGCCAGAAGCCCCGGTAGTAGGCCTTGCGGTAGTAGTAGCAGGTGAAGCGGAACCCCGCGGGCAGGCCGAGGATGAGGATGCCCGGCGGCCAGGTGTACCAGTCGCCGAACGGGGCGAGGCCGAACAGGCGCGCCTCCTCGGGACAGCTCGTCGCCAGGCACGGCGACGCGAACGGCGCGTGGTACGGCGAGACGAAGTAGTCCATATCGAAGATCGCCCACGTGGCGTAGACGAGGAACGCCGTGAAGATGATGAAGGTGACCAGTGGATAGCGCCACCACTGGTCGGTGCGTAGGGTGCGCTCCTTGATCTGCGCGCGCTGCCTTCTGGCCGGGCTGTCGGCCGCTGTCTGGGTCATCGGTGACCTCTCCACCTCCCGCGGACCCTGCTCGCAGGGGGTCCGGGTCGTTTCAGTTGTGCCGCGCGCCGAGCCGCCGCGGCGGCTCACCCGGGCGCACGCATATTGGTGGGGGATACGTTACGACGGGACCCGGAGATTGTGTGAGAAGCATCACTCACATTTTCACAGACCAGGTGTGATTCCTGTCACTCGGATCTGACGGCGGAGGAGGCCCTCAGTCGATGCTGGGCAGCTTCACCACGGTGACGAAGAAGTCGTCGATCCGCCGGACCACGCTGATGAACTGGTCGAAGTCCACGGGCTTGGAGACGTAGGCGTTGGCGTGCAGGTTGTAGCTGCGCAGGATGTCCTCCTCCGCCTCGGAGGTGGTCAGCACGACCACCGGGATGCGGCGCAGCTCCTCGTCGCCCTTGATGTCCTGGAGCACCTCGCGGCCGTCCTTGCGGGGCAGGTTGAGGTCGAGCAGGATCAGGTCGGGCCGCGGCGCGTCCTCGTAGCCCTCCTCGCGGCGGAGGAAGGCCATGGCCTGCTCGCCGTCGTTGACGACGTGCAGCTTGTTCCTGACCTTGTTGAGCTCGAACGCCTCCTTGGTCAGCAGGATGTCGCCCGGGTCGTCCTCGACCAGCAGCACGTCGATCCAGCGCATCTCATTCATTCGCGTCTCCAGGAAGAAGGGTCCAGCGGAACGTGGTCCCGCGACCGGCGGACGCGCCCTCCTCGCCCGGGCGGCCGTCGTCCGGCTCATCATTGTCCACCCAGATCCGGCCGCCGTGGTATTCCACGATCTTCTTGCAGAGGGCGAGTCCGATGCCGGTGCCGGAGTAGGCCTCCCGGCCGTGGAGGCGCTGGAAGATCAGGAAGATCCGCTCGGAGTGCTTGTCCTCGATGCCGATCCCGTTGTCGGAGCAGGAGAACTCCCACACGTCCCCGGCGCGGCGGACCCCGATGTGCACCCGGGGCGCCTCCCGGGAGCGGAACTTGACCGCGTTGCCGACGAGGTTCTGGAAGAGCTGGGTGAGCTGGACCCGGTTGCCGAGCACCCGGGGCAGTTCGTCCCGGGTCACCGTGGCCCCGGCCTCCTCGATCTGCGAGGCGAGGTTCTCCAGCGCGTCCTCCAGGGGCACGGCGACGTCGAGGGGCACGAGCTCGCCGCCGGCCCTGCCCACCCTGGAGAAGTCGAGCAGGTCGCTGATCAGCGACTGCATGCGCTTGGCGCCGTCCACCGCGAAGGCGATGTACTGCCTGGCCCGGTCGTCCAGCCGGTCGCCGTAGCGCTGCTCCAGTATCTGGGTGAAACTGGCGATCTTGCGCAGCGGCTCCTGCAGGTCGTGGCTGGCCACGTAGGCGAACTGCTCCAGCTCGGCGTTCGAGCGCCGCAGCTCGTCGGCCTGCTCCTCGAGCTTGTCCTGCGCCTCGCTGGTCCGCCGCCACTCGGCGACGATCCTGCGGCGCATCGCGTCCACGTGCCCGGAGAGCTCGGCCAGTTCGGCGGGGCGCTCGACCTTGAGCGCGTGCTCGAAGTCGCCGTGGGCCACCGCGCGGACCTGGCCGGTGAGCTCGGCCACCGGCCGCAGCACGGCGTGGCGGACGATGAGGGCGAAGCCGATCCCGGCCAGCACCAGGATCGCCGCCATCCCGCCGAGGGCGGCGTAGAGCGTCTGCCAGCCCTGCACCAGCCTGGTGGTCGCCGTCCCGTGCAGCCGGGTGAGGTGGCCGCGCAGCTCGGTCAGCGCGGTCTGGACCGTGCGGAAGCGCTCACCGCCGACCCTGGCGTACTCCTCCTCGGCCAGGTCGGCGCGCTCGGCCGGACCGGCCGCCACGACGCGGTCGCCGTAGTCCCGCCGCCAGGCCGCGGAGGCGCTCCTGAGCGTGTCGAGCTCGGCGCGCACGGCCGCCCGCTCGGGCATCCGGGAGAGCAGGGCCTCGAGCGCGGCGAGCGAGGCGGACTCCGCGGCGGCCGCGTCCCGGTAGTCCTCCAGATACCGCTCGTCGCCGGTGGCGCCGTACGCGCGCACCGCGCCGCCCTGGACGGTGAGCGCCTCGGAGAGCTCCAGCACGCGCAGGGCCGCCGGGTCGATGACGTCGACCAGGGCCGACCGGGCCTCACCCGTCGCTCCGACCGTGCCGACGACGATCGCGGAGGCGACCGTGAAGGCCAGCGCGACGACCGAGCCGGCGATCAGGAACCACCTCCCCAGCGGCAGCCGCCCCGAGCCCGCCACGGGCGGGGGCAGCGGACGGGGAGGATCTTCCACCGTCAGGCGCTCCGCGAGTCCTTGGCGATGAGCACGGTGGCCAGGTCGTCGGTGAGCGCCTCCTCGTTCAGTTCGATGACCCGCTCGATGAGCCGGTCGAGGTGGACGCCGCCCTGGTCGGCGATGAGCCGCAGCAGGCCCTCGGTCCCGAGCAGGTCGGGACCGCCTCCCACGGTGGCCTCGATCAGGCCGTCGGTGTAGAGCAGGACGGACCACTCCCGGCCGAGCGGCACGTCGATGGGCGTCCAGTCCACGTCCGGGAAGATGCCCAGCGGCGGCCCGGAGGGGGTGCCCGGCGTCACCTCGACCACGCCGTCACGGATCAGCACGGGCGGCGGGTGGCCGACGACGTGCAGGCGGGCGTGGTCCAGCGACGGGTTGACGGTCATCGTGCAGAGCGTGGTGAAGATCTCCGCGGACTTGCGTTCCAGCCGGAGGACCTTGTCGAGCGTGTGCAGCACGTCGTTGCCGGTGTGCCCGGCCAGGACCAGGGTGCGCCAGGCGATCCGGAGCGCCACCCCCAGCGCGGCCTCGTCCGGGCCGTGCCCGCAGACGTCGCCGACCACCACGTGCACGGCGCCGTCGGGGCTCTGCACGGTGTCCCAGAAGTCTCCGGCCAGCAGGGTCCGCTGGCGGCCGGGAAGGTAGCGCGACTCGTGGTGGAGGGTCCCGGGCTCCAGCAGGGGGACGGGCAGCAGGCCGTGCTCCAGGCGGGAGTTCTCCTTGGTGACGAGCTCGGCCTCGACCAGCTTGCGCTGGGCCATGTCGGCGCGTTTGCGCTCCATGGCGTAGCGGACCGCGCGCACCAGCAGGCGGGCGTCGATGTCCTGCTTGACGAGGAAGTCCTGGGCCCCGGCGGACACCGCCTCCACGCCGACGTGCGAGTCGTTGAGCCCGGTCAGCACGAGCACGGCGGCGTGCGGAGCCATCGCCAGCACCTGCTGGAGCGCCTCCAGGCCGTTGGCGTCGGGCAGGGAGAGGTCGACCAGCACGCACCTGACCTCGTCGGTGAGCCGCACCAGGCTCTCCGAGAGGCTGCGCACCCAGATGATCTTCGGGGGGTTCTCCGCCTCGTTGAGCAGCTCTTCCACGAGGAAGGCGTCACCCGCGTCGTCCTCGATCAGGAGGAGCGTGAGTGTTTCGTCGGGAGGGGCGGTCACGAACGCCTCTTCGTGGGCTCGGGGGAAAACCTGTCAACTCTATGAGAATAGTGCTGCCGCCCCGATGATGCGGATGGGTGATCGAACGAAAGCCTTGTCAAGGACCCTCGCCGAGCAACTCGACGCCCGGCGGGAGGCTGCCGTCGTGGGCGGCCTCGGCGAGGAAGAACAGCAGCGTGGCGCGGAACGCCTGGGCGGCGCGGGTGGGCTCGACGTCCTTGCGGTGGGCGATGGCGATCGTACGGCGCAGCCCCGGCGGCGCCAGCGGCGTCCCGGTCAGTCCCGGACGGCCGTCCAGGACCATCGAGGGCACGAGCGCGATGCCCAGGCCGGCCTCCACGAAGCGGAGCACGGCGTCCATCTCCCCGCCCTCCACCGCGAAGCGCGGCTCGAACCCCGCCTGGCGGCACGCGCTGAGCGTGGCCTCCCGCAGGTCGTAGCCGCGCCGGAACATCACCATCGGATGCCCGCGCAGGTCCTCTATCCGCAGGTACGGCCTGCGCGGCGGGGCGATCGACGGGGAGACGACCACCAGGTTCTCCCGCAGGATCTCCTCGGTGACGAGGGAGGGGTCGTCGCTCTGCAGCGGCATGATGATCAGCGCCAGGTCGAGCTGCCCCCGCGCCAGGGCCCGGACCAGGTCGCGGGAGCCGCCCTCCTCCACCAGCAGTTCGATGCCCGGGTAGGCGCGGTGGAAGCGGGCCAGGGCGTCGGCCATCAGCCCGGCGCAGAGCGAGGGGGTGGCGCCCAGCCGCACCCGGCCCCGGCGCAGCCCGGCCAGCTCGCTGATCTCGCGCCGGGCGGTGTCGGCGTCGGCGAGCATGCGGCGGGCCAGCGGGAGCAGCGCCTCCCCCGCGGGGGTGAGGGTGACGTTGCCCCGGGCACGGCTGAGCAGCGGCGCACCGAGCTCGGCTTCCAGGGCCTTGATCTGCTTGCTCAGCGACGGCTGTGCGACGCGCATCCGCTCGGCTGCCTGGGTGAAGTGCCGGGCCTCGGCGACCGCCACGAAATAGGCCAGTTGCTGGAGCTGCACGCTTCCCTAGCGTAGGGATCCCCCGCCCCCCGATCCGGGGCGGGGTTGTCCGCGAGGGGACTCCGGCGTCTGGACTGAGGAGCGCGCGCAGCGAAGCGAGCACGTGACGAGGGAAGACGGCGGTTACCGGCCCCCGAGCCGCGACGCGCAGCGTCGCCATTCAGCCCGCGAGGGGGCTCCGGCGTCTGGACTGAGGAGCGCGCGCAGCGAAGCGAGCACGTGACGAGGGAAGACGGCGGTTACCGGCCCCCGAGCCGCGACGCGCAGCGTCGCCATTCAGCACTGTGAGATTGCTCGCACTTGCTGACACGGTGTCATGACCCAAGTTCCCAGGACGCAGAAGCAATAGCCGCAGGCTATGGAAACCACATCCGCGATGACTTGGACGGGACCAAAGTCCTTTTCCTAGCTTCGGGATCGTGACTGCCATGATTGAGCGCGGAACGTCCACCGCGCAGGTCGACCCCCCCGCGGGTGCCCCCGCGAAGCCTGTGACGCCTCCCCGAGCCGCGCCCGCCAAGAGGAAGGGCGGGTTCCTCGGCTCCTCCAACGGGAGGAAGGCCGTGATGGCCGTCACGGGCGCCGCCCTCGTGCTGTTCCTCGTCGGCCACATGGCCGGCAACCTCAAGGCGTTCTTCGGCGCCGCCTCGTTCAACGAGTACGCCTCCTTCCTGCGCACCATGGGCGAGCCGATGCTCCCCCACCGGGTGGCGCTGACGATCGTGGAGGTCGGGCTCGCCGTCGCGATCGTCCTGCACATGTGGGCGGCGGTCACGCTGGCCCGGCGGGCGGGCAAGGCGCGGCCGGTCAAGTACGCGGCCAAGCGCAAGTCCCAGGCCGGCGGCTACGCCGTCCACACCATGCGCTACGGCGGCGTCATCATCCTGCTGTTCGTGGTCTACCACCTGCTCGACCTGACGTTCGGCACGGTCAACCCGGCCGGCTGGGACGGCACGCCGTACGAGCGCCTGGTGGCGGGCTTCGCGCCCGAGCGCTGGTGGGTCACGGCCTTCTACGCGGTCGCCGTCGTCATGGTCGGCCTGCACCTGCGCCACGGCCTGTGGAGCGCCTTCCAGACCCTGGGCCTGGCGAGCGGCCGCAGCTACCGTCCGCTGAAGGCCGTGGCCGCCACGATCTCCGCGGTGCTGGTCCTCGGCTTCCTCGCCGTCCCCGTCGCGGTCATGATCGGAGTCATCAAGTGAACAAGCACTACACCGAGGGCGAGCCGATCCGCGACACCAAGGCTCCGGCCGGTCCGATCGAGGAGCGCTGGGAGAAGCGGAAGTTCAGCGCCAAGCTGGTCAACCCGGCCAACAAGCGCAAGATGCACGTCATCGTGGTCGGCACCGGCCTGGCCGGCGGCTCGGCCGCCGCGACCCTCGGCGAGCTCGGCTACAACGTCACCTCGTTCTGCTACCAGGACTCGCCCCGGCGCGCGCACTCGATCGCGGCGCAGGGCGGCATCAACGCCGCCAAGAACTACCGCGGCGACGGCGACTCGATCTACCGGCTGTTCTACGACACCGTCAAGGGCGGCGACTTCCGCGCCCGCGAGTCGAACGTCTACCGCCTGGCCCAGGTCAGCGTGAACATCATCGACCAGGCCGTGGCGCAGGGCGTGCCGTTCGCCCGCGAGTACGGCGGCCTGCTCGACACCCGCTCCTTCGGCGGCGCCCAGGTCTCCCGGACCTTCTACGCCCGCGGCCAGACGGGCCAGCAGCTGCTGCTCGGCGCCTACCAGGCGCTGGAGCGGCAGATCGCGGCCGGGACCGTGAAGATGAACACCCGCCACGAGATGCTCGACCTGATCGTCAGCGACGGCCGGGCGCGCGGCGTCATCGTCCGCGACATGGTGACCGGCGAGATCGAGCGGCACCTCGCCGACGCGGTCGTGCTCGCCACCGGCGGCTACGGCAACGTGTTCTTCCTGTCCACCAACGCCAAGGGCTGCAACACCACCGCGATCTGGCGGGCGCACCGGCGCGGCGCCCACTTCGCCAACCCCTGCTACACGCAGATCCACCCGACCTGCATCCCGGTCAGCGGCGACTACCAGTCCAAGCTGACCCTGATGTCGGAGTCGCTGCGCAACGACGGCCGCGTCTGGGTGCCGGTCAAGGCCGGTGACACGCGCCCCGCCTCGGAGATCCCCGAGGAGGAGCGCGACTACTACCTGGAGCGCATCTACCCGGCGTTCGGCAACCTGGTCCCGCGCGACATCGCCTCCCGGGCCGCCAAGAACGTCTGCGACGAGGGCCGCGGCGTCGGCCCCGGCGGGCTGGGCGTCTACCTCGACTTCGCCGACGCGATCCGGCGGCTCGGCCGCGAGGCCGTGGAGAAGAAGTACGGCAACCTGTTCGAGATGTACGAGCGCATCACCGGCGAGGACCCGTACAGCCAGCCGATGCGCATCTACCCCGCCGTGCACTACACGATGGGCGGCCTGTGGGTGGACTACGACCTGCAGTCCACCATCCCGGGCCTGTTCGTGGTCGGCGAGGCCAACTTCTCCGACCACGGCGCCAACCGCCTCGGCGCGTCCGCGCTGATGCAGGGCCTGGCCGACGGCTACTTCGTGCTGCCGACCACGATCGGCGACTACCTCGCGAACGGCCCCTACGGGGAGGTCGACGACGAGGCCGTGGCCGAGGCCGAGGCCGCGGTGCAGAGCAAGATCGAGAGGCTGCTCTCGGTGAACGGCACCCGCACCGCCGACTCCTACCACCGCGAGCTGGGCAAGCTCATGTGGGACTACTGCGGCATGGAGCGCACCGAGGAGTCCCTGCGCAAGGCCCTGGAGCGGATCCCCGAGCTCCGCGAGGAGTTCTGGCAGAACGTCAAGGTGTCCGGCACCGCCGACGAGCTCAACCAGGCGCTGGAGCGGGCCGGCCGGGTCGCCGACTTCTTCGACCTGGCCGAGCTGATGTGCATCGACGCCCTGCACCGCACCGAGTCGTGCGGCGGCCACTTCCGGGCCGAGTCGCAGGACGCCGACGGCGAGGCCCTGCGCGACGACGAGAACTTCGCCTACGTCGCGGCCTGGGAGTACGGCGAGCAGGGCCCGGTCCTGCACAAGGAAGCCCTCGAGTACGAATACGTCAAGATGAGCCAGCGGAGCTACAAGTGAACCTCACTCTCAAGGTCTGGCGCCAGAAGGGGCCGCAGGACAAGGGCCGTATGGTCACCTACCGGGTTGAGGACGTGTCGCCGGACATGTCCTTCCTGGAGATGCTCGACGTGCTCAACGAGCGGCTCATCCTGGAGGGCGACGACCCGATCGCCTTCGACCACGACTGCCGCGAGGGCATCTGCGGCATGTGCGGCATGGTCATCAACGGCTACGCCCACGGCGAGCAGGTGGCGACCACCACCTGCCAGCTGCACATGCGGCACTTCGAGGACGAGGCCGTCATCACCGTCGAGCCGTGGCGCGCCGCGCCGTTCCCGGTGGTCAAGGACCTGGTCGTGGACCGCTCGTCGTTCGACCGGATCATCCAGGCGGGCGGCTTCATCTCCGTCCCCGCCGGATCGGCTCCGGACGCGCACAGCGTCCCGGTGAAGAAGGCCGACGCCGACGCGGCGTTCGACGCGGCCACCTGCATCGGCTGCGGCGCCTGCGTC
Source organism: Planomonospora antibiotica (assembly GCF_014647955.1). Lineage (NCBI taxonomy): Bacteria > Bacillati > Actinomycetota > Actinomycetes > Streptosporangiales > Streptosporangiaceae > Planomonospora > Planomonospora antibiotica. The sequence continues at coordinate 120,049 of NZ_BMQE01000004.1, read as the reverse complement.
GCGGCCTGCCCGAACGGCTCGGCCTCCCTCTTCACCGCCGCGAAGATCACCCACCTGTCCCTGCTCCCGCAGGGCCAGCCCGAGCGCGACTCCCGCGCCAGGGCCATGGTGGAGCAGATGGACGCCGAGGGCTTCGGCGGCTGCACCAACACCGGCGAGTGCACCGCGGTCTGCCCGAAGGGCATCCCGCTGGACACCATCGCGCAGATGAACCGGGACTACCTCAGGGCGTCCAAGTGACCTGAGGGGCGTATGCTCCGATCTGCCGGGCGGCGACCCGGCCTCCGGGCGGGCGACCGCAGCGAGTGAACCGCGGGCACGGCTGCCCGGACTCGCGCGGCCGACGCGGGAGCCGGCGTGAACCATCGCGGGCCGCACCTTCGTGGGGAGGTGCGGCCCGTGTTTTCTTTGCCGCCACGGGTCCACGGGGTCCGGAATCGCAACGTGCGTCCCGCCCGTGCCGCTGCCGAGAGTTCGTCACTCCTCTTCTTGCTCCTGTAGACGTTTGAAAACGTCCGGGTAGGAGCTTCGGAGCAGATCTCGCACCTGCCGCTCCAGCTCGGGAACATTCGTCGTGGCGGCGTTGTGCACGATCTTCCAGTCCACGCTGAAGTATCGGTGGACGACGTTGTTGCGCAGCCCTCTGATCAACTTCCACGGGATCTCGGGGGCGGAGGCACGGGTCTCCTCTGAGATTCCTCCCACAGCCTCGCCGATGATGGAGAGTTGCCAGATGACTGCATCACGACGCATCGAGTCGGCAGCCCACACCTCTGGCGAAACACCTTCGAGATAGGAAGCGATCTTTCCGGCCGCTTCCACAATGTCCACCAGGTAAAGCCCGTCACGCTGCATAAAGCACCCGGGCGTCACTGAGCACCTGATCCCGGATGATCCAGTGGAGACCTTCCTTGGAGACCACATCGACCTTGCGGCCGAGCAGGTCTTCCAGCTCCTCCTGAAAGCCGAAGAACTCAAGGCCGATGTCGGTGCCGGGTTTCAGGACGTAGAGGAGATCGATATCGCTCTCTTCCCGGGCATCGCCGCGGGCGACCGAGCCGAAGACCGCCAGCTCGGCGATGCCGTACTTCTCGCAGAGGCTGATCAACTGTGGGTGGATGGTCGTGAAGTCGACGTCCATGGCACCTCCCGCGCCTCATATTGCCATGTCGACGCCGCCATCGCAGGGGCCGGGCTACAAGAGTGCGGGATCTCTTCTGCTTTTCCACCGACCACCCGAATGAGCTCAGATCGCTGGGCACGGCAGTACGTCTTCTCGGCATCCGTGCCGCCGAGGCGGATGCGCTGTTAGCCGCAGACGACCCCTGAGGCGGTGTTCTTCGCCTTCCCGGCCCGGACGGCGGACGTGACGGTGGTCAAGCACATCTACGCCGAGGCGTTGACCGCCGTCGGGACTGTCACCGATCTGGGTGGCATGCTACTGTTTCATATATAAGAAAATTCTTACAGGTGAAGGAATCGGATGACGGAGGATCGGCCGACCGGTGACGACCTGGTCGCGGCGCTGGCCGCGCTGGCCAATCCGCTGCGGCTGCGCATCGTCGCGCGACTGGCCGGCGGGCGCGACTACGTGAGCCGCCTGGCCCGTGAGATCGGCGTCAGCCGCCCGCTCCTCCACATGCACCTGCAGCGGCTGGAGGCCGCCGGCCTGATCGTCGGCACCCTCGAGCTGTCGGAGGACGGCAAGGCCATGAAGTACTACGAGGTCGCGGACTTCGATCTGCGCCTGACCCCCTCGGCGCTGGCCGAGGCGGCCGAGACCCTGACCAGACCGGACCCGGAGAAGGGTCCCGCCCGCAAGGAGCAGTCCTGATGAACCTCGGTGCAGCCGAGACGACCACCTGGCCCGGCACGGTCCTCGTCCTCGGAGTGCTGCTCCTGGCCGTGATCTTCCTCATCGCCGTCATGGCGAGCTTCCAGGAGCTCCGCAAGACGAAGCTGCTGGCGGCCAGGGAGGAGGACCTGCGGCAGCTCGTGCGCCGGTACGAGCAGCTCGCCGAGAACACCCTCGACGCCCAGCAGCGGGCCGCCGCCGACCTGTCGGAGCTGCGGTCGCGGACGGCGTCGATCGAGCAGATCCTGCGGACCGTCGAATGACGGAGAACGGAGAGCGCGTCATGCCCACGCCCGCGGCGGACCGGAGGACCACGATGAGGGCGATCGTCCGGGACCGGTACGGTTCCCCCGACGTCCTGCGCCTGGAGGAGATCGGCCGGCCGGAGGCCGGAGACGACGAGGTGCTGGTGCGCGTCCGCGCGGCCGCCGTCAACTCGGCCGACGGCAAGCTGATGAGAGGCGAGCCGTCCCTGGTCCGCGCCATGGGGTACGGGCTTTTCCGGCCGAAGCACCGGATCCTGGGCCGGGATTTCGCCGGCCGGGTCGAGGCGGTCGGCCGGAACGTGAAGCGGTTCCGCCCCGGGGACGAGGTGTTCGGCGAGACGGCCGGGACCTTCGCCGAGTACGTCTCCGTCCGGGAGGGCGCGCTGGGACCCAAACCGGAGAACCTGACGTTCGAGCAGGCGGCCGCGGTGCCCCTGGCGGGGAGCACCGCCCTGCAGGGCCTGCGCGACCGGGGCGGGGTGCGACCGGGTCAGCGGGTCCTGGTCAACGGTGCGTCGGGCGGCGTGGGCACGTTCGCCGTGCAGATCGCCAAGGCGCTCGGGGCGGAGGTGACCGGCGTGTGCAGCGCGCGCAACGCCGACCGGGTCCGCGCGCTCGGCGCCGACCGCGTCGTCGACTACGCGGCGGAGGACTTCACCCGGAGCGGGCGGCGCTACGACCTCGTCCTGGACGTGGTGGGCAGCCGCTCGCTGCGGGATCTGCGGAGCGTGCTGGACCCCGGCGGGACGCTCGTCCTGTGCTCGGGCGAGGGCGGCCGCCGGATCGGCCCCATGGGCCGCGTCGTCGGCGCGCTCGCGCTCTCGCCGTTCGTGGGCCACGGCCTGCGCCCGCTCGCGGCGAAGACGACCGCGGAGAGCCTGGCCGCCCTCAAGGAACTCGCCGAGTCCGGGAAGGTCGTCCCGGCCGTCGACAGGACGTATCCGTTGAGCGAGGTCCCCGAGGCCATGCGCTACCTCGAGGAGGAGCACGCGCGGGCGAAGGTCGTCATCACGGTGTGAGGCGCGGACCGCGGGGCATGCGCGGGCGGAGGTCGTCATCACGGTGTGGGGCGCGGACCGCCGTCCCGTGTCCGGCGCCCCGGTGGCCGCCCCGTCCGCGCGGGGCCGCCCGGCCTCGCGGCTCAGCCGAGCTCGGCGACGAGTTCCAGCCGCAGGGTCTCCAGGTCGACGTCCGCCTCGGACAGGACGCGATGGGCAGGGCCGGGGCCGGCGCGCAGGACGCCGAGGAGGATGTGGCCGTCGGTGATGTGCTTGTGCTTCAGGGCGAGTGCCTCGCGCAGGGACAGCTCCAGTGCCTTCTTCGCCGGGGCGGTGAAGGCGATGTGCCGGCCGCTGACCAGGCGGCCCCGGTGGGTGCGCTGCGGCGGCCGGTCCAGGGCGCCCGGACCGAAGGCGGCCTCGACCCGCTCCCGGATGGCGGACAGGTCGATGCCGATCGCCTCCAGCGCGTCGGCGTCGATCCGGTCGCCCGCGTGCGGCGGGATCATGCCGAAGACGGCCCGGTAGGCCCGCTCGTGGTCCAGGCCGTGCCGGGTCAGCAGCCGGGCCGAGACGCTCTCCGGCCGGTCGAGCAGGCCCAGCAGGATGTGCTCGCTGCCGACGAAGTGGTGGTTGAGCCGCCGGGCGTTCTCCTGCGCGAGCTTGACGGCCTGGCGGGCGTCCTGGGTGAACCGTTCGAACATGCCTACTTCTCCCTTCTGAGGAGACCGCGGCCCCCCGCGTACTTCTTGTGCACCGCCTGCTTGGAGACCTCCAGGCAGTAGGCGATCTCCTGCCAGGACCAGCCCTGCTCGCGCGCGTTCTCCACCTGGAGGGCCTCCAGTCGGTCCACGAGCATCCGCAGCGCCCGCACGGCCCGCAGGCCGACGGCGGGGTCGCGGCTGCCGGCGTCGGAGGCCAGCTGTGCCGTATCGCTCATGATGTCAATGTAGGTTGACGGAGCCTTTTCGTCAACTCTCATTGACGCCAACGTCGCGCCGACCGGGTGCCGACCGGTGCGCGGATCGGCCTGTGGACCGGCCCGCGGGCCGGCGGGGAGCGGCGCGGACGCGCCCGCGGGCCGCCACGCGGACGGAAAATGGTTTGCCTGGTCAGAGCGGAGTTTGCCAGCCTGGACGGGCCATGCGCTCCTTACCCGCCGCTGATCCCGGCATCCCCGACGCCCGAAGCCCGGTCCGCTACCTGCTCTGGATCGCCCGAAACCAGGCCGGTCCCCTCGCCGTCGGCATCGCCTACGCCGTCCTGTGGTGGCTCACGATGGCGCTGGTCCCCGCCTTCGTGGGCAACGGCATCGACGCCATCACCGACAAGGACCTGCCCGGACTGCTCACCTGGGGGGCGCTGACGTTCGCCCTGGGCGCCGCACAGGCGGTCACCGGGGTCATGCGGCACCGGATGGCCGTCCACAACTGGCTGAGCGCCGCCTACCGGACCGTCCAGGTCACCGTCCGGCAGGCGACCAGGCTGGGGGCGACGCTGCCCAGGCGGATGTCCACCGGAGAGGTGGTCAGCGTCGGCAACTCCGACATCGCCCACATCGGCAACGCGATCGACATCCTGCTCCGCGGCACCGGCGCGGTCGTCGCCGTCGCCGCGGTGACCGTCATCATGTTCGGGATGTCGCCGGTGCTCGGCCTGACCGTGCTGGCCGGCGTCCCGCTCATGGCGGCCGCCGTGGCACCGCTGCTCAGGCCGCTGCACCGGCGCCAGCACGCCCACCGCGACCTGCAGGGCGAGCTGTCCACCCGGGCCGCCGACATCGTCGCCGGCCTGCGCGTGCTGCGGGGCGTCGGCGGCGAGCAGGTCTTCGCCGACCGCTACGCCGCCGAGTCGCAGCAGGTACGGCGCGCGGGCGTCCGGGTGGCCGCGGTGGACTCGGCGCTGGAGGGCGCGCAGATCCTGCTGCCCGGCCTGCTGATCGCCGCGGTGACCTGGCTCGGCGCGACCTTCGCGCTCGAGGGCCGGATCACCCCCGGCGACCTCGTCACCTTCTACGGCTACGCGGTCTTCCTCGTCGCCCCGATGCGGACCCTCACCGAGGCCGCCGACAAGCTGACCAAGGGGCACGTCTCCGCCCGCCGGGTGGTGCGGATCCTGAACCTGGAGCCCGAGATGACCGGCGGCGCCGCCCGCTCGGACGGCGGCCTGCTCCGCGACGTGGCCTCCGGGGTCGCGGTCCGCCCCGGCACGCTCACCGCCGTCGCGGCGGCCACGCCCGAGGAGGCCGTCGCCGTCGCGGAACGGCTCGGCCGCTACGCGGGCGGCGACGTGGACTTCGGCGACGTGCCGCTGGACACGCTGCCGCTCGCCGAGGTGCGCCGCCGGATCCTGGTGGCCGACAACGGCGCGCGGCTGTTCGCCGGGGTGCTCCGCGACGAGCTGGACGTCTCGGGCACGGCCCCGGACGAGGTCCTGGCCGAGGCGCTGCACGCCGCGTGCGCCGAGGACGTCGTCGAGGCGCTCCCCGGCGGCCTGGACGCCCCCGTCGCCGAGTCCGGCCGGGAGTTCTCCGGCGGCCAGCAGCAGCGGCTCCGGCTCGCCCGGGCCCTGGTGGCCGATCCGGAGGTGCTCATCCTGGTCGAGCCCACCAGCGCCGTCGACGCGCACACCGAGGCCCGCATCGCCGACCGGCTCGCCAAGGCCCGGCAGGGCAGGACCACACTGGTCTGCACGACCAGCCCGCTGGTGCTCGACCGCGCCGACCAGGTGATCTACGTCGAGGGCGGCCTCGCGCGCGCCCAGGGCACCCACCGCGAGCTGCTGGCCACCGCGCCCGCCTACGCCGCCACCGTCACCCGAGGGGAGGACTGATCCGCCGTGAGCGAACGAGTGGACGGACCGGCCGCAGGAACCGCCGAGCCGGACGGCGGACGGATCCTGCCGGTCGCCGACCGGGCGCAGGTCCGCGCCTACGCCCGGCGGCTCACCCTGAAGTACCCCCGGGCGCTGGCGGCGGCCCTGGTCCTGCACGGCCTGGCCGCCGCCTGCGGCCTGGCCGTGCCGTGGCTGCTGGGCGGGCTCGTCCAGGACGTGCACGACGGCGCCGGGGTCGCCCCCGCCGCGGTGGCGCTGGCCGTGGCGGGATTCCTGGTCGGCCAGGCCGTGCTGGTCAGATACGCCGTCTACGCCTCCTCCGCGCTCGGTGAGAAGGTCCTCGCCGAGCTGCGCGAGGAGTTCGTCGGCCGGGTGCTCGGGCTGCCGCTCTCGGTGGTCGAGCGCGCCGGGTCGGGCGACCTCATCACCCGGACCTCCCGGGACGTGGACTCCCTGTCGCGGACCGTGCGGCACGCCGTACCCGAGACGCTGATCGCGCTGGTCACCTGCGCCGTCACGGTCGGTGCGCTGGTGCTGGTGGGGCCGCTGCTGGTGCTGCCCTCACTGCTGGCCGCCCCGGTGCTCTGGTTCTCCACCCGGTGGTACCTCAGGCGCGCCCGGGACGGCTACCTGCGGGAGAGCGCCGCCTACGCGGACATGACCGACGGCCTCGCCGAGACCGTCAACGGCGCCCGCACGGTGGAGGCCCTGGGCCTGCAGGAGCGGCGCCACCGGCGCACCGACGCCGACATCGCCCGGTCGTGGGCGGCCGAGCGCTACACCCTCGGCCTGCGCACGGTCTGGTTCCCGGCGGTCGAGTTCGGCTACGTGATCCCGATCGTGGCCACGCTGGTCGCGGGCGGCGCGTTCTACATCGAGGGCTGGGCCTCGATCGCGCAGGTCACCTCGGCCGTGATCTACGTGCAGCAGCTCATCGACCCGCTCGACCGGCTGCTCATGTGGATCGACGAGCTCCAGGTCGGCGGGGCCTCCATGGCCCGCCTGCTGGGCGTCTCCGAGGTGCCGGACGACCGGGAGGCCGGCACCGCCGCCCCGGACGGCCGGGAGCTGCGGGCCGAGGGCGTGCGCTACGCCTACCGCGAGGGCCGCGACGTGCTGCACGGCATCGACCTGGCGGTCCGGCCGGGGGAGCGGCTGGCCGTGGTCGGCCCGTCCGGCGCGGGCAAGTCCACACTGGGCAGGCTGCTCGCGGGCGTCCACGGCCCGCGCGCCGGGGCCGTCACGGTCGGCGGGGCGCCGCTGGTCGAGCTGCCCCTGGACGACCTGCGCGGCCAGGTGGCCCTGGTGACCCAGGAGCACCACGTGTTCCGGGGCACGCTCCGCGACAACCTGCTGATCGCCCGCCCGGAGGCGGACGACGACGCGATCCTGGCGGCTCTTTCGGCGGTGGACGCCGGAGAGTGGGTCGCGGCCCTGCCGGACGGACTGGACACCGCCGTCGGCTCCGGCGGCGAGGAGGTCTCGCCGGCCCAGGCCCAGCAGCTGGCGCTGGCCCGGCTGGTCCTGGCCGACCCGCACACCCTGGTCCTCGACGAGGCGACCTCGCTGATCGACCCTCGGGCGGCCCGGCACCTGGAGCGGTCGCTGGCCGCCGTCCTCGACGGCCGCACGGTGATCGCCATCGCGCACCGCCTGCACACGGCGCACGACGCCGACCGGGTCGCGGTGGTCGAGGACGGCCGGATCAGCGAGCTGGGCTCCCACGACGAGCTCGTCGCCGCGGGCGGCTCCTACGCCGCCCTGTGGAGCAGCTGGCACGGCACTCCCCGGTAGCCGGGGTACGGCTCAGCCGATGCCGAGGGCCTTCTTGAGGAAGTCGACCTGGAGCAGCAGGAGGTTCTCGGCCACGACCTCCTGCGGGGTCATGTGGGTCACCCCGGACAGCGGGAGCACGTTGTGCGGGCGGCCCGCCGACAGCAGCGCCGAGGAGAGCCGCAGGGTGTGCGCGGCGACCACGTTGTCGTCGGCCAGGCCGTGGATCAGCAGGAGCGGCCGGTCGAGCTTCTCGGCGTCGGCGAAGAGCGACGAGGCGTCGTAGTGGCCCTCCTCCGGCTGCCCGAGATAGCGCTCGGTGTAGCAGGTGTCGTAGAGCCGCCAGTCGGTCACCGGGGCGCCGGCGACGGCCGCGTGGAACACGTCGGGGCGGCGCATCACGGCCAGGGCCGCCAGGTAGCCGCCGAAGGACCAGCCGCGGATGGCCACCCGGGACAGGTCGAGGTCGTCTCCGAAGCGCTCGGCGACACCGTGCAGGGCGTCGACCTGGTCGTCGAGGACCGGCCCCGCCAGGTCGTGCAGGACGGCCCGCTCGAACTCCGGGCCCCGCCCGGGGGTGCCCCGGCCGTCGGCGACGACCACCGCGAACCCCTGGTCGGCGAACCACTGGCTGGTCAGGTAGGCGCCGGACGCGGCCAGTACGCGCTGGGCGTGCGGCCCGCCGTACGGGTCCATCAGGACCGGGAGCCGCGCCGAGCCGGGCACGTGGCCGCTGGGCAGGATCACGGCGGTGGACAGCTCGCGCTCGCCCGTGCGGATCAGGGAGACCCGCAGGTCCAGGCCGTGCCGCTCGGCGTGCGAGGCGATGTGGCCGCGCGGCCGGTGGTGGTGCAGGACCTGGACCTGCGGGCCCTCGCTGTCGAGGGTCTGGCCGACGAGCACGAGCGTGCCGCCCGCGGTGCGGCCGTTGTAGACGCCGCTCTCGGGCGGGCTGACCAGGGTGATCCGGCCGTCGCGGTAGGCCCAGACGGCGATCTCGGCGGGGTCGCCGCCGCTGGCCCGGAAGAGCACGGTGTCGCCGTCGATGTCGAGGACCTCGCGGACCTGGAGGGTGGGCGGGGTGGCCGGCTCGTCCCCGATGACCAGCCGGCGCCCGCCGCCCGCGTCGGCGACCCAGACCAGGGTGCCGTCGGACAGGTGGCCGGGCACGCCGGTGACGATCTCCACCCAGGCGTCGTCGGTGTCCTCGCGGACGAGCGTCGACTCCCCGGTGGCCGGGTCCACCTTCAGCAGCCTCATCGACCGCTGGTCGCGGGAGAGGGTGACGATCGCCAGGCCGTGGGCGTCCCAGCGGGCGTTGACGAGGTATTCGTCGGTGAAGGGGACCTGGACGCGGGAGCCGCTCAGGCCGAGCACGAAGAGCTCGACCTTCGCGTTCGGCGTGCCCGCGGCGGGGTAGCGCTGCGGGGCGGCGGGACGGGACGGGTTGGCGGGGTCGGCGACGAACCATTCCTGGACCGCCGACTCGTCGGCCCGCTCGACCAGCACCGCGTCGCCCGCCGGGGACCACCAGTGGCCCCGCATGCGGCTCATCTCCTCGGCCGCGATGAACTCCGCCAGGCCGTAGGTCACCCCGGGGCCCTCGGGCCGGGCCAGGACGTGGTCCACCTCGTCCGCCAGGCTCTGGACGTGGAAGGCGCCGCCGGTCACGTAGCCGACGTAGCTCCCGTCGGGGGACAGGCGCGGGTCGATCACCGGGCCGGGCGTGGCCAGGCGGCGCACGCCCGCGGTCTTCAGGTCCACGGCGTACAGACCGCCGGCGAGGGCGAAGACGGCCGTGGTGACCGCGCCGTCGGTGCTGTAGCCGACGATGCCGCCGGCCTGCTCGCGGCTGCGCTCCCGGCGGGCGCGCTCCTCGGGGGGCAGGTCCTCCTCGCCCGCGTCGAACGCGCGGGGGTCGGCGATCAGCCGCTCACCGCCTCCGGCGACGTCGAACTCCCACAGGCAGGTGACCGGGTCCGAGCCGCTCCTCGTCCGCAGGAAGACGACCCGGGAGCCGTCGGGCGAGATCGTGAAGCCGCGCGGCACCCCCAGGGTGAAGCGGCGGGTCCGGGCATGCAGACGAGGGAAGCTCTCACTCATGGCGCCCATCCTGCCAGCTTGACAGCGCATTCCACGGTGCCCGGGGGCGTTCGAGTGAAGGCTGTTATGAAAGAAAATGGGCATACAAGACTTACGATACGAATTACCTATTCACCGGCGCGGCCACCGGCTCACAAGTTCCTCCGCGCCCCGGTCGTCCCCGATGCCCCGATACGCTCTGAGTCATGAACGATCGGCGCCTGCTGCTGGTACACGCCCACCCCGACGACGAGACGATCGGCACCGGGGCCACCATGGCCAAGTACGCCGCCGAGGGCGCCCGGGTCACCCTGGTCACCTGCACGCTGGGCGAGGAGGGCGAGGTCATCCCGCCGGAGCTCGCCCATCTGGCCGCCGACCGCGACGACACGCTGGGCGCGCACCGCGTCGGCGAGCTGGCGGCGGCCTGCGCGGCGCTCGGCGTCACCGACCACCGCTTCCTGGGCGGCGCCGGACGCTGGCGCGACTCGGGCATGATGGGCGCCGCCGCCAACCACCGCCGGAACGCCTTCTGGCAGGCCGACCTCGACGAGGCCGCCGGTGAACTGGTCAAGGTGATCCGCGAGGTGCGCCCCCAGGTCCTCGTCACCTACGACGACAACGGCTTCTACGGCCACCCCGACCACATCCAGGCCCACCGCGTCTCCTGGCGCGCCGCGGAGCTGGCCGGCGACCCAGCGTTCGGCGAGGGCGAGCCGTGGCGGATCGCCAAGTTCTACCTCACCGCGATGGCCAGGTCCGCCGTCCGCCGGGCCGCCGAGGCGATGCGCGAGGCGGACGCGCCCTTCCAGGTCGCCGAGGCCGAGGACCTGCCGTACGGCTGCGCGGACGAGGACGTCACGACCGAGATCGACGCCCGCGAGCACGTCGGCGCCAAACTGGAGGCGATGCGCGCGCACGCCACCCAGATCAGCGTGGACCCGCCCTGGTTCGCCCTGTCCAACGGCATCGGCCAGCAGGCGTTCGGGGTCGAGCAGTACATCCTGCGCCGCGGCGTGCCGGGCCCGGCGGGACCGGGGGCGCCGGTCGAGGCCGGCGGCGTCGGCGAGCCGTACGACCGCGAGGACGATCTCTTCGCGGGCATCGGCTAGCCTCGGTGCTCGTGGGGGGAATTCCTGAGGCGGGCCCGGAGACGGGCCCCGGGACAGGTGGGGCGCAGGCGGCCGCGGGGCCGCCGCCGCGGCCGGTCACCGCTGCGGCCTACGCCGTGCTCGTCCTCCTCGGCGCCCTCATGGGCCTGCTGGGCGGCTTCCAGCACTCGTGGTACCTCCGGCCCGTCCCGGTCTCGGCCATCGGCTGGGTCCTGGGGGTCTTCGCCGTCTGCCACGGCGCGGGGCGCGCGATGGGCGGCCGGGCGGGGGCCATGGCGCCCGCCGCGGGCTGGCTGGCGGTCACGACGCTCTGGCTGACCGCGCGCCCCGAGGGCGACCTGGTCATCGCCGACGACGTCTCGGGTTACGTCTACCTGTACGGCGGGCTGCTCGCCGCGCTCGCGGGCGCCCTGCTCGTCCCGCCGGGGAGCGGATCGTGGCTGCTCAGCGGCTACCCGCACGGATCGCACCCGGTGAGATCAGATTCGTCCTGATTGCGTAGGGTGGCGTTCGTGCACGTTGAGCAGCCAGTGGACCGCGACGCCTACCGCAGGGCCGTCGGCCGTTTCGCGACCGGCATCGCCGTCGTGACCACCCGGCTCGGCGGGATCGACCACGTGATGACCGTGAACTCCTTCGCGTCGGTCTCCCTCGACCCGCTGCTCGCGCTGTTCTGCGCGGAGAAGGTCGCCCGGTTCCACGACGCGGTGCTCGCCGCCGGGGTGTGGGGGGTGTCGGTCCTGCCCGACACCGCCGAGGACGTCTCGCGGTTCTTCGCCCACCGGGGCCGCCCGCTCGCGGGCCAGCTCGACGGCCGCCCGCACCATCACGGCGGGCTCGGCGTCCCGCTGCTCGACGACGCGCTGGCCACCCTGGAGTGCCGGACCGCCGCCGTCCACGACGCCGGCGACCACTCCATCGTGGTCGGCGCGGTGGTCGCGGTGGCGACCCCGGCGGAGGGCTCGCCGCTGCTCTACCACGAGGGCCGCTACCGACGGCTGGGGTGAACCTCTCCCCACGGCGCCTCCCCGTCGCGGCCCCGCCCTGTCGCCGGGCGTCCGCAGGGCGCACAATCGCCGTATGCGACGGTGGCACCGGGCGCGGCGGGCGCTCAACTACGCGAACCTCTCCACCCCGCTGGGGCTGCTGGTGGCCCGCCTGGGCCGGGCCCGGCTGACCGCCGGGCCGGACGGCCTGCTGCTGGCGCACGGCTACCGCATCCCGTTCCCGGTGGCCGGGGCGTTCACGGTCGGCAACGTGGTCCTGACCCGGCACGGGGAGGGCTACCTGACCGGCGCCCTGCTCCGCCACGAGGACCGGCACGCCTCGCAGTACGCCGCGTGCGCCGGACTGCCCATGCTCCCGCTCTACGTCGCCGCGGTGGCCGTCTCGGTGCTGGTCTGCGGGAACCCCGGCTCCTGGAACGTCTTCGAGCGGCTGGCGGACCTGGAGGACGGCAACTACCCCCGCACACCGCCGTGGTGGACCCGGGCGAGGGCGCGGCGGCGGAGGTAGGCCGGGAAGGACCCTCGTCCGGATCCGCCGCGGCGGCACGGGCGCCGGGCGCGACCCGGCCCGGACGGGGACCACCCCGGGCGGGGAAGGCCGCGGCCGTGTCCGGGAGAATGCGGCGCATGGAGTTCACGACCGCCGACCTGATCGACACCCACGGCGACATCCTGGCGAGCTGCGTGACGCAGTTCCGCTCGTACGGCCTGCGCGCCCGGTTCGCCGGGCCGATCGCCACCGTCCGCTGCCTGGAGGACAACGCCCTGGTCAAGCAGGTCCTGGCCACGCCGGGAGAGGGCCGGGTCCTGGTGGTGGACGGCGCGGGCTCGCTGCGCACCGCACTGATGGGCGACCTGATCGCCGCCTCCGCCGTCGCCTCGGGCTGGTCCGGAGTGGTCGTCAACGGCGCCGTCCGCGACACCGCCGCCTTCGCCGGCCTCGACCTCGGCATCAAGGCGCTGGGCTCCAACCCCCGCAAGAGCGCCAAGGCGGGCAGGGGCGACCTCGACGTCCCCGTCACCTTCGGCGAGGTCACCTTCGCCCCCGGCGCCTGGCTCTACAGCGACGAGGACGGCATCGTCGTCAGCCCGCACGCCCTGCCGTAGACTCCGGCGACGGAGCGGGGCGCGGGAAGGCGCCGTCCCGCCGGAGCTCCAGGGCCTCAGGCTCCGCGGCCGGTCGGCGGGACGCCCGGCGCGCATGGCGGCGAACCGGCACGGCACGTCACCGACGTCGGCCGCGTGCCATGCCGGTCAGAGCGCCGTCTCCAGGACCGTGGAGCGGGCCGCGAAGCCGTGACGCAGGTAGAAGCGCACGGCGCCCTCGTTGCCGGCGTAGGCCGTCACCCCGGCGTACTGCGCGCCGTGCTCGCGCGCCCAGCTCCGGAACTCCGCCACCAGCCGGGAGCCGACGCCGCGCCCCCGGTAGGGCGGCTGGACGTACATGCTGCCGAGCGTCGCCACCGCGACCGGCCGCATCGGGGTGGGCCCGGACAGCGAGCCGGTCAGGTGGCCGACGATCCGTCCCCCGTCGTCGGCGACCATGACCAGGCGGGCCGGGTCGTCCATCGCCGCGGCGAACCTGGCCGCGCCGTGCTCGCGCGGCCAGGCGATGTTCAGTGACGGGTCCCGCGTCCCGGCGTCCTCGGCGAACAGCGCCGCGCTGCAGGCCACCACCCCGTCCAGGTCCTGGGCCTGGGCGGGCCGTACGACAACACCGATCTCACTCATGAGACGGGACGCTAGCGGGCGGCACCGACATTCACCGCGAACCGTCCCGGGACTCCCGCTACCGGACCGTCCAGGACTGGCCCTGCGGGGTGTCGGCGACCTCGACGCCCAGCCCGGTCAGCTCCCGCGTGAGCAGGTCGCAGGCGGGCTGGTCGCCGGCCTCGCGGGCGGCCCGGCGCCGCTCCAGCAGTTCGGCGGCGCCCGGCGGGAGGGTCGGGGGCCGGCCGATGTCCAGCGGCAGGTCCAGTCCGAGGACCTGGTCCAGGTGGAGGAAGGCCTCGAAGCGCGAGCCCGGGGCGAGCGACTCGTCCTCCTCCATCTCGTCCAGCAGGCGCAGCGCCAGCGGCGTGTCGAGGTCGTCGTCGAAGGCGGCCTCGATCCGGGCGACCCGCTCGGCGGGCATGGGCCGGCTGGGGGACTCCGACCACTCCGCGACACGGGCCCGCCGGCGCCGCAGCGCCCGGTCGGCGGCGCGCAGGGCGTCCCAGGTGAGGTCCACCGGCTCGCGGTAGCGGTGCTCCAGCAGCGCCAGCCGTACGGCCAGCGGGTCGAGGCCCGCCGCGGCCACGTCCCCGAGGGACACCTCCGCCCCGGCGCTCCCGTCCGCGGCCCCGCCCTCGAAGCGCAGCGGTGCGCTGCGGACCGGCCGCCGGGCCGCCCCCGGGGCGACCGCCTCCAGCAGGACGGTCTTCTCGGGGGAGCGCAGCAGGGCCTCCTCCCCGGCGGGGGCGAGGCCCCCGGGGACGACGGCCATCTCGGCGAGCAGGACGGCCGCCTCGCTCCCGCGGGGCGAGTGCTCGGGCGGGCGCAGGTTCAGCGCCGTCGCGTCCGCGCGGAACACCTCCTCGTGGGAGGGCACGTACTCCCGGACGGAAGGCCCGCCCGCGCCGGGAACCCCGCCGGTCTCCCCGGTAGCCCCGCCGTGGGGCCCGCCGGGAGCCCCGGAGCCGGCCCCGTGGAGCCCGCCGGGATCCCCGGCCACGCGGTGCAGGACGACCCGGAGCCGGTGCCGCTCGCACACCCGCCTGACCAGGTCCGCCAGGAGGTGCGGCCGCAGGTCGCCCAGCCGGGCGGGGCGGTCCGCGGGCGGGGCGCAGGTGTACATCCGCAGGGAGCGGGCCCCTTCGGGCACGACCGGATCGGCCCGGCCACCGGGGTCAAGGAGTCTCAGCACGGAACGGCTCCCGTCGGCTCGTCGGACGGCGTGCGCCGGGAAGGCCCATCAGGCGGCGCCCTCCAGGAAGGTGAGGATGTCGCGGTCGCCGCGGTCCCGCAGGCGGGCCAGGACCTCGTCGCGGGCGGCGCCCTCGGACAGGCCGATGCGGCCGCCGATCAGGCGCAGGCCCTCGGCCTCCGAGGCCACCGGGGCGGTGTAGCCGATCAGGTGCAGGGCCCGGTTCAGCGCCGGGATGCCGGGGGCCGCCGCGGGCAGGTAGCGGGTGAGCAGTTCGCCGCCGTCGGAGACCGTCAGGAAGACGTGGTCGCCCTCGGAGGCGCCCGCGGCCACCAGGACCGGGCGGATGGAGCCCATGGTCGGCTGGTTGTGCCAGCTGATCACCACGTCGCCGGACGGGGTGGAGGCGGTGAGCTGGCCTCCCGGGGCCATGCCGAGGTAGGCGGCGAAGCCGGTGGGCAGCGGCGAGCCGGAGCCGCGCAGGTGCTCGGCGTTGACGTCCACCCGGTGCCACCAGCGGCCGTCCCGGCTGCGGAAGCAGCGGCGGGTCGAGGCGACGTCGCGGCGCGGCTGGTAGTCGCTCTGCTCGGCCCCCGCCACCCGGATCCACCCGCGCTGGGTGCGCTCGAAGCCGGGACCGCCCGCGTAGGCGCGCACCGAGCTCTCGCTCACGTCGTAGCGGGAGGTCAGGTTGGTGACGATCGTGTTGACCGGCGCCTCTCCGCCGGCCCGCTCGATCTCCCGGGCGATCATCTCGCGGATGCCGAGGTACTGCTCGCCGCCCCAGCGCGTCAGGCCGTACTTGTTCCGGTCCAGCCGCAGGAACCGGTCGTCGGCGGTGAGCTGGTTGCGGATGCCGACCAGGCTGTAGTCCTCGCCGATGCGCTCCTGGATCTCCTCGGGGGTCAGCGCGCCGCCCGCCACCGCGAGCACGGCCTCCGCCTTGTCGTTGACGCTGCGCGGCCAGGGCACCACGTGCTCCTCCAGCACCCGCAGCTGGGGCACCGAGACGAGCCACCGCTCGGCCACGTCCTCGCGGATGCCGAGCTGGCTGACCAGCGTGACGGCCTCCGCCAGGGGCCGGGGCCCGTCGGTGAACAGCTGCCGGGTCTTCTCCCGCAGCTCGTCGGCGCCCCCCGCGACCAGCCACCCGTCGACCTGCTCGTAGCCGGTCAGCAGGGTCCGCACGAACCGCCAGGCCGGGATGGAGAGCGTCTTCAGCTCCGTGCGGTGCCACGGCACCGCCGCCGCCAGGTCGTCGGCGGGCACCGCCGAGCCGAGCCGGCCGCGCAGCCACGACACGTGCGCCACCAGCGGGGCCGCGTCCGGGCCGGAGAGCCAGGTGTCCACGTGGTCGCGCAGGTCGCGCTCGATCTGCCGGATGCGCTCGCGCGTCACCGAGAACCGCTGGGCCAGCTCGTCCAGCGTCACCCGCTGGGAGGCGTACAGGCGGTCCCTGGCGATGGCGCGCTGGCGCTCGTCCAGGGTGGCGAAGACCTCGTCGATCAGCTCCGGCAGCGGCCGGTCCGGCCGGGAGGCCGGGACGGGGGCGACGCTGTCCTCGGTCACGGGTTCGAGCAGCCGCTCCAGCACCCCGGTGAAGAGCTTGTGCACGGTCTCGCGGCCGAGCCCCTCGGGCGTGTGCACGCTCGACGCCGGGTCGGCGAACCTGAGCAGGGGCAGGACGTCGCCGAGCATCAGATGGCCCCAGCACGACAGGGCGAGGTCGGCGAGCCGCCCCGCGACCTCGGGGGTCCCGACGATGGAGCAGGCACGCTCCAGCGGAAGCGCCTGCCACCACGCCTCGGGGAGGCGGGGGTCGTTGGCGATCGGCGCTACCTGGCCGGGAGAGGTCCAGCGCAGGGGTGGCGCGATGTCGCTCAGGCTGAGGTTCATTGGGGTCCAACCGGCAAGGGGAATGTATCCGCAGTTCAGAGTATGTGATCAGATGGGAAGGAACGGGCTGGCCCGCCCGGAGTGGGAGACGTAGAGCAGTTCCCGCGCCCGGGTGCAGGCCACGTACAGCAGGCCCCGTTCGCGCTGGAGGTCGTGCGCCCGCGCCGAGAGGTCCTCCTCGGCCGGGGTGAGCGAGTCGGGGGCGGGCACCACCCCGTCGGCGACGCCGATCACGGCCACCCGCCGGAACTCCCGCCCCTTCATGCCGTGCAGCGTGGTCACCCGTACCCCCGAATCCCGCAGGGCGGCCCTGGCCTCCCGGACGAGCCCGGCGGTCCTGGCGGCCACGGCGATCTCCTCCGGAGGCACGCCGTCCTCCCGGATCCACCGCCAGACGTGGGATACCAGGCCGTTCAGCTCGTCCTCCGGTGAGTCGTAGGCGCGGACCACGGGATGCGGGCCGTGTCGGGTGGCGCGGAAACCGTACAGCTCCTGCACTCCGGCCACCAGCCCGTCGGCCGGTCCGCCCCCGCGCAGCCGTACCCCCCAGGAGAGGATTTCCCCAGGAAGGCGGTGGGACACCTGAAGCCGCTGCTGGACCGCGTCGATTCCGAGCGAGGCGAGCGAGACGCGGGTGTCGAGGACCCGCTGGTGCGGGTCGCCCACGATGAACAGGTCGTCCGGCGCGTGCGGCACCGCGGCGCGCAGCAGCCGCCACTGCACCGGGTGCAGGTCCTGCGCCTCGTCCACCACGATGTGCCGGTACGGCTCCCGCCGGGGCGCGGCCTCCTCCAGCAGGTCCCCGGTGCTCTGGCCGAGCAGGATCGACGCCTCGGCGGCGAGCTGGAGCAGGGTGCGCTTGCCGCGCTCGGCCAGCCGCCCGGTGACGTGCCCGACCGCCGCCCACACGGCGGCGCGCTCGTCCGCGGGGAGCGTGACGCCGCGGCCCGGCCGGGGGGCGGACAGGTACTCGTTCAGGGTGCGCAGGTTCTGCGCCAGGATGACCTGCTCCCACTCGCGCAGCAGGAACGCCGGGCTGCGGCCGCCGGCGGCCTCCCGCCAGAGCGCGCCCAGTTCGTCGGAGCCGACCAGGACGGGCGGGTGCCCCTCGGCGTCGGAGACGATGCGGTGGGCCAGCCGGTCCACGTTGCCGACCTCGACGCGCTTGCGGACCACCCCGTCCTCGATCAGCACGTCGAGCCGGGAGGAGAGCTCGCCGCTCAGCCCCTGGGAGAAGGTGACCAGCAGGACCGGACCCGCGCCGCGCGCGGCCAGGAAGGCGGCCCGGTGCAGGGCGAGGAGGGTCTTGCCGGTGCCCGCGCCGCCGGTGACCAGGACCGGCCGGTCGTAGGACTCCCGGTAGGCGAGCCGGTGCTGGGCGGGGTGCAGGAACACGCACCAGCCGGGCGCGTCGAGCACGTGGTTCAGCTCGCGCGGGTCCGCGGCGAAGACGGCGCGGTCCGGGCTGCGCGCGAGCGCGGCGGCGAGGTCGTCGGGGTCGATCGCGGCGGCGGCGCCGGCCGGGGAGGCGCCGGGGGCGGGGCCGACCGGGCCGGGGGCGGGGACGGCGTCGACCGCGCGGCAGGCGTCGAGCTCCCGCCAGGCCGCGGCGACGGACTCCCCCCTGGCGAGCGCGGCCAGCGGGACGTACTGCGTCGGAGGGAGCAGCGGCTCCAGCGCCTCCAGCGTCAGCTCGTCGGTGATCAGCCGGACCAGGGGCAGGAAGCGGTGGTCGACGCCCAGTTCGATCAGGTCGGTGTCGCAGGTGTCGGCGAACAGCCGGGCCGGGAACGACGCCGCGGACCTGCGGATCGCCGTCTCCACGCGCTCCAGCGCCTCGGCGTCCCACACCTCCACCACGCCGATCACGGGGTTGACCCCGAAGCGGTACCGCCGGGCGTAGGCCCACGCCTCGGCGTCCGGCAGGACGGTCAGCAGCCAGTGGACGTCCCGCTGCCGGACCACCACACCGCGGTGCCGCTCGGCGAGGCGGAGCGTCGCGACGCGGTCGTCCCTGGCGCCCCTGACCCGCTCCGGGTGCGGCGCGCCGGCCGCGTTCTGCAGGAACCTGCGTACGGAGACCAGCGCGTCCCGGCGCGCCGGCTGGGGCAGCGCGCTGAGCTCCACGGGGAACTCCGGGGCGATCGCGAGTCGGGGCATCGGCTACCCCAGCAGGGACTGCAGGTCGCGGTCGCCGCGCTCGCGCAGGCGGGCCAGGAGGTCGGCCTGGCTCACCGGCCCCGTCATCCCGATCCGGGTGGCGATGACCCTGGCGGCCTGCTCGGGCGTGCCGCTCGGTGCGGTGTAGCCCACCAGCCGCAGGGCCCGCGCGATCGGTTCGGTCCCGGAGGCCGCGGCGGGCAGGTGCCGGGCGCGCAGCACCCCCTCCTCGGACAGCGTCAGGAACAGGTGGCCGCCCTCCTTGGCGCCCACGTCGTGCAGGAGGAGCACGAGCGACTCCAGGGCCGGCCGGTCGCGCCAGCGCAGCGTCATCTCGCCGACCATGCTGGTGACCGTGCGGCTGTCGCCGGGGGCCATGCCCAGGTAGGCGGCGAACCCGCTGGGCAGCGGGCACTCGGCGCCCGCGAGGTGGTCGGCGGTGATGTCGACCCGCAGCCACCAGCGGCCGTCCGGTTGCCGGAAGCAGCGCCGGGTGAGCGACACGTCCTTGAGCGGCCGGGCGACGGCGTCGGGCGGGAACGAGGACTCGAAGAAGCCGGGGTTCCCGGGCGGGAGCGAGGACTCGAAGAAGCCGGGGTTCCCGGGCGGGAGCGAGGACTCGAAGAAGCCGGGGTTCCCGGGCGGGAAGGCGGTGCCGGAGGGGCGCTCGGCCTCGGGTGGCGCCGTCGGTCCCGCCTCGCCGACCGGTTCCGGGGAGGGTTCCGGGTCGGCTCGCCGGGCGGATGCCGGGCCGGGTTCCGGGTCGGCTCGCCCGACCGGCCGCGGGTCCGGGTCCGGCTCCGGGGCGGGCGGGGCCTGCCGCGGGGAAGCGCCGTTGGCGCGGCGGGCCGACTCTCCGGCGCCGAGGATGCGCAGCTGCGGCACGTTCTCCAGCCACTCCTTGGCGACCTCGGGGTGGATGCCGAGGGTGGAGACCAGTTCGAGGGCCCGGCCGACGGTCGGCGGGCGCTCGGCGCTGCTGATCAGGTCGCGGGTCCGGTGGCGCAGGTCGGCGATGTCACCGTCCACCAGCCAGTCGCCGACGAGGTAGTAGTCGGGCAGGGTCGCCAGCACGAACTGCCAGGCGGGCACGTCGAGGGAGTGCAGTTCCCACGCGTGCCAGTCGGCCGCGTCGATCAGCCGGTCGACGGGCGCGGCCTTGCCGAGGGTCTTCCTGAGCGCGGTCAGATGGTCGCGGTACGGCGCCGCCTCATCGGAGGCGAGCCAGCGCCGCAGCCGTGCGCGCAGCTCGGCCTCGGCGTCCCGGACCACCTCGGGCTGGACCGCGAAGAGCTTGGACAGCGATTCCACCGCCGCGGGATCGTCGGTGAAGACCCTGTTCTGCGCGACGGCCCAGCTCAGATCCTCCAGGTCGAGGAAGGCCGTGTCGAGCAGCGCGTGCAGGCTCGGCGCGCGCCGCGGCGCGTCCGCCCCGGCCGCCTCGTCCCCGGTCTCGTCCTCCGGCTCGTCCCCGGCCCCGTCCTCCACCTCGTCCGCGGACGCCGGGACGGCGGTCTCGGGTTCGGGTTCGGTCTTGGGTGCGGGTTCGGTCTTGGGTGCGGGTGCGGGTGCGGGTGCGGGTGCGGGTGCGGGGGAGGCCTCCGCCGAGGCGGATCCGCGTGCGGTCTCGGAGGAGGTCTCGAGCACGGGTTCGGGGGCGGTCGCGCGCACGGGCTCCGGAGCGGCGGTCCGGGAACCGCCGGGCACCGGGGAGAGCCGGGCGAAGACCGCGCCGAAGAGCGTGTGCAGCAGGGGGCGGGGCTGCACGAAGGGCTGGTCCCGCAGGTCGTGGCCGGTGAAGGAGAGCAGCCCCGGCCAGGATCCGGCCCGGTCGAGGGCGATGGCCGTACAGGGCTCGTCGGCCTCGTCGGGGTCCAGGACGTACAGGGCGGGCAGGACGTCGCCCACCGACGCGGCGGGCCAGTGCTCCAGGGCGATCTCCGTGACGATCTCCGCGAGCCGCTCGGGCCCCAGCACGGCGAGCACCGCGGGCAGGGGAAGGCTGCGCCACCAGGCGTCCGGCAGCTCGGGCTGGTCGCGCAGGAGCGGGATCGCGGCCGCGTCGCTCCAGCGCAACGGCGGCACGAGGTCACTCAGACAGACGTTCATCCGCACCCTTCACCAGCACCTCTGATTTGCCCGAGCCGTTCCTCGTCGCTGGAGAACGAGACTCATGGAACAGACCATAGTCTGGCAAATCGCCTTAGCGCATCGGGTGGTCCCAGCGGGCTCAGCGGCGGACGGCCGCGAACCGGAGCCGCACGTAGTCGGCCATCCAGCCGGTCTCCCGCCGCAGTGCGGGCGCTGCCAGCTCGTTCACCCGCCGCAGCAGGGATTCGATCAGCTCCGCGGGGAGCTGGTGCAGCAGCGAACCGGCGAACATCCGTACCCAGTCCGCCGCTCCGTTGGGGCACTCGTCAAGTGGAGTCGGCCGGTCGAAGTACTCGAGAATTCGGACGACGAAGCCGCCCTTCTCCAACCGGCCGGCGTACTCGGCGGGGGGCGGGAAGTACCACGGCAGGTCCGGATCGGGCAGCCCGTGCTCCCGCCAGGCGGTGGAGACCGCCGCCGTCAGCGCGGCGCAGTTGCCCGCCCCGCCCATCTCGGCCACGAACCGGCCGCCCGGGGCCAGCGCCTCCCGGACGCTGGAGATCACCGCGTCGGGCTCGCTCCCCATCCAGTGCAGGGCCGCGTTGGAGAAGACCGCGTCGTACGGCTGCGCGACCACGAAGTCGCGTCCGTCGCCGACGATGAAGTCCAGCCCGGGGTACTGCGCCAGAGCCTTCTCGATCATGGCGGGGGAGCCGTCGATCCCCAGGACGTGCGCGCCCCGGGAGGCGATCTCCGCCGTCAGCACGCCGGTGCCGCAGCCGAGGTCCACGATCCGCTCCCCGGGCCGGGGGTCCAGCAGGTCGACCAGGGGGGCGCCGTGAGCCGAGACGTATCCGAAGCCGCCGTCGTAGGTGCGAGCGTTCCACGTCATCAGGCTCGGCGTGTCGTATCGCACGATGATCAGCTCACATTCCGAGGCCGTCAGGCCTCTCACCAGTACCCTCCGGACACTTTAGAGCCTCGGACATCCCGCGACGCAGCGGTCGCACCGATCCCGCGGTCAACCGGCGTCGCGGTCCCACTCGCGCGTGACCACGGCCTTCGCCTCGTCGGTCTCCGGAACGGTGAGGACCACCGGCCGGGCCTTCGTCGCCGGGAGCCGGGCGGCGAGCTCGGCGTCCAGGGTGCCGGCCATCCGCATGGCCTCCATCCGGACGGGCCGGGCGTACCCCTTCAGGAACAGGTTCTGGCCCCGGTCGGAGAACAGGAACTCCTGCCAGAGCCGGGCCGCGGCGGGGTGCGGCGCGGCGGCGCTGACGGCCTGGACGTGGTGGGAGGCGATCACGGCGTCGCCGGGGATCGCCACCTTCCAGTCGGGCCCGCCCGCTCCCGGCTCCTCGGCGGCCCGCGCGGCGTTGAGGAAGTCCCAGTCCAGCACGACCGAGGGCGGCCGCCCGTCGGTCACGAGGTTCCCGGCCTCCGCCAGGTCGTCGAAGAACTCCACGCCCCGCTCCGCGTCGGCCCGGCCGCCGCGCAGGGAGGCGGTCATCACGGCGGCGAAGGCGGCCGCGTTCCGCCGCGGGTCGCCGGGCAGCCACACGCCGTGGCCCGGCTCGAGGAGGTCGGCGTAGGAGGCCGGGGCCGCGACCTTGCGCGCGTCGTACCCGATGGACATGTAGCCGCCGTAGGCGGCGTACCACTTGCCGGAGTGGTCCTTGAGGTGGTCGGGGAGGTCCTGCCAGCCGCGGACCTTGTAGGTGGCCAGGGAGCCGGCCTCGGCGACCGCCACCTCCAGGCTCAGGTCGAACACGTCGGGCTTGAGGTGCCCGGCCGCCTCGATCGCCCGCCGGCCGCTCGCCCCGGGTTCGAGCTCGTTCACCTCGATGCCGTACTCGTCGGAGAAGGCGTCGATGATCTCGCCGTAGTTCACCCAGTCCCGGGAGAGCCCGACCACGTTGAGCGAGCCCTCCTTCCTGGCCGCCTCGACGAGGCGCTCCATGCTGGTGAAGCCCTCCTCCAGGGAGGCGGCCTGGAGCTTCACCGGAGGCAGCGGCGTGCCCTCGGTGGCCGGCGCGCCGCCGCATCCGGTGATCGCGGCGGCGAGGACCACGGCGGTGGCGATGGCGAATCGGGTGCATGCAGTCACACCGCGCATACTCTTGGCGGTGATCGGGGCGGTCGAGGAGGCGCGACCGTTCTTGGTGAACGGCTTACGCCCGGCCCGGGACGACTTTGGCCGCCACGAGGGTCCGCTCGTCGATCTCGACCAGATCGCCGCCGCGCCTGCGCACGCCGAGCACTCCGTCCCGCCAGAATTCCAGCTCGCCGACGGCGTCCCGGAAACCCTCCGGGACCCTTCTCCGGGTCGTTACTCTTTTCCCCACGTCATAGGGGGTTATCGTGATGCTGAGGCGGGCGCCGAAGCCAGGGTTCATCTCGTTTGCCCCCCTCCCGTTTCAGAGTCCCGGTGGGCACGGCAATACTAGGGCGTAGCAACCCGCGGTCGAAGTCGTGCCTAGGTGCGTAAAGAAGAAGGAGCCCGAGGTGACCTACGTCATCGCGCAGCCTTGCGTGGACGTGCTTGACAAGGCGTGCATCGAGGAGTGCCCCGTCGATTGCATCTACGAGGGCGAGCGCATGCTCTACATCCACCCCGACGAGTGTGTGGACTGCGGTGCGTGCGAGCCTGTCTGCCCCGTCGAGGCGATCTTCTACGAGGACGACCTCCCCGAGCAGTGGAAGGACTTCTACAAGGCGAACGTGGACTTCTTCGAAGACCTCGGCTCGCCCGGCGGCGCCTCCAAGGTCGGCAAGATCGAGAAGGACCACCCGACCGTCGCGGCCCTGCCGCCGCAGGCCGAGGAGCACTAGCCGGCCGCGGGCGGGGGCGGCGCGCACGAACGGCGCGGCCCCCGCCGACCGGATCCACCGAGACCTTCCCCCGCTCGCCCCGGGCCGGGGGCGCGACAGCGGAGAGAACTGTGATCGGGCTGCCTGACTTCCCCTGGGACCGCCTCACGCCGTACAAGGAACTGGCGCTGGAGCATCCCGGCGGGATCGTCGACCTGTCGGTGGGCACCCCCGTCGACCCGGTGCCCGACGTCGTACGGCGGGCGCTGGCGGACGCCTCCGACAGCCCCGGCTACCCGCTGACCTACGGGACCGAGCGGCTGCGCGCCGCCGCGGCCGGCTGGCTGCGGCGCCGGCACGGCGTGACCGTCGACCCGGCGGCCGTGCTGCCGCTGATCGGTTCCAAGGAGTTCGTGGCCTGGCTGCCGACGCTGCTCGGCGTCGGGCCCGGCCGGCGGGTGATCTTCCCCGAGCTGGCCTACCCCACCTACGACGTGGGCGCCCGCCTCGCCGGCGCGGAGCCGTACGCCACGGACGGGCTGGTCGCGCTCGGGCCGGAGCGGGTGCCGCTGGTCTGGGTGAACTCCCCGTCCAACCCCACCGGCCGGGTCCTGCCCGCCGAGCACCTGCGCAAGGTCGTCTCCTGGGCGCGCGAGCACGGCGCGGTCGTCGCCTCCGACGAGTGCTACATCGAACTGGGCTGGGAGGAGGAGCCGATCTCGATCCTCCACCCCGACGTGTGCGGCGGCTCCCACGAGGGCCTGCTCGCGGTGCACTCGCTCTCCAAGCGCTCCAACCTGGCGGGCTACCGCGCGGGTTTCGTCACCGGTGACCCCGCGCTGGTCAAGCGGCTGCTGGAGGTCCGCAAGCACGCGGGCATGATGGTGCCGGCACCGGTCCAGGCGGCGATGACCGCGGCGCTGGACGACGACGCGCACGCCGACGAGCAGCGGGCCCGCTACGCGGCCCGGCGGGCGGTGCTCCGCCCCGCGCTGGAGGCGGCGGGCTGGCGGATCGAGCACTCCGCCGCCGGGCTCTACCTGTGGGCGTCCGACGGCACCGGCTGCTGGGACCAGGTGCGCGCTCTCGCCGGGAAGGGGATCCTCGTCGCACCGGGGGAGTTCTACGGCACGGCCGGCGACAGACATGTCCGGATCGCCCTGACAGCGAGCGACGAACGCATCGGTGCGGCGGTGCTCCGCCTCCAGTAGGATCGCGCGGCATGACCCCTGAGGTCGCCGTGATCCTCGGCCTGAGCGTGCTGACCGCGGTCCTGCTGCTGGGAGCGTTCTACGCGACCACCCGCCAGGACCGCAGGACGTCCGCGCCCGGGTCGTCCGGCGAGACGACCACCGCTCCGGCCGGGACCGTCCGGCCGCCGCGGTCCGCGGACTCGTCTCCTCCGCCGCCCGGACCCGAGGCCTCGGGCCATGTCGGCATCGACTACCCCGACCCCCGCACGATCAAGGTCGGCGACACGATCGACCACCAGGGTGTGCGGGCCCGCGTGCTCGGCGCGATGCACCTGTCGCGGCAGGGCGTGCAGTGGACGGAGTACCTCCTCGACGACGGGACCCGCCGCCGCCAGTGGCTCTCGGTCGAGATGCACCCCGGCCGGGCCCCCGGTGACGCGCCCCACCTGGAGGTGCTGCTGTGGACGCCGGTCCCGTCCGAGGGGATGGTCCCGGCCAAGGCGATGATCATCGTTGAGGGCGTGGAGTTCTTCCCCGCCGACCGGGGCACCGCGGCGTTCCGCTCGGAGGGCTTCACCGGGATGCCCGACCGGGGGCTGCTCGACTTCGCCGACTACCGCGCCGCCGACGGCCGGCTGCTCTCCTTCGAGCGCGTGCAGGGCGAGGGCTGGAACTCCTCCTACGCCCGGTCGCTGCCGCCCGGGTCGATCACGATCCTGAGCAGGGGCTAGGAGATCCGGACCGCGTCCCGGGAGGCGCCGGGGTCGGCCGTCCAGCCCTGTTCCTCGCCGCCCTCCGCGGTCCAGGAACGGCCGTCGTAGCCGATGCGGCGCAGGCCGTACTTCTGGGCGTGGGCGAGGGACCAGGAGGCGATCAGCCAGCCCTGCCTCCGGGAGGCCGCCTTCAGGGTGGTCCCGGCGCCGAGCGTGCGGGCCAGCTCCTTGGTCGCCTTGGCCGGCGCGGGGGCCGGGACGGGCGTCTCGCCCCCCTCCAGGGGGAACCAGCAGTGCAGCGCGCCGGGCGCCCGCCCGGTGAACGCCGCCGCCAGGATCTTCGCGTTCTCCTCGTGCTGGGCGTACAGCGAGCCGTCGGCCGAGCGCTGCACCTCCTGGGCGGCCTCGTGCAGCGGGATGTCCTGGTAGTCCTTCACCTTGACCAGCCCCGCGAAGAACTTGCCGGCGGTGTAGACCGGGTCGAGCAGCTGCTCGGGGGTGCCCCAGCCCTGCGAGGGCCGCTGCTGGAACACCCCCACGGAGTCGCGGTCGCCGAACGGCAGGTTGTACAGCTTGGACTCCTGGATGCCCGTGGCGTAGGCGATCACGACGGCCCGCTCGGGCAGCCTGCGGCGGTGGGCCACGCCGGCGATGGCCGCGGCCACCTGGGCCTGCTCGATCTCCAGGTCGAGGGTGCCCCCGGCGGCGGTGACCCGGCAGCCCTCGTCCGTCGAGGGCCGGTCGAGCAACGCGAACAGGCCCACGGTGATGGCCACCGCGAGCACGGTCACGATCACGATGATCGCGATGACACCTGGGGAGAACCGCCGTCGCACGGTGAAGAACCTACCGGGCGCCGGACCGGTCCGCGGCCCTCCGGAGCCCGGTGACCCCGGGCCCGCGGGCCTTCCGCGAGCGACCGGGGCCCGTGCCGGGGCCCTTCCCGGGACCGCCGCCCCGGACGGGGGCGGGACGGCGGCGCCGGGCGGATATAGGGTCGCCTGCATGGACACGCGGCTGGACCTCACCCAGGACGTCGGCGCGCTCACCGCGCGGATCGTGGACGTCGAGTCGGTGAGCGGAAACGAGAAGGCGCTCGCCGACGCGGTGGAGGAGGCGCTGCGCGCCCTGCCGCACCTGCGGGTGGAGCGCGACGGCGACTCGGTCGTGGCCCGCACCGAGCTCGGCAGAGGCGAGCGGGTGGTGATCGCCGGGCACATCGACACGGTCCCGGTGGCGGACAACCTGCCCAGCAGGGTGGAGGGCGACCTGCTGTACGGCTGCGGCACGTCCGACATGAAGAGCGGCGTCGCGGTCGCCCTGAAGCTGGCCGCCGCGCTGGAGGCGCCGAACCGGGACGTGACCTACGTCTTCTACGACTGCGAGGAGATCGAGGCCGAGCGCAACGGGCTGCTCCGGCTCAGCCGGAACCACCCCGGCTGGCTCGCCGGGGACTTCGCGGTGCTGATGGAGCCCACCGACGGGGTGATCGAGGGCGGCTGCCAGGGCACCCTGCGGGCGCAGGTCGTCACCCGGGGCAAGCGGGCGCACAGCGCCAGGTCCTGGCTCGGCGTCAACGCGATCCACGCCGCCGGGCCGGTGCTGGACGTCCTGAACGCCTACCGGGCCAGGACGCCGGTCGTGGACGGGCTGGAGTACCACGAGGGCCTGAACGCGGTCGGCGTCACCGGCGGCGTCGCGGGCAACGTGATCCCCGACGAGTGCGTGGTGACGGTCAACTACCGCTTCGCCCCCGACCTGTCGCTGGAGGAGGCGCGCGAGCACGTGCGCGAGGTGTTCGACGGGTTCGAGCTCCGCTTCACCGACGGCGCCCCGGCCGCGCGGCCCGGCCTGAACCACCCGGTGGCGGCGGCGTTCGTGACGGCGGTCGGCGGCGTGCCGAGGGCCAAGCTCGGCTGGACGGACGTCTCGCTCTTCTCCGGCCTGGGCGTCCCGGCCGTCAACTACGGCCCCGGCGACCCGAACCTGGCCCACCAGCGCGGCGAGTTCGCCTCACTGTCCAAGATCGCTGAAGCCGAGCGGCACCTGCTCTCCTGGCTCTCCTGAGACCTCGGGAGCGGACCCGCGAGAGGGCTCCGGCGGCTGGACCGAGGAGCGAAGGCGGCGGTCACCGGCCCCCGAGCCGCGGCGCGCAGCGTCGCCGCAGGCCTGCCGTAGATCCGCCGTGAAACGAGAAAGTGGCTTTCCTCGCCGGCCATTTGGCGGGGAAAGCCACTTTCAGTCCCGAGCAGCACCCTCGCCGGTTAGACGCGGGGTCGTCGAAATCCGGTTCCGTGTTTTCGCGGAGAATTTTCAAGATTTTTCCCGGAGCGGCGCTAGCGTGATCGCATGAAGAAGACACGTCCGGAGCGCCGCCAGGGATCCGCAGTGGTCCGCGGTGACTTCGTCCCCGATTCCACCTACGACCAGCGGCTTCTCGACCGGCGCGGACCGGCCGACTGGCTGCACATGGACCCGTGGCGGGTGCTGCGCATCCAGGCGGAGTTCGTGGAGGGCTTCGGCCTGCTGGCCGAGCTGCCCCGGGCGGTGACCGTCTTCGGCTCGGCACGCACACCCGTGGACTCGCCCGACTACGAGCTGGGCGTGCGGCTCGGCCGGGGGCTCGCCGAGGCGGGGTACGCCGTGATCACCGGCGGCGGTCCGGGCTGCATGGAGGCGGCGAACAAGGGAGCGGTCGAGGCGGGCGGGATCTCGGTCGGGCTCGGCATCGAGCTCCCCTTCGAGCAGCACATGAACGAGTACGTCGATCTCGGCATCGAGTTCCGCTACTTCTTCGTCCGCAAGACCATGTTCGTGAAGTACGCCTGCGGCTTCGTCGCGCTGCCGGGCGGGTTCGGCACGCTGGACGAGCTGTTCGAGGAGCTGACCCTCGTCCAGACGCGCAAGATCACTTCCTTCCCCGTGGTGCTGCTGGGCACGGAGTTCTGGGGCGGGCTGCTCGACTGGATCAGGACCACACTCGTGTCCACGGGGAAGATCTCTCCGGCCGACGTCGACCTGATCCAGGTCACCGACGACCCGGCGGAGGCCGTACGGATCATCGCCGAGGCGGACGCGGGCAGGCCGGAGCAGCTGGAGAAGGAGCAGGAGGCGGCGGAGAGCACGGTGGCCGCCGCGGAATAAGGTTGTCCGGTGTTCATCTGCGTGTTCCTGGCCTCGAGCCAGAGGATCGATCCCAAGTACCTGCGGCTGGCGGAGGAGGTGGGAGCCGAGCTCGCCAGACGCGGGCACACGCTGGTCAGCGGCGGGGCGCGGGTGTCGTGCATGGGCGCGGTGGCCCGTGCGGTCCGCGCGGGCGGCGGCCGCACGGTGGGGGTGATCCCGCAGGCCCTGGTGGACATCGAGGTGGCCGACACCGAGTCCGACGAGCTGATCGTCACCGCCGACATGCGGGAGCGCAAGGGGGCGATGGACGCCCGCTCCGACGCCTTCCTCGTGCTCCCCGGCGGCATCGGCACGCTGGAGGAGCTCTTCGAGATCTGGACCGCCAGGACGCTGGGGCTGCACGACAAGCCGCTGGTCCTGCTGGACCCGTGGGGCCTCTACGCGCCGCTGAAGGAACTGGTGGAGGGCATGCACGAGGCGGGCTTCACCCGGGCCGGCGTCTTCGACGCGATCTCCTGGACCACCACGGTCGAGGAGGCGTTCGAGCTGCTGGAGAAGCCGGCCGGGCACCTGGCGCCGAGCCTCGACGAACTAGGCGAGGCCACGGCGGGCTAGCGCGGGCGGCCGCCTCCCGGCCAGGGACTCGGTCATCGCGACCGCGAGCCGTACCTGGTCCGGGCGGGCGGTGCGGAAGACCCGGGCGCCCAGCCAGGCGCAGACCGCGGCGGCGGCGAGCTCGGCGGCCTCGTCGTCCCCGGCCTCCGCGGAGGCCTCCGCGTCCGTCGCACCCGCCGCCGGGTCCGTCGTGTCCGCTGCGGCCGCCGGGTCCTCGTCGGGCCCCGCCGTCCGCGCGGAGGTCCGTGCCGAGGTCCGTGCGGAGGTCCGTGCCGAGGTCCGTGCGGAGGAGCGGGCCAGCTCCGACGGGGTGACGGCGACGGTGCGCCCGGCCCGGACGAGGCGCTCGACCTCGTCGATCGAGTGGGCCTCGACCCAGTCGGGCCCGGCCTCCGCGTCCGCTCCGACCACCAGGGGATCTGCCATGCGGTGATCATAGGTCCTGGCCCCGCGGATCTTCCGGATGCGCGGGACGGAACCCGGAGGAAGGGAGTTGTGGCACGATTCGTATGTGCTGGTCGTACTCGTTCTCGCTGCCCTGGCCGTTCTCGCCGGCGTGGTGCTGGTCGCCACGGGGAGGGGCGGTGAGCTCAAGGAGTTCGCCCCCGACGTGCCCCCGCTCGCCCTGCCCGCCGCCGGGCAGCTCACCGCGGTGGACTTCATGGCCCTGCAACTGCCGGTGAGCCTGGTCGGCTACCACACGCAGAGCGTGGACGAGACGCTGCAGCGCGCCGCGAACGCGCTGAGCGAGCGGGACACCAGGATCGCGGTGCTGGAGCAGCGGGTGTCGGAGCTGCTGGCGAGCAGGCTCCAGGCGCGGCAGGAGATGCACGCCGGCCCGGCGTACGGGCCGGTCACCGAGCACCGGCCCGGCGCCCCCCGCGAGGATCTCGTCCGGTCGCGCGGAGGCGCCTCCGCCTCCGCCCCCGCCTCCCTCGACGACCTGGAGGAGCCGAAGGACCTCGGCGGCCCGGAGGAGCCCGGCGGCCCGGAGGAGCCGAAGGACCTCGACGGCCCGGAGGAGCCGGAGGGCGCCGGAGACCGGAAGGGTCCGAAGGGTCCGGAGGGCACCGGATCCGGGGAGACGGCCGGGAGGGGCCCGCGGGACGACCAGGCGGGGCCGGAAGGGGAGCCCGGCGCCGCCTCCGTGCGGCGGACGGGCGGGCCGGCGGACGAGGAGGGGCGCGGGTGACCGCACTCGTCCGGTGCGGGTGGGTGAGCTCCGCCCCCGAGTACATCGCCTACCACGACGAGGAGTGGGGCCGCCCGGTCGAGGGCGACGACCGGGTGTTCGAGCGGCTCACCCTGGAGGCGTTCCAGTCGGGCCTGTCGTGGATCACCATCCTGCGCAAGAGGGAGAACTTCCGGAGCGCGTTCGCGGGGTTCTCCATCCCCGCCGTGGCCGCGTTCGACCAGGACGACGTGGACCGCCTCCTGGCCGATCCGGGCATCGTCCGCAACCGGGCCAAGATCGAGGCGGCGATCTCCAATGCTCGGGCCGCGCTCGGCGTCGGCCTGTCCGATCTCGTCTGGCGCCACGCCGATCCCGGTTCCCCGGCGCCCGCGAGCGGCGCCGACGTGCCCGCCCTGACGCCGGGCTCGGTGGCGCTGGCCAAGGAGCTCAAGAAGAACGGCTTCCGCTTCGTCGGCCCCACCACCGCCTACGCGCTGATGCAGGCCATCGGCCTGGTCAACGACCACGTCGCCGACTGCTGGGTCCGGGACCGGGTCTAGGGTCCGCCGGTCCGCCCGGCTCCGGGCCGGCGGGTCCGCCCCGCTCCGGGCCCGCCGGCCGGACCGCGCTCCCTTCACGGTTCGGTGAGATGGCGGTCGACGAACGCCGAGGCCGCGGGGAGCAGGCGCGTGGCCTCCCGCTCGAAGTAGGCCCTGGCCTTGTCCCCGGGCCAGCCGCCCGGCAGCAGCTCGGCGGGGAGGCCCGGGTCGCGGAAGAGGAAGTTGCGCCAGCCGTGCAGCAGCCTGCTCCGGACGGCGAAGACCCGGTCGTCGTCGGCGTCGTCCGGCAGCGAGTCGACCAGCTCCACCGCCCGGGCCAGCCACTCCTCGTAGGCCGCCGCGATGGCGTCCAGGTCCCAGGTGCGGGCGACGAGCGCCCGGGGGTCGCCGTCGAGCACCGCTTCGAAGCGCTCGGCGTGGATCTCCTCGCCCGCGAGCAGCGGGTCGAGCTCGGGCGAGGGATGCGGGCCGATCCAGGTGCCCTCCGTCAGCGGCGCGTAGCCGAGGAAGGACAGGTCGGCCCTGAGCCGCTCCCGCCGGGGCCGCTCGCGCACCGGTTCGATCACGAGCAGGTGCCACCGGCCCGACCAGGTGATGGTCCCGGCCCGGTAGATCCGCAGCGCGGCCTCGTCGAGCCGCCGCACGCATTTCGGGGTGACCTCGTAGCCGGGGCCCTGAGGCAGCCGGGCGGGCGTGAGCCAGCCCTGCCGGACCATGCGTGAGATGGCGGTGCGCACGGCCGGGGCCGCGATCTCCAACGGGGCGAGCAGGCGGACGAGGGCGGCGACGGACGCGCGGCCGCCCCGGGAGCGCAGGTGGTCACCGTACAGGTCGAAGAGTGCGGCGCGGGCGTTCACAGGGACCAGTTTGGTCGGCGGAGGAGTCCCGGACAACGGTATCGGGCCTCCGGTGGAACCGGCCTGGAACCTGATCGTTCCCATTCCGAGCGTGGAGGCGGGATAATAGGACATCACAGAAGACGTGAATGCGTCGGCCACCCTCGGGTCAGTCGGAGATCCGGAGCCCGAAGCAGGAAGGGATACACGCATGGCGGCGATGAAGCCGAGGACCGGTGATGGTCCGCTGGAGGTCGTCAAGGAAGGCAGGGGGATCGTCATGCGGGTTCCCCTGGAGGGTGGCGGCCGGCTCGTCGTCGAGCTCTCCGCGGACGAGGCCGGCGCCCTGGGTGAGGAGCTGAAGAAGGTCGTCGGCTGAGACCGGCCCGATGACACGGTCTGACGACACGGCCCTGGCCGCAGGGCCGCCCCCGCGGCGGCTCGCGCCAGGGCCGCGGCGTTCCGCCCCGGTCCCGCACCGGAGTCGCCGAGGTCCCGTGCCGAGGCCGGGGTCTCCACGATGGAAGGAATGAGCGACGTGCCCCTGGAAACCTCGATCAGTACGGCCGCACGGCCGCCGGAGGACGCCGCGCTGCTCGCGGTGCCCTTCGCGGCGGACCTCGACCCGCCGGTCGGGCTGCCCGTGCCCGCCGCCGCGCTGCTGGCCTGCTACGAGGCCAAGGGCGAGGCGGGGGAGATCGTCGAGGTGCCGGTGGCCCGGGGTGAGGCCGTCGGCCGGATCCTGCTGTACGGGATCGGCGACGGTTCGGCCGACGCGCTGCGCAAGGCGGGCGCGGCGGTGACCCGCCGGGGCAGGGGCCGCGAGGAGATCACCGTCGTGCCGCCCGGGGCGTCCGCCGGAGCGGTGGCCGCGTTCACGGAGGGCGCGCTGCTGGCCGCCTACACCTTCCGGATCGGCGAGACCGCCGCCTCGTCCCGGCCGGTGGCCTCGATCCGGCTCGTCACCGGAGCCACCGGAGCCCCCGGAGACGACCGGGGGACCGGAGCCCCCGGAGACGACGGGAGGACCGGCGACGCGGCGGAGACCGGCGGGACCGGGGAGACCGGGACCGCCGCCGTCGAGGCCGGGATCGCCAGGGGAAGGGCAGTGGCCGGCGCCGTCGCGCTCGCCAGGGACCTGGCCAACACCCCCGCCTCGGTGAAGACCCCCGCCTGGCTCGCCGAGCGC
The DNA here is from genome assembly GCF_014647955.1 of Planomonospora antibiotica. Classification (NCBI taxonomy): domain Bacteria; kingdom Bacillati; phylum Actinomycetota; class Actinomycetes; order Streptosporangiales; family Streptosporangiaceae; genus Planomonospora; species Planomonospora antibiotica. The sequence continues at coordinate 86,852 of NZ_BMQE01000004.1, read as the reverse complement.
GCCGCGGAGCAGGGCGTCACCACCAGGATCTGGGACGAGCGGGAGCTGCGGGCCGGCGGGTTCGGCGGCATCCTCGCCGTCGGCCAGGGCTCGGTGAGCCCGCCGCGGCTCATCCAGCTCTCCTACGAGCCGGAGGGCGAGGCCACCGGGCACGTGGTCCTCGTCGGCAAGGGCATCACCTACGACACCGGCGGCCTCTCGCTCAAGCCCACCGAGGGCATGAAGTTCATGAAGACCGACATGGCGGGCGGCGCGGTCGTCATCGCCGTCCTGGGCGCGCTGGCCGCCCTCGGCGCGCGGGTCCGCGTCACCGGCCTGATCGCCGCGGCGGAGAACTCCTTCTCCGGTACGGCGCAGCGTCCCAGCGACGTGATCACGCAGTACGGCGGGCGGACCGTCGAGGTGCTCAACACCGACGCCGAGGGCCGGCTGGTGATGGCCGACGCGCTGGCCTACGCCGACGCGGAGCTGGACCCGGACGTCATGGTGGACATCGCCACGCTGACCGGGGCGATCGGCATCGCCCTGGGCAAGGGCCTGGGGGCGCTCTTCGCCTCCGACGACGGGCTGGCCGCGGAGCTGGCCGGGGCGGGGGAGGCCAGCGGCGAGCGGCTCTGGCGGATGCCGCTGATCGACGACTACGTCCCGGCGCTGGAGTCCTCCGTGGCCGACCTGGCCAACATCGAGGCCGGGTCCGCCTACGGCGCCGGCTCGATCACCGCGGCGCTGTTCCTGCGCGAGTTCACCGGCAAGCGGCCGTGGGCGCACCTGGACATCGCGGGCGTCGGCCGCAGCACGGTGGACGAGGGCCTGTCCGCCAAGGGGGCGACCGGCTTCGGCGTCCGCCTGCTGCTGGAGTGGCTGTCCGGCCGCTGAACCCGGGCGGCGCGAGAGCGGCCGGGGCGCGGCCTCGCCCCGGCGGAGTCGCACACCCGGGGACTCCGCCGTCCGGCGGAGCCGCCGGGACGCGGCCGCCGCCCTCGGCGCCGCGGCCTGCCGGGACTCGGCCGGCCGCCGGGTCAGCCGGTGAGCTTGACCGCGGCGAGGATGCCGCCCCCGAGCGGGAGCAGCAGGGGGCGGAGCCGCTCGTCGGAGCGGACCAGCTTGCCCAGCTCGCGGACGGCGACGGTGTCCGGGTCGCGCCGGGCGGGGTCGGCGACCCGGTGGTGCCAGAGCGCGTTGTCGAAGACGACGACGCCGCCCGCGCGCAGCAGCCGGACGGACTCGGCCAGATAGTCGCCGTACTCCTGCATGGCGCCGTCGCAGAAGACCATGTCGTAGCCGCCGTCGGACAGGCGCGGCAGCACGTCCAGGGCCCGGCCGGTGATCAGCCGGACGCGGCCGCCGGAGAAGCCCGCCTGGGCGAAGCTCTGCCGGGCCAGGCGCTGGAGCTCCGGCTCCACGTCCACGCTGGTGAGCGTGCCGTCGGGGCGCATGCCGCGGAGCAGCCACAGACCGGACACCCCGCAGCCGGTGCCGATCTCCACCACGGCGCGGGCGTTGACGGCGCTGGCGAGGAAGCAGAGGGCGGCGCCGCCGCTGGGCGAGGTCGGGGTGATCCCCACCTCCAGGCTCCGCTGCCGGGCGAGGCGGAGGATCTCGTCCTCGGGGTGGAAGTCCTCGGCATAGGCCAGAGTGGCCTCCAACGGACTTGTCGGCGTCTCTGCCATCGGCCTCTCCTCCCGCTCTCTCGTGCACAGTCGCATGGGCGCTGGGTCGCAGCCTAAGGGAGGAGGCCCGGATCGGGAACTCATGCCCCGGGCGGGACGTTGCATGGATTAAAGCGGCGTTTGCCGGTCCTGTGGGTAGTGAGCGCGCACGAAGGGACGAAACCAGGCACTATGGCGATAGCGGTGGTCCCGAAGAGAGGGGTGCTGGTGGACGAGCCCGACCACCAGGTGGATGCTCCCGTGTCCGACTGGAAGCCTCCCACCTGGGACGAGGTCGTCCGGACCCACTCGGCGCGCGTCTACCGGCTGGCCTACCGGCTGACCGGGAACGTCCACGACGCCGAGGACCTGACCCAGGAGGTGTTCGTCCGGGTCTTCAGGTCCCTGTCGAACTACACGCCCGGCACCTTCGAGGGCTGGCTGCACCGCATCACCACCAACCTGTTCCTCGACATGGCGCGGCGCAAGCAGCGGATCAGGTTCGAGGGGTTCGCCGACGACGCGGCCGAGCGGTTGCGCGGGCGCGAGCCGTCCCCCGCCCAGGTGTACGACGACACCCATCTGGACGCCGACATCCAGGCGGCGCTGGACGCGCTGGCCCCCGAGTTCCGCGCCGCCGTCGTGCTGTGCGACATCGAGGGGCTCTCCTACGAGGAGATCGCCGCGACGCTCGGCGTGAAGCTCGGCACCGTCCGCAGCCGCATCCATCGCGGCCGGGCACAGTTGCGTGACGCGCTGGAGCACCGCGCGCCCCGCAGCGAGCAATCCCCCCCGACCATCACCCGCGGGGAGGAGTTCGCATGACAGACCACAGGCATTCGAAGCGACGGACCGGGACCGAGGGCGAAAGTGTGAACGCGAGGCGAGGACCCGGACCGGACCCGATCATCAAGGGCGACCGCCACGACGAGCCGCTCGGCAAGGAGGCGGCATGAGTCATCTCGGAGAACGCGTTTCCGCGCTCGTCGACGGCGAGCTGAACCACCATGAGCGCGACCGCGCCCTGTCCCACCTGACCTTCTGCGCCGACTGCCGCGCCGAGGTCGACGCCGTGCGAGCGCTGAAGAGCCGGCTGCGGTCCCTGGACGGGCCGTCGATGCCGACGGACCTGACCGTCTCGCTGCTGCGGATGGCCGAGCCCGGTGGCCCGCTGCCGCCGCGGGAGCGGCCCTTCCCCGCCCCCCGGACCTTCGGGGGGGCGCCGATCCCGAGCATGCACAGCATCGCGCCGCCGGACAACCGGCCGCGCGGCCGGGCCGGCGGAGCCCGGCGGTCACGCCGGGCGGGTTACGTGGCCGTGGGATTCGCCTCCGCGGCGGTGGCGCTCGGCACGCTGTTCGTCGTCGGGGGCGCCGAGTCCAACCCGCGCGTGCCGCCGGTCGACATGTTCGCCAACCAGCCCGGGAGCCCCGCGAACACGGTGCACCGCGGCGGTACGGCGACGCCCGTCCCCTCGCTGACGCCGTCGCCCGCCAGGTGATCCGCCCGCCCGTCACCGGGCCCCCGGAGGCGTCCCGCCCCCGGAGCCGGTGGCGGGCGGTCGTGTTTCCGGGTTTCCGGGGTCCCGCGGGGCGGGTGCCGGGGTCGCGGCTCGTGCACGGCGAGTCTCCGGGATACTGGTATCCGAGGCATCCGGACGGGCAAATCGCGCTTTATGTCTCTCGTATGCAGCTCCGGGGAAGATTGCCTGGCTGCCGCCGGCGAGCGGCCTCATACGAGGCTAAGGAGTAGTGAGTATCCGATGACGACCGACGATCCCCGCACCCACGAGGCGCACGATGCCGAGGGGCGTGCGCCGTCGGACTTCAGCGGCGGCCGGGGCCCGGCTCCGGAGTCCTCGCGGCCCGACTTCCTGCCCGCGGGCGAGACCACGGGCCTGCACGGCGGCGGGCAGCCGGGTGACGAGGGGTGGAGCCAGCTGGGGCAGCCGCCGGCGCCGGGCGGGTGGAGCGGTGAGCAGCCGGCGGCCCCGGTCGCGCAGCAGCGCCAGGACGGCTGGGTGGACGCGCCGGAGGAGAGCGGCTGGGGCGACCCCTCGGGCCGTCCGCGCCCGGAGCCCGCGGTCGCGGGCCCGCCGTACGGACAGGCCGCCGGTCACACGGGGGTCATGACGGCCCCGCCGCCCCCGCCTCCGCAGGCGTTCGGCATGGGTCCCGGCTGGGCCCCGCCTCCGCCGCCCGGCGGGCCGGCGGGCGCCACGGCGGCCGCCGGGCACCGCGGGCCGGGCACGAGGACGCTCGTCGCCCTCGCGGTGGTGATCGCGCTGCTCGCCTCGACGCTCGGCAGCGTCGGCACCTATCTCCTCACCCGGCCGAGCGGTTCGGGCGTGGACCCGTCCTACCGGATCCCCGCGGCCTCCGGCGGTTCCACCGCCCGGCCGCCGGAGTCGGTCGCGGGCGTGGCGTCCAAGGTGCTGCCCAGCGTGGTCTCCCTGGCCGTCGAGGCCGGCGGGGGCGCGGGCACCGGCTCGGGCTTCCTGATCAAGGGCGGCTACGTGGTGACCAACAACCACGTGGTCGCGGCCGCGGCGAGCGGCGGGCAGATCCAGATCCAGTTCAACAACCGCAAGTCCACCGCGGCCAGGATCGTCGGCCGCGACCCCGAGTCCGACCTGGCCGTGGTCAAGCCGGACGACACCTTCGGCATGCCGGAGATCACCCTCGGCGACTCCGACAACGTGGTGGTGGGCGACCCGGTCATCGCGATCGGCTCCCCCCTCGGCCTGACCGGCACGGTCACCACCGGCATCGTCAGCTCGCTCAACCGGCCGGTCCAGGCGGGAGAGGAGAACAGCTCCGACACCACCTGGTTCAGCGCGATCCAGACCGACGCCGCCATCAACCCCGGCAACTCCGGGGGTCCGCTGGTCAACGCGCGCGGCGAGGTGATCGGCGTCAACTCGGCGATCGCCACCCTCGGCAGGCAGGTCGGCGGTCAGAGCGGCAGCATCGGCCTGGGCTTCGCGATCCCGGTCAACCACGCCCGCCGGGTCGCCGAGGAACTGGTCACCACCGGCTCCGCGAGCAAGTCGCGGATCGGCGTGCTCATCGACCAGGCCTACCAGGGCACCGGGGTGCGGATCAGGAGCGAGGCGCAGGACGGCCAGGCGCCGGTCTCGCCCGGCGGGGCGGCGGACAAGGCGGGTCTCAAGCCCGGTGACGTCATCCTGGAGGTCAACGGCCTCACGCTGCAGGACGGCAACGAGCTGATCGCGCTGGTCAGGGGCAGGGCTCCCGGTGACAGGCTGGAGGTCAAGTTCCAGCGGGGCGGCCAGGAGAAGACGACCACCGTGATCGTGCAGGCCGATCGCGCCACGCCCACGCCGCGGCCCTCCTGACCGGCGCTCCGCGGGAGCATCCTCGCGGCCGGGGGCATTAGTCTGGAAGCGCTCCGGGACCCGTCCCGGAGCGCTGACCTTAAGGGGGGTCCGATGAACCCGCGCTCGAGAAGGGCCGCATCCGCCGGGCACTCCCTCGTGCTGAGCCGCTAGGAGATCGCCGTGTTCGGACTCGGGTGGTTTGAGGTCGCGGCACTGGTGGTCATCGCCCTGCTCGTCTTCGGGCCGGAGAAGCTCCCCCAGGCCGCCGCGCAGGCGGGCCGGACGCTGCGCAACCTGCGGCGGATGGCCAACAACGCCAAGGACGACCTACAGGCGGGCCTGGGGCCGGAGTTCGCCGACTTCGACCCGGCGGACCTCAACCCGAAGAACTTCGTCCGCAAGCACCTGACGGCCGACCTCGAGGACGACTGGAACGGCGCCGCCTCCGCCGCGGTGCTCGCCACGCCCGCCTACGGCCCGTCGTCGTACGCGGCCGAGGCGGCCGAGGAACTCGGTTACGGCGAGATCCCGCCGTACGACTCCGAGGCCACCTGAGGTCCGGCGGGCCGCGCCCGCCGGAAGACGAGAGAGGAGGCGCCCCCGGTGAGGGGCGCCTCCTCTCGCGTTCCGTCCGGGCCGTGCCTCCGCGGATGCGGAGCACGGACCGCGGACGCCCGCTCAGCGGCCCCGGGTGGGGGAGATGCCGAGCTGGAGGCCCTTGAGGCTGGTGGACTTCTTGCTCAGACCCGCGGCGATGCGGTGCAGCTCGGCCGCGGCGGGAGCGTCCGGGTCGGTGAGCACGAGGGGCTTGCCCTCGTCGCCGCCCTCGCGCAGCCGCATGTCGATCGGGACCTGGCCGAGCAGCGGCACCCGGGCGCCGAGCGTGCGGGTCAGCGCGTCGGCCACGGACTGGCCGCCGCCCTCGCCGAAGACCGAGATCCGTTCGTCGCAGTGGGGGCACGGCAGCCAGGACATGTTCTCGATGACGCCGGCGATCTGCTGGTGGGTCTGCGCGGCGATCGACCCGGCCCGCTCGGCCACCTCGGCGGCGGCCTGCTGCGGGGTGGTCACCACGAGGATCTCGGCGGACGGCATGCGCTGCGCCACCGAGATGGCGATGTCGCCGGTGCCCGGCGGCAGGTCCATCAGCAGGACGTCGAGGTCGCCCCAGTAGACGTCGGCGAGGAACTGGTGCAGCGCCCGGTCCAGCATCGGGCCGCGCCACACCACCGGGGTGTTGCCCTCCGGCTTGAACATGCCGACCGAGATGACCTTGATGTCATGCGCCACCGGCGGCATGATCATGTCCTCGACCTTGGTGGGCCGCTCGGAGACGCCCAGCATGCGGGGCACGCTGTGGCCGTAGATGTCGGCGTCCACCACGCCGACCTTGAGGCCGTTCGAGGCCATGGCGGCGGCGAGGTTCACCGTGACGGAGGACTTGCCGACGCCGCCCTTGCCGGAGGCGACGGCGAAGACGCGGGTCAGCGAGCCGGGCTTGGCGAAGGGGATCTCCTTCTCCGGCCCCCGGTCGCCGCGCAGCTTGGTCTGCAGCTCCTTGCGCTGCTCGGCGCTCATGACGTCCATCTCGACCTGGACGCCGGTCACCCCGTCGACGCGCGAGACCGCGGCGGTGACGTCGCGGGTGATGGTGTCCTTCATGGGGCAGCCCGACACCGTGAGGAAGATGCCGACGCGCACCACCCCTTCGGGGGAGATGTCGACGCTCTTGACCATGTCGAGCTCGGTGATCGGCCGACGGATCTCAGGGTCGTTGACGGTCGCGAGAGCGGCCGTCACGAGTTCCGGGGTAGGTGCCATCGAAGTGTGGGCACGAGACCGCCACCGGTGAGGGCGACGGGGGATGCCGTCCCTCCTTGTCTGTGTGTCGTCCGGGCGTTCCTCGGGCGGGTCCATCGTATGAACCCGGGAGGCGTGCGAAGAATTCCGGGTGCTCGGTGCCGCGGAGGCGTCTTTGACGTCCTGTTACCCGCCGGGGCGGGGTCCAGGGGCGCCTCGTCGCGCGATCCGGACAATTCGCTATGTAGATGCGTGTGCAACGTTCTAAGGTTACTGCGTGACCCTGACGGCGGGCGAGTCAAGAGATGCCATCGGCTCGGAGGAGCTGGAGGTCTGGCGCATGCTCCAGCGGGCCCAGGTGCGGATCACCCGGCTGCTGGAGGCGGACCTGATGGTCGCGCACGACCTGGCGCTGGCCTCCTACGACGTGCTCAACCAGCTGGCCGAGTCGCCCGGGCGGCGGTTGCGGATGAACGACCTGGCCGAGCGGGTGCTGCTCTCGCGCAGCGGCCTGACCCGGCTCATCGACCGGCTCCAGCGCGACGGCCTGGTGGAGCGGGAGGCCTGCACCAGCGACGCACGGGGCCTGTTCGCGGTGCTGACCGACGCCGGCGCCGACCGGCTGGCCGAGGCCGCCCCCACCTACCTGCGGGGCATCCGCAGCCGGTTCCTGGACGTGCTCGACGAGGACGAGCTGCGCCAGTGCGCGGCCATGCTGAACAAGCTGTTCCCGGAGCCCGCCGGATAGCGGCCGGAGACGCCCCGGCGGCGCGGCTCCCGCCGGGGCGCCGCCGGCCGTGCTCCCGGACGGGACGGGCTCCGGCGGTTCAACGAGGGCTCTTCGATCGGGCCGGGACGGGTTCGTACGGCCCGCGCGCCTCGCGGAGGTCCTCGGCCAGGTGCTGGAGCTCCGAGCGCAGGTAGTCGCGGGTGGCCACCTCGCCGAGCGCGATGCGCAGCGCGGCGATCTCCCGGGTCAGATACTCGACGTCGGCCTGGTTGCGCTCGGCGGCCCTGCGGTCGTGCTCGTTCTGCACCCGGTCCCGGTCGTCCTGCCGGTTCTGGGCGAGCAGGATCAGCGGGGCGGCGTAGGAGGCCTGGAGCGAGAGCATGAGCGTCAGGAAGATGAACGGGAAGGGGTCGAAACGCAGGCCCTGCGGGGCGAAGACGTTCCACAGGATCCAGACCGCGACGAACACCGTCATGTAGACGATGAAGCGCGCGGTGCCGAGGAAGCGGGCGATCTGCTCCGACAGCCGCCCGAACGCCTCCGGGTCGTAGTGCGGGCGCAGGCGCAGGCCCAGCTCGCGGGGCTGGTCGAGCCGTTCGGTCACGGGTTCCCTCCGCGGTCCTCTTCTTCCCGCCAGTCGCCGGGAAGCAGGTGGTCGAGCACGTCGTCCACGGTGACCGCGCCGACGAGCCGGCCGGCGTCGTCGACCACGGGCACCGCCACCAGGTCGTAGGTGGCCAGGTAGGACGTCACCTGTCTCAGGGTGAGCTCCGGCCTGATCGGGTCGAGCGAGTCGTCCATGACCGTGCCGAGCAGGGTGGACGGAGGCTCGCGCAGCAGCCGCTGGAAGTGCACCAGGCCGAGGAACCTGCCGGTCGGCGTCTCGACGGGCGGGCGGGTCACGTAGACCTGCGTGGCCACGGCCGGGATGTGGTCCCGCTGCCGGATGACCGCCAGCGCCTCGGCGACGGCGGCGGTCGGGGGCAGGATCAGCGGCTCGGACGTCATGATGCCGCCGGCGGTGTTCTCGGGGTAGACCAGCAGCCGCCGGACCGGCGCGGCCTCCTCGGGCTCCATCAGCGCCATCAGCGCCTCGGCCTGCTCGGGGGAGAGGTCCTGGAGCAGGTCGGCGGCGTCGTCGGGCCGCATCTCCTCCAGCACGTCGGCGGCCCGCTCCGGGTGCAGGCGGCTCAGGATGCCGATCTGGTCGCGCTCGGGGAGCTCCTCCAGCACGTCGGCCAGCCGTACGTCGTCCAGGGCCGCGGCGACCTCGACCCGCCGCTTGTCGGACAGGGTGTGCAGGGCGCTGGCCAGGTCGGCCGCGCGCATGGTCTCGAAGGCGGCCAGCAGGCTCGCCGCGCCCTGGTCCTTCTGCACGGCGCTGAAGCCCTTGACCTCGCGCCAGTCCACGATCCTGCTCGCGCCGCGCCGCCGCAGGCCGAGCGTCCCGCCGCTCCTGGCCAGGGCGACCTTGGTGACCAGCCACTCGGAGGTGCGGGTCTTCTCCATGGCCAGGTCGAGCACCGTCATGCGCTCGCCGTCGACCTCCACGGACAGGTCGAGCATCTCGCCGATGACCAAGGTCTCCGAGGCGCGCTGCTCGAACCTGCGCATGTTGAGCCGGCCGCTGAAGACCAGGGCCCCGGCCTCGACGGTGAGCACGCGGGTGATCGGGAGGAAGACCCGGCGGCGCGGCTGCATCTCCACCACCAGGCCGTGGACGTGAGGCGGGGCGGATCCGGCGACGGTCACCACCACGTCCCGCACCCGGCCGATCTGGTCCCCGGCCGGGTCGAAGACGGGCGTGCCGGCGAGCCGGGCGATGAAGATCCTCACATTCGAAGCGTAGGCGGTGGCCCGGGGCAGAGGGCCGAGGCACGCTCACATGCCGGACATTTCTTGCCCCTGCCTCTCCGGCGTGACAGCATCAAAGCTCGCAAACGGTAATTACACGGATGGTGTCACATGAGGCGTGCCGGCCTGCTGATCGCGTTCGCGTCCTCCTGGTGCTTCGCGTTCTCCGGACCGATGGCCAAGTACCTCGGCGGCGGCGGGCTGGCCCCGCTGGAGTCCGTCTGGGTCCGGATGGCCGGGGCCGGGCTGCTGCTCGTCGGCATCCTGGCGGCGGTCAGGCCCCGGGCGCTGCGCATCCCCCGCGCCCGGCTGCCGTTCTTCGGCGCCTACGCGGTGGTCGCGGTGGCGGGCGTGCAGGCGCTGTACTTCGCGGCGATCACCCGGCTGCCGGTGGGCGTCACCCTGCTGATCGAGTTCACCGCGCCGGTGTTCGTCGTGCTCTGGGTGCGCTTCGTCCGCCGGGTACGGCTGCCCCGGGCGGCCTTCACCGGGGCGGTGGTGGCCGTGGCCGGGCTCGGCATCGTGGTGGAGGTCTGGTCCGGCCTGAGCCTGGACCCGTTCGGCCTGCTGCTGGCCTTCGGCGCCGCGGCGTGCTGCGCAGGATACTTCCTGCTCAGCGACGGCTTCGGCGACGACGTCGACCCGCTCGGCCTGATCGCCTGGGGCCTGGTCGGCGCGGCGGTCGTGCTCGTCCCGGTCTCCCGGCCGTGGGACATCCCGTGGCGGGCGTTCGGCGACGCCGTCTCGCCGTCGCCGGACGCCCCCGTCCTGCCGGTGGCGGCGGCGGCGCTCTGGATGATCGTGGTCGCCACGGTCGCCGCCTACATCCTCGGCGTCACCGCGGTGCGCCGGCTGTCGGCCGCGGTCGGCTCCACGGTCGCCTCGCTGGAGGTCATCGCCGGCGCGGTCATCGCCTGGCTCCTCATCGGCGAGGCCCTGGGCGCCTTCCAGATCCTCGGCGGCCTCATCGTCCTGACGGGCGCCTACCTCGCCCAGCGGGCCACCGCCGAGCTGCCGGCCCGGGCGGCCGGGGTCGGGGAGCCGGTCACCGCGGCGTGAGCCGTACCACCTGGGACTCGGCGGCCCAGCGGGCCGTCAGCCCCGCGCCGTCGGCGGCGTTGAGCCGGTCCTTGGCCAGCGCGGCCACCGCGTCGGCGGCCTCGGCCTGGTCCACCACCTCCACCGAGACGTCGAAGGAGACCAGCCGCGCGCCGTTGTCCTTGCTGCGCAGCGTCACCTCGACCCGGCCGGCCTCGGTCAGCCCGGGCAGCGACTGCTCGCCGCCGCCGGTGACCACGTAGATCGCGCCGTCGTGCCAGGTGTGCCAGGCCAGCCGGGGCCGGTCCAGCGAGAGCCACAGCACGCCCGACTTCTTCGCGCCCTCCTCGATCACACTCATGAAAAGAATGTACGGCCCGCGCCCTTGCGAGCCCCGGGCGCGGGCCGTACACGATCGGGGCGGATCAGCGGCGGGCCAGCTTCCACGCGGCGGGGAGCAGCCCGGCCGCGGCGAGGATCTTGAGGCCGTCGCCGATCAGGAAGGGCAGGACGCCTCCGGCGAAGGCGGTGCCGAGGTCCAGGTCCTTGGCGATCATGAGCCAGGGCAGGCCGAAGGCGTAGATGATCAGAGTGCCGAGCGCCATCGTGCCGAGCGTGCGGACCGGGGTGCGGTCACCGCCGCGGCCGGCGAGGGCGCCCACCACCGAGGCCGCCACCACGAAGCCGACGATGTAACCGACCGTCGCGTTGCCCCCGGCGGGGGAGAACCACGGCACGCCCAGCTGGCCGAGCGCGAGGTACAGGGCCATGCCCAGGAACGCGCGCGGCAGGCCGAGCGCGGCTCCCGAGAGCAGGACGGCGAAGGTCTGCATGGTCAGGGGGACGTCGGTTCCCGGGATGGGGAAGCTGAGCTGGGCGGCCACGCCGGTCAGCGCTGCGGCGCCCACGACGAGAGCGGCGTCGCGGACCCAGGTCCCCGGGATGAGGTCGGACAGTACGGCGGGCTGAGCCACCGGAGAAGCGTTTGCCATCGTTTCGTCTCCCTTTGCCGAAGCGTGCTCCCCATTATTCGGACATCCGGCCCGTGGTCCGCTCAAGGGGTGCGCCAAGAAACAGGGGTCGGAGTTTGTGCGGGCGCGACAGCGCCCCCGTCCGCGGAATCTGCCGGGGTGCCCGCTACGGTGTGGCCATGCGCTCCCGACGTTCGTGCCTGGCGGTCCCCGGCAGCAGCCCCCGGTTCCTGGAGAAGGCGCAGGGCCTGGCCGTCGACGAGGTCTTCCTCGACCTGGAGGACTCCGTCGCGCCGCTGGCCAAGGAGGAGGCGCGCAGGAACATCGTGGCCGCGCTGCGCGAGGGCGACTGGTCGGGCCGGGTCCGGGTGGTCCGGGTCAACGACCTGTCCACGCAGTGGACCTACCGGGACGTCATCGAGGTCGTCGAGGGCGCCGGGGAGTTCCTCGACTGCCTGATGCTGCCCAAGGTCGAGGACGCCGGGCAGGTGACCTGGCTGGACACGCTGCTGACCCAGATCGAGAGGGCGAACGGGCTGCCGGTCGGCCGGATCGGCATCGAGGCGCAGATCGAGAGCGCCCGCGGCCTGGTCAACGTGGACGCCATCGCCGCCGCGTCGCCCCGCCTGGAGACGCTGGTCTTCGGCCCCGCCGACTTCATGGCCTCGATCAACATGCGGACCCTGGTCGTCGGTGAGCAGCCTCCGGGCTACACCGAGGGCGACGCCTACCACTACATCCTGATGCGCATCCTGATGGCCGCCCGCGCGCACGACCTGCAGGCGATCGACGGGCCCTACCTGGCCATCAAGGACCTGGACGGCTACCGGCGGGTGGCCGCGCGCTCGGCGGCCCTCGGCTTCGACGGCAAGTGGGTGCTCCATCCGACCCAGATCGAGGCGGCCAACGAGGTCTTCTCGCCGTCCCAGGAGGACTACGACCGCGCCGAGCTCATCCTCGACGCGTACGAGTACTACACGACGGTGGAGCGGCGCGGCGCGGTCATGCTGGGCGACGAGATGATCGACGAGGCGTCCCGGAAGATGGCGCTGGTGGTGGCGGCCAAGGGCCGCGCGGCCGGACTGCCGCGCACCACCGCCTTCACCCCGCCTGCGGCTTGACCGCGATGGCGGTGAGGAACCACGGCGGCCTGCACGCCGCCTAGAGCTTGACCCCGATCGTGGTGAAGAACCACAGCGACGAGGTCACCCAGAGGCCGGCCAGCGCGGTGAACGCCAGCCCGCCGAGCAGCGGGAGGGTCCAGCCGGGCAGTCCGCGCTTGGGCAGGGCCAGCATCTTCGCGGTGAACACGCCGTAGAAGAAGCAGCCCAGCAGCGAGTGGACCAGCACGCGGGCCACGTCGAACTGGGCGCCCAGCGCGTACAGGCAGTGGAAGGCCACCGGGATCGTCAGCAGGAACGCCGCCCGGCCCGACCAGCGGTGCAGGGCGCCGATCCACGGCGCGTCCAGCCTGATCCGGCCCCACATCACCAGCGCGGAGAAGACCTGGACCCCGGCGAGCAGGAACGCGCCGGTGGTGAGCCAGGACTTCATGGCCAGCGGCCCGGAGAACCCGGCGGGGCCGACCGCGAAGCCGGTGGGCGTGTGGGTGCGTCCGTAGACGCCGAGCGCGACCGCGACCAGCCCGCCGACGACGAGCGGGACGAGCAGCGGGGCGAGGTTCTGCCGGGGCGGGACCCGCAGGGCCTGCGTGTCGTCCGCGGTGCCGTTCGCTGGGGTGCCGCTCATCAGAACTCCTCGATGAACTCGTCGACGTCCTTGGGATCGACCTGCTCGCCGTTGACGGTCGCGTTCTCCCCGGGCTCGGGGACGGCGACGTCGGCGGGCGCGCCGTCGACCAGGGTCAGGCCGACGCGGGTGCCGTCGGCGAGGTAGATCCATCCGGCCCGGACCTTCGCGCCGCGGACGATCGCGCTGGCCCGGTAGAGGCCCGACGGCTTCTTGACCGTCGGTGCGGTGAAGTCCCACTCCTTCGAGCCGAACTCCAGCGTCCCGGTGGCCCTGCCGCCACCGAGTGCGGCGGTGAGGGAGGCCCCCTCGGGCCCGGTCAGCACGACCTTGCCGTCGGCGGCCTTCCCTCTGAGCCAGGCCTCGACCCTGCCGTCGCAGAAGTAGCCGACGGCCTTGCCGTTGCGGATGGAGACGGCGACGAGCCCGCCGTTGCCCTTGACCCGGCCCGCGTAGTCGGCCTTGGCCGGGACGGGCTTGGCGGTCCTGGACGGCGCGGGCGCGGCCGAGGCCTCCGAGGTGGCCTCGGCCACCGCGGCGGGTTCGCCCGCCGCGCCGGCGTCCCGGGCCGGCGGTGAGGTGGTGGCGCTGAGCGCGCCGAGCGCGACGGTCGTCACCGCGCCGGCCGCCAGCGTGAGTACGGGCCCCAGCCGTTTCATGTTCGCTCCCTGGGGTCGGGGTTTCCTGCCCTCATGAAAGCTCCCACCGGCCGTGGTGTCTGTGAAGTAATGCGCACTGGGGCGGAGAGGAGAGATTCCTGTGCACCCGGGAGCGGTCGAAATCGGATTCGCCATTTCTGGCGGTGACAAATCTGGCGCTGGACCGATAAATCTCGCTAGAGAGGTCTCGCCAGGAGGGCTCCGGCATGTTGGTCTGGATGGGGCGCGGCCCGCCGGGACCGCGCGACGGTGAGAGGTGATGTTTCAGTGGGACGGGGTTCGAACCGTTGGAGTTCCAGTGCGTTTGAGTGCGTTCGAGTCGATTCCCGTGAGTGGCCCGGTGGCCTGGGCGGGCGGGCATGACGGGCCGACGGCGCTCCGGATCGGATGACCGTCGCGCTGCGCTCTCCGGCCGGTCCGCGCCGAACCGAGGGGATCACACCGTCTCTTTGACAGTGTGCGACGATGTGATTACTGTCGCTCGTGTGTTCGATCAAGGGCGGGCCGGTACGGCCCTGCAGGCGCGGGAGGTGAGTCGTGGGTGAGCTGCGGTCGATCGCAGACCCGTTCACCGTGCCCGGTCCGGCCGGGGTGGCGATCCGTGACCGGCTGCGCCTGTCGGAGGCGGATGCGGCGGTGCTGGCCGAGGTCGGCGCGTTCCTCGGCGCGCTGGCCTCCCGCGACCTGAAGACCCGCTGCGCCGCCGGACGCGAGCACGACACCGCCGCGTGGGCGGCGCGTAAGCGGGAACTCACCGTGGCCTCCTCAGCCCGGTGGGCCGGGTCCATCACCAAGGCGACCAACGACCAGTGGGCGCTGGCGCGGCGGGCGCAACTCGACCGTCTGCAGAAGCTGGAGGCGGGCATCGCGGTGCTGCGCCACCGCCTGTCCCAGCCCCTCGGCGCTCCCGGCACCAACCGCGCGCCGGGCGGCTACCGCTCGAAGGCCGAGCGGCACGCCAAACAGCGCCGCCTGCACCTGCTGGAAGCCCGGTGTGCGGCGGTGCGGAGGGACTGGGAGGCGGGCCGGGTCCGGGTCTGCCGGGGCGGCAAGCGCCTGGCCACCACGCGCCACCACCTGGAGCAGGCCGACCTGACCGAGGAGAAGTGGCGGGAACGTTGGCGGGCGGCGCGGCTGTTCCTGTCCGCGGACGGCGAGTCGGGCAAGCGGTTCGGCAACGAGACCATCCGCCTGTCCCCCGACGGCGAGATCAGTATCCGGCTGCCGTCGGCGCTGGCGCACCTGGCCAACGCCCCGCACGGCCGCTACGTGCTCTCCTGCACGGTGCGTTTCGCGCACCGCGGTGCCGAGTGGGCCGACCGCATCACTGCCGATAAGGCGGTCGCCTACACCATCGGCTATGACGCGGTGCGGGGCCGGTGGTATGCGACCGCGTCCTGGCAGCGCCCACCCGCCCCCGTCCTGCCGGTGGAGGCGGCGCTGGCGGGCGGCTGCCTCGGCGTGGACGCCAACAACGACCACCTGGCCGCCTGGCGGCTGGATGCGCACGGCAACCCGGTCGGCGCGCCGCGCCGCTTCGCCTACGACCTGTCCGGCAGCGCGCAGCATCGGGACGCGCAGGTGCGTCACGCGCTGAGCGGGCTGCTGCACTGGGCCCGGCAGTGCGGCGTGAAGGCGATCGCGATCGAGGACCTCGACTTCACGAACGACAAGACGCGGGAGAAGCACGGGCGGCGCAAGCGCTTCCGGAACCTGATCTCCCGCTTCCCGACCGCGAAGCTGCGCAACCGGCTGGTGGCGATGGCGGCCGAGCAGGACGTGGCGGTGGTGGCGGTCGATCCTGCCTACACCAGCCGGTGGGGAGCCGAGCATTGGCAGCGGCCGATGAGCGCCCCCCGCCGCCGGGTCACCCGGCACGAGGCGGCGAGCATCGCGATCGCACGACGTGCTCTGGGGCACGCGATCCGGCGTCGGACGACCCGCCCCCCTGGTGACCGGAGTGATCACCAGAGGCTTCGGGACGTCCAGGCCGGAGAGCACGCCCCGGAGCGCGGGCAGGGGACCCGTCCACCTGATCCGGATCGGCCCCGTGGAGGGCCGCCGCCGGGCGGGACGTGAACGCGGGGACCCAGTGCGTCCAGGACCGTTCGGGGCGCGCCGGTGGGCCGGGATTCACTCCCGCTCACTGAAAAGGAACGGTAGTAGTAGGGTCGCGTGCGATTTGCCGTTTCCATAAGGGATTGCGGTCGGGCGTTGGAGACGACTGGAACGGTCCGGAATCAATGGATCCGGGCGCGTAGGCTTCCTTCGAGGAGGTGCTGAGCGTGGCCTCGGGCCCTCACGACCCGCGCTCGCGAGAACGGCCGGCGGACGACGACGGCGCGTCCGGTGGGATGGCGTACGGAGCGGAGCACCAGGAGCCGCTGGAGTCCCGCGGGACCCGTGGATCCCAAGAGCCCCAAGAGCCCCAAGAGCCCCAAGAGCCCCAGGAGCCTCCGGAGCCCCAGTCCCCGCCGACGATGCAGCACTTCCCTCCCGGTCCCTCCGATGGCCGGCCGCGTGGTCTTCCGCTCTCCTCCCCCTGGGTGGCGCCGCCCTTCGCCGCTCCCGCGCCGGAGGACGCCGGTCCCCCTTCCCCGCCCCGGCCCTCCGGCACCGGCCGCCGCCGTCCCTACGCCCGGCCGTACGCCTCGCCCTCCGCCTCCGCGGACGCCCCGCCGCAGGGCTCTCCGGAACCGGAGAACCCCTCGGCGCGACCGGATCCCTCTGGCGTGCCCGCAGTAGACCGGCACTCCGCGGGAGCCCCCGTAGCCGAGCCGGGAGCCGAGCCGGGAGCGGAGCCCCGTCCGCGCAGGAGAGTGGCGGACCGCCCCGACCGGCTGGTGGCGTCCGCTCCCGCCGGGCCGGAGCCTGGAGCGGAGCCCCGTCCGCGCAGGAGAGTGGCGGACCGCCCCGACCGGCTGGTGGCGTCCGCTCCCGCCGGGCCGGAGCCTGGAGCGGAACCGCCCGCCGTACCACGGGAGGAGCCGGAACGGCAGGACGATTTCGAGCCCGTGCGGCGGGTCGGACGCCCGCCCGCCGGAAGACCGGCCCGGCCGGACCTCCTGGTGGCCCAGGGGCCTCCCCCGCGCGGGCAGGGTGGCGGGCGCCACCGGCCGGCCGTCGCGCCCTCGGCCGTGCGCCGTTCCAGTCCGAAGCGGGGCAGGGGCGGACGCCGGCTGGTCGTCCCCCTGGTGATGGTCCTGGTCCTCACCGCGGCGGTCGGCGGGGGCCTGGCGCTGTGGGGCTGGGTGAGCGACTCGCTGGGCACGGGGCTGCGCCTGGCGGGTGGTGACTTCCAACCGGCGGACGGGACCTTCGCCTCGCCCGTCGACGGCGGCGGCGACGGTTCCAGCCAGGTGCTCAACGCCATCGCCGCGGTGGGGCCGACCGTGGTGGCGGTCGGCAGCGACACCACCAGCCCCGTCCCCCGGCCGCTGTTCCTCGTCTCGCCGGACGGCGGCACGACCTGGCGGCTGGGGAAGGTGACCGGGTTCGCGGGCCAGGAAGGCGGACCGGCCACGGTCGGGCTGGTCGCGGGCGGCGACGGCCGGTGGCTGGCGGCGGGCAACGAGCCGTCCGGCACCGGAGGGCCCGCCGGGGGGCTCACCGTGGGGCTGTGGAGCAGCGTCGACGGCCACCGCTGGAGCGCGGTGGACGCCGAGGGACTGACCGCGTTCGCGAGCGGCGACAGGATCACGGACCTGGCCCGGACATCCTCCGGCTTCGTCGCGGTCGGCACCGCCGTCCTCGGCGACGGCACCTCGGGCGCCGCCGCCTGGACCTCGCCCGACGGGCGGAGCTGGACCAGGGTGGAGACGCGCGACATCGGCGCCCCGGACAGGATCCGCGGCCTCAGGGCGGTCGCCGCCCGGGGGGACGCCGTGGTCGCGCTGGCCGACCCGGCCCAGGGCGCTTCGGGCTCGGTCGTCCTGCGCTCCGGCGACGGCGGGAGGTCCTGGCTGCCGTCCGGAGTGGCGCTGGACGGCGTCGTCGCGCAGCCGGGCACGCTCGCCGTGGCCCGGAAGGGGTTCGTCCTGGTCCCGCTCCAGCAGCGCAGCGCCAAGGGGGAGGTACGGGTCCACTGCTCGGCCGACGGCGGGAAGTGGGAGGCCTGCGGCGCCATCACGGGGCTGGACGCGCAGGGGTCGGGCGTCAAGCGCCTGACCTCCTCCCCCGAGGGGGTGGCCGCGGTCACCGAGACGGGCCTGGAACGCTACGCCGTGCACACCAGCGCGGACGGCCGCGAGTGGACCAGGGCCGCCGACCTCGGCCGGCTGCCCGGATCGCTGCGGGCCCTGGCGGTCTCCGGCACGGGCACGCTCGTCGTCGGCGGCGACGAGCGCGCCGCCGAGGTGGACAACCGGCTCGTCCTCATCACGGCGGCCAAGGGGAGCGGGGCGAAGGCGGTCCCCCTGGCCGAGATCCGGGGCCTGGTCCGGGCCGCCCGCGAGACGGCCCGGGTGGCCGCGGGGGAGGGCCGGTTCGTCGCCGTCGGCTCGGTCTTCGGCGACGCCGGGATCTGGAGCAGTCCCGACGGGGAGGACTGGCAGGCCGCGGGATCGGCGGAGGTCCTCGGCGGTGCGCACCGGCAGGCCCTCGGCGACGTGGCGTACGGCAGGAAGGGCTGGCTCGCGGTGGGCGGGACCATGAGCGGGGCCTCCTCGACGGAGCCGCTGCTCGTCACCTCCGCCGACGGCGGCGACTGGCGCAGGGTCCCGGCCGGGGACGCGCTGAAGCCGGCGGGCGACCGGGACTTCCTCGCCCCGCACGCGGTCGCGGCCGGCCCTTCCGGCTACGTCCTGGCCGGTGAGGAGCGGGGCGCGGCCACCGCCGCCCCCGTCCTGTGGTTCTCCGCCGACCTGAAACGCTTCACCCGGGCGGCGGGGCTGCCCGCGGGCGGCGTGGGGGTGCGCCTGCACGACGTCTCGCCGACCTCTTCCGGCTACATGGCCGTCGGCGGCTCCGGTACGGCGGGGCACGAGACCGGCGTGGTGTGGGTCTCGGCCGACGGCGTCACCTGGACCGCGCGCAAACCCGTCCTCCCGGTCGGCGCGACGTCGGCGGGACTGCGGCACGTGGTCACGTACGGCGGGCAGGCCGTCGCGATCGGCGCCGCCGAGACCGCCGAGGGCAGCCGGGCGTTCGGCGCCGTCTCCCGGGACAACGGGGCGACGTGGGAGACGGTCTGGCTCCCCGCCGACCAGGCGGCCGCCGTGCACGACCTGGCCGCGACCCAGGACGGGGTGGTGGCGGTGGGCCGGCAGGGCGCTCGGGGAGAGGGGGACAGCGCGGTGTGGACCTCCGGGGACGGGCGGTCCTGGCAGCTGCACACGCCCACCCAGGGGCACCTCGCCGGCGGCGGCGTCCAGTGGCTCGGCGCCGTCGCGGTCTCCGGCGACCGGGTGGTGGCCCTGGGCCGGTCCACCACCTACGACGCCGACCACCTCACCCTGTGGCGCTCGACCCTGACGGCGGACCGATGACCTCCCAGCCGGTGAGGGCGTCCAGCAGGCCCGGGACCAGGGGCAGGCGGGGCAGCTCACCGGGGTCGAACCAGCGGGCGTCGGCGGCGTCGTCGCCGGGGACGAGCACGCCGCCGACGACCTCGGCCAGGTAGTCGCGGATCTCGTAGACCACGCCGCCCGGGCCCGGGCGCTCCACCGTGCCCGCCAGCGGCCCGACCGCGACCGCCAGCCCGGTCTCCTCGGCCACCTCCCGGACGACCGCCCCGGCGTCGGACTCGCCGGGCTCCACCCTGCCGCCGGGAACCGACCAGAGCCCCTCGCCGGGCGGGCGGCCGCGGCGGACGAGGAGCAACCGGCGGGAGTCATCGGAGATGATCGCCCCCACACAATTTACGCGCACCTGAACAAGATTACGGCTCCATAACGGACTGCGCTCTTGACTGACCGGTCATCAGGAGAGCACCGTGGGTAGGCGTGAGAGCATCGCCTACCTGCCCACGCTGTTTCGGCCCGCTTCGCCCGCCGAGTGCTTGGTCAAGCGCCTGGCGATGCGGCCCGCACGGCGACGTCCTGCCCCTGCAGCCGCCGCGGCAACCGTCGGAGGCGGCCGTGGAGGCCGTCACCCGCGAGGCCCACGTCCCGGTCTGGATGCCGTGGCCGCTGCCGACCGGCTGGCTGGTCACCGGGTTCGCCGCGGCCGGTGACGAGCGCACCGGCACCCGGGCCACCGTCGTCGCGCTGTCCGGCCCCTCGCTGACCCAGGGCCCCGCCGATCTGCTGATCATCGCGGAGGAGCCCGGGGTGGGACTCGGCGCGGGGTTCGCCGGGCTGCCCGGCCCCGACCCGGGGGAGGGGTTCGGCGAGGGCCCGCCGCACGCGAAGATCGACGTGAACGGCCACCCCGCCGCGCTCTGGTGCGTGAGCGGCGCCGCCGACCGGGCGGTCTACGCCGGTGAGGCGATGGGCGACTGGCTGTGGGCCGTCGTCTGGCCCGCCGACGCGGGCTGCCTGGTCGCCCTCTTCGAGCTCTCCCTGCGCGACCTCCGCGACGACGGACAGGTGTTCGACCTGCCCTTCGGCGCCTTCTCGCCGCGCCTGGAGGTCGGGGAGGCCTGACACCTCGGCGCCCCCCGGCGCGTCCCGGCGGAGTCCCGTCCGGCCACGGCCTCGGCGGAGTCCCATCCGGCCAGGGCCCCGGCGCCGGCCCGCTCGGGCTGGAACCCCGCAGGCCCCGGCGCGGGCCGGGTGGCTAGCATTGAGGCGATCCCCCTCCGCTCCGGCCAGGGGGACGCGTGTTCGACATCCAGTTCTTCGTCGAGGCGTTCGTCACGATGTTCGTCATCATGGACCCGCCCGGCATCATCCCGCTCTTCCTCGCCTACACCGGCGGCCGCAGTACGGCCGAGCGCAGGCGGATCGCCTGGCAGGCGCCCATCGTCGCGTTCTGCCTCGTCGTGCTGTTCGCGGTCTTCGGGCAGGCGATCCTCGGCTACCTGCACGTCGAGGTGGCGGCCATGCAGATCGCCGGCGGCCTGCTGCTCCTGCTGGTCGCCCTCCAACTGCTCACCGGTGAGACCGAGCCGCCCGCCAACACGATGAAGTCCAACGTGAACGTCGCCCTGGTCCCCCTCGGCACCCCCCTGCTCGCGGGCCCGGGGGCGATCGTCGCGACCATCGTCTTCGCCCAGCAGGCCGGGGCCAAGAGCGGCGGCATCCTGGCGCTCGCCCTGGCCATCGGGGTCGTGCACATCCTGCTCTGGGTGTTCATGCGCTTCTCGCTGGCCATCGTCCGGGTCGTCAAGGAGAACGGCATCGAGCTCGTCACCCGCATCGCGGGCCTGCTGCTCTCGGCGCTCGCCGTACAGCTCATCATCACCGCCATGCGCACGCTCCTGGGGGTGGCGCCGTGACGCGCAGCGTCGCAGTGAAGCGGAGGCAGTAAAGTTCTGAAGCGTGACAGCCCGTATCGAGCGAGTGGTGACCGAGGGTGCCGTCGACATCGACGGCACCGAGCACAAGGTCGAGAACAACACCTGGATCGTGGGTGACGATGAGGAGGTCATCGTCATCGACCCCGCGCGCGACGCGGAGAGGATCCTGGAGCAGGTCGGCGAGCGGGAGGTGCTCGCCGTCATCTGCACCCACGGCCTGCCCGACCACGTCGGCGCCGCCATCGAGGTGGCCGCGCGCGACGAGGCCGTGGTCGCCATGCACCCCAAGGACAAGCCGCTGTGGCGCCGGACCTGGCCGGACACGTGGCCGGACATCGAGCTGGAGGACGAGGGCGTGTTCGCCGTCGCCGACGTGGAGCTGGAGGTCATGACGACTCCCGGCGTCACGCTGGGCGGCATCTCGCTCTACTGCGAGGAGCTCGACGCGGTCTTCACCGGAAAGACGCTCCTGGCCGACGGCCCGGGCAGGATCGCCGGTGAGTACCCCGCGCTGGCCGACCAGCTCTCCACGATCGGCGGGCGGCTGTTCACCCTGCGCCACAGCACCCGCGTGCTGCCCGCGCACGGCGAGGAGGCCGTCATCGGCGACCTGGAGCCGCAGTTCGACGCCTGGCTGTCCGGTTCGCTGACCCGCGGCGCCGCGGAGGCGGAGGACGAGGGCCCGCTGAAGGACGGGACGCGCGCCGCGGGGATCCGGCTGAACCTCGACCGCGACTAGCCCTCCATGGACCAGCTCCCCCTGGAGGGCGTCCCGCGGCGGCTCTACTCCTGCACGCCGTCGCGGCTCAACGGCTGGCTGGACTGTCCCCGGCGCTACCGGTTCGGCTACCTCGACCGGCCCGCGCCGCAGCGGGGGCCGCGGTGGGCGCACACCAGCGTGGGCGTGAGCGTGCACAACGCCCTGGCGGGCTGGTGGCGGGAGCCGTACGACCGGCGCACCCCGGCGACGGCGGAGACGCTGCTGGCCAGGGGGTGGATCGGCGACGGGTTCCGGGACGCCGGGCAGTCGGCGGCCTGGCTCGACCGGGCGCGGGCGATGGTCGCCCGCTACACCGCGACCCTCGACCCGGCCGACGAGCCCGTCGGCGTCGAGCGGACCGTGGCGACCAAGACCTCCGTGCTCGCGCTGTCCGGCCGCGTCGACCGGCTCGACCGCAGGGGCGGGGAGCTGGTCGTGGTCGACTACAAGACCGGCCGCCGCCCGCTGACCGAGGACGACGCCCGCTCCTCGCTGGCGCTGGCCGTCTACGCCCTGGCCTCCTCCCGGATGCTGCACCGGCCGTGCAGGCGGGTCGAGCTCCACCACCTGCCGACCGGTTCGGTCGCGGCGTGGGAGCACACCGAGGAGTCCCTGGAGCGCCACCTGCGCCGGGCGGAGGAGATCGCGACCGAGGCCGCCGAGGCCGACGAGCGCTACGGGAGCTGGGCGGAGGCGGCGGGGCGGAGCTCGCGTGCGGGTGCGGGCAGAGGCAGGGGCGCGGCGGGGAACGCGGACCGCACGCCGCCGGAGGTCCCGCCGGAGATCGACGCGCTCTTCCCGCCGAGGACCGGCCCGCTCTGCTCGTGGTGCGACTTCCGCCGCCACTGCCCGGAGGGGCGGGCGGCGGCGCCGGACAAGCTTCCCTGGGACGGCCTGGCCGACTCCTGAGGAGCCCTCGTCCTTCCCCGGCCGCCGGCCGCAGCGGACGGGCAGGGCCCCTGGGCGGGTCCGGGCGAGCCACTCCGCCCAGGCGGCGCCCAGGCCCGTCTCGGGCGGCGCCCAGGCCGTCTCCGGCGGCGCGCAGATCCGTCTCAGGCGGCCCGGGACGCGCCGCCCGGCCAGCGCCGGGGATCGGTCAGCCCCTTCAGGCCCCGGCTCACGTCGTAGCCCGCCGCGCCCAGCCGCTCGCGGGAGGCGGTGAGCATGGCGCGGGTCCGCTCGGTGAAGGCCCGGTCGTGGACGGGCTCGGGGAGCGCGTTCATGCTCAGCCGGAACGCCCGCAGCGCCGCGGTGACCGCGCCGCGGGGCACCTCGGGCAGCACGCCGTACAGTCGCCTGGCCCAGCCGGGCAGCGAGTAGTAGCACAGGGCGCCGAACGGGAAGTAGGCGGGCTTGCCGGGGTTGAGCATGCGGAGTTCGGCGGGCAGGCGCGGCCAGAGCAGGAAGCGGACGGTCGCGGCGGCCTCGGGGGTGACCTTCAGCGCGGGCCGGATCCCGGCGAGGTAGTCGTCCAGCTCGGCCAGCGAGCCCGGCACGTCCTCGGCGTGCAGTCCCACGTAGCCGGCGCTGCGGCGCTGCTCGGCGAGGTAGCGGTCGGCCTGGCGGTCGGTGAGCGCGAGACCCGCCCGCCGCGCCACCGACAGGTAGGACGAGACCTCGGCGCAGTGCACCCAGAGCAGCAGCTCGGGATCGTCCACCCGGTGGGTCCGGCCGGTGTCCGGGTCGTCGATGCGCAGGCTCCGGTGGATGCCCCGGACCCGGCGGCCGATCTCCTCGGCCTCCGCGGGGCTGCCGAAGGTCACCCGGCCCACGAAGTCGGCGGTACGGCGGAGCCGCCCGAACGGGTCGTCCTGGAAGGTGGAGTTCTGCCAGACCCCGCGCATCGCGAGGGGGTGCAGGGCCTGGAGCATGAGGCCGCGGACGCCGCCGATCCACATGGAGCGGTCGATGTGCACGAGCCAGGTCGCGGTGTACGGGGGCTGGACGACGATGTCTTCGATGCTCGCCATGGTAAGTAGATGATTACATGGGATTGGACGGATCGTCCAACAACGTCGCCTCCGTGACCGGGGAACCGTCCCGTCCCGTGACGTGCGCCCCGCCGTGACCGCAGAGGAGCGCCGCCTCCGCGGCCGGGGAACCGCCCTGCCCCGGACGGTCAGCTCAGCAGCCGGGCCTCGGCGGAGTTCCAGAACCGGACGAGGGCGGCGGCCGTGGTCTCGGGGGCCTCCACCGCGGGGGAGTGCGCCGCGCCGGGGACGACCACGCACTCGGCGTCCAGCCGGTGCGCCATCTCGGCCTGCAGGTGCGGGGGCCAGCCGTCGTCGTGCTCGCCGTACAGGACCAGGGTGGACACGCCGACCTGGGCGAGGTCGCCGCAGCGGTCGGGCGCGGAGAGCACCTGCCGGGTCATGGCGGCCATGCCCACCGGCGAGTTGGAGAACAACCGCTTGCGCAGGAACGCGACGATCTCGTCGGGCACCCCGACGGCCAGCGCCTCCGGCTCCATCCGGTCGTGCCACAGGTGCTCCATGCCGCGTTCGGGCAGCTCGGCGAGCATCTTCCGGCTGAAGCGCTCGCGCGGGCCGACGATCGCGCCCGGACCCGAGCTCATCAGCGTGTAGGAGGCGAACTTGGTGCGGCCGTCGATGACCGCCTCGCGGGTGACCAGTCCGCCGAAGGAATGGCCGACCAGGTGGAGGGGCTCACCCTCACCGACCGTCTGCGCCAGCAGGTCGATGTCGTTGCCGAGCGCCGCGCAGGTGTAGGCGGCGGGGTCGTCCGGGCCGTCCGTCTCGAACTGGCCGCGCATGTCGATCGCGATGACCCGGCGGCCCGACTGGGCGAGCGTCTGGAGGACGGAGATGAAGTCCTCCTTGCTGCCCGTGAGACCGGGGACCAGCAGGGCGGGCCAGCGCTCCGGGATGCCGCTGACGGGCATCGCCTCCAGCGCGGCGAACGTGCCCGCCGCCGTGTCGACCGAGATCGGGCGGACGCCAGGAGGCAGGGTCAGAAAACGCGGCGTACTCACGTGAGACCACGATACCTCTCTGGTCGGGATGGCCTGCCGCCTCCGCGGACGGCGGGGGAGGGGCGCCGGGCGGGATGCCCGGAGCCCCTCCCCCGCGGTTACGGCTGGTTGCCGCGGCGGGGACCCCGCTGCTGGCCCCGGGCCGCCGGGCGGCGGCGGTTCTGGACGCGCTCGGAGGCCGCCGAGGGGGCGATCTCGTCGTCGTCCGTCGCCAGGTCGGGAGACTTGAAGATCACCGCGAACGGGCTCGGCGGAATGATCTTCTCCGGCTCGGGACGCGGCTGCTGGGGCGCGGGCGCCGGCTCCTCGACGTCCAGGTCGGGGGCGTCGAGGTCCTCGGCGGCCACCGGCTCGACGGGAGCGGTCTCCGGGCTCCGCCCGGTCCTGCGGGTGCGGCCGCGCCGGGGCGCGGACTCACCGTCGTGCGGTGCCACATCTGCCTCCACCTGGGGGAGCTCGACGGCGGGACTCGGGACGTCCGCGACCTCGACCGGCGCCGCGGCTTCGACCGGCGCCACGACCTCTGCCGGCACTGCGGCCTCCTCGACGGCGGCCGTCTCCGGGGCCTCCGCGCCGTTCCGGGCGCCGCGCGTGCGGCGGCGCTCGCGGGGGGTGCGGGCGGGACGCTCACGGCGCTCCTCCCGCTCCTCGTCGCGGCCCTTGCGGGGCGTGCGCGAACGGGTGCGGCCGGTCTCGCCGAGGTCTTCGACCTCCTCGGCCGCCAGGCCGGCCCGGGAGCGGTTGGCGCGCGGCAGCACACCCTTGGTGCCCTCGGGGATGCCCAGGGCGCTGTAGATGTGCGGCGAGGTCGAGTAGCTCTCGACGGGCTCGGCGAAGTCCAGCGAGAGCGCGTTGTTGATGACCTTCCAGCGGGTGAGGTCCTCCCACTCCACGAAGGTCACCGCCACGCCGGTGCGGCCGGCGCGGCCGGTGCGGCCGATCCGGTGCACGTACGCCTTCTCGTCCTGCGGGCAGTCGTAGTTGACGACGTGGGTGACGTCGTCGACGTCGATGCCGCGCGCCGCGACGTCGGTCGCGACCAGGACGTCGATCTTGCCGTTGCGGAAGGCCCGCAGGGCCTGCTCGCGCTGGCCCTGCCCGAGGTCGCCGTGGACGGCGGCGGCGGCGAAGCCGCGCTCCTTGAGGTCCTCCACGACCCGGTCGCAGGCGCGCTTGGTCTCGCAGAAGACCATCGTGAGCCCGCGGCCCTCGCACTGGAGGAGGCGACCGAGGATCTCGATCTTGTCCATCCGGTGCGTGCGCCAGACGAACTGCGTGGTCTGCGGGGTCGCCTCGGCCTCGGCGTCGTTGTTCTCGGCCCGCACGTGGGTCGGGCGGTTGAGGTAGCGCCGGGACAGGCCGACGATCTCGCCCGGCAGGGTGGCGGAGAACAGCATCGTCTGCCGCTCGGCCGGGACGAGCTTGATGATGCGCTCGATGTCGGGCAGGAAGCCCAGGTCGAGCATGCGGTCGGCCTCGTCCAGGACGAGCACGCCGATCTGCGAGAGGTCGAGGTGCTTCTGCTTGACCAGGTCGAGCAGGCGGCCGGGGGTGCCGACGATGACGTCGACGCCCTGCTTGAGGGCCTCGATCTGGGGTTCGTAGGCGCGCCCGCCGTAGACGGTGAGGATCCGGGAGCCCAGCTTGCCTGCGGCCGTGACCAGGTCCTCGGTGACCTGGACGGCGAGCTCGCGGGTCGGTACGACGATGAGCCCGCGAGGCTTCTTCCGGTTCTTCCTGGGCTTGCCGACACGCTGGAGCATCGCCACGCCGAAGGCGTAGGTCTTGCCGGTGCCGGTGCGCGCCTGGCCGATGATGTCCTGGCCCGCGAGGGCCAGGGGGAGTGCCATCTCCTGGATCGGGAACGGCGTGGTGATGCCCTCGGTGTCGAGGGCGTCAGCGATCTCTGGTGTGACTCCGAGGTCTCGGAACGTCGTCAGCTTGGCCTGCCTAAATCTCCGTTGAAGGCAGTCCTGCCGGGACCACGGGCCAACAGATCCCCGTGCCGGGTCCTCGCGGAAGGGCCAGCCCTCTCAATGTCATCAGCGACCGCTGCGGCGTCACGCCGATTTCCGGGGGGCGTTCAGGAGAGATCTCCTGGGTTAACACAGTGCGGTCGCACTTTCACTGGGAAGTGTACCCGATACCACAACCGAGAACCGATTTCCTGGTATTCCGCATGAATA
Organism: Planomonospora antibiotica; assembly: GCF_014647955.1. NCBI lineage: Bacteria > Bacillati > Actinomycetota > Actinomycetes > Streptosporangiales > Streptosporangiaceae > Planomonospora > Planomonospora antibiotica. The sequence goes on along the minus strand of NZ_BMQE01000004.1, from coordinate 59,725 downwards.
AGGCCGGTGACCCGCGGGGGACCGGGACCCGTTCACCGGCGGCCCCGGACGCTCGTAGTCTGCCCCCATGAGTGATTCCCGCCCTGGCGTCGCCGACCTGCTCGGTGTGCTCGCCTACGCCGAGCTGACCGCGTTCCTCCGCCTCGCCGAGGAGGCCGCGCGGCACGCGCCGACGCTCACCGACCGGGCCGCGCTCGGCGACCTCGCGGCGGCCGAGTACGCGCACTTCCGGCTGCTCCGTGACCGGCTCGCCTCGCTCGGTGCCGACCCGGAGGAGGCGATGGCCCCCTTCGTCGACGCGCTGGACGGATGGCACGAGCGGACCGCGCCGAACGACTGGCTGGAGGCTCTGGTCAAGGCGTACGTCGGCACGGGGATCGCGCTCGACTTCTACCGTGAGGCCGCGGCCCACGTGGACGCCGGGACGCGGTCGCTGGTCGAGGAGGTGCTGGCCGACGAGGGCCGCTGCCAGTTCGCGGTGGACCGGGTCGGCGCGGCCCTGGAGGAGGATCCGAAGCTCGCCGGCCGGCTGGCGCTGTGGTCCAGGCGGATGGTGGGCGAGGCGCTGAGCCAGGCCCGGCGGGTGGCCGAGGCGCGGCCGGAGCTGGCGGTGCTGCTGGTGAGCACGGACGGGGAGGACGTCACCCGGATGTTCAACCGGCTGACCGAGGCGCACGGCAGGCGGATGGCCGCTCTGGGGCTGACCCCGGGGCCGTGATCCCGCCGCGGCACGGCCCCGGGAGGGGTCCCCGCCGCGGCGGGGACCCCTCCCGGGGACGGCGCGGTCAGGCGCCGTGCCCGGCCGGGGCGCGGTGCACGAGCGGAGGGCGCCCGGCGGCAGGACGCCCGGGAGGGCGCCCGGCGGCGGGGCGCCGGATCAGAGGGTGCCGCCGAAGCCGACGGGGCGGGACTCCTCCTCGCCGATCTCGACGAAGCCGAGCGAGGTGATCGGGACGAGGACCCTGCGGCCCTTGACGTCGGTGATGGAGAAGATGCCCCGGTCGGCGGCGAGGGCCTTGCCGAGTTCGTTCTCGACCTCCTCGGCCGAGAGGTCGGTCTCCACCACGAGCTCGCGGTGCACGGACCGCACGCCGATTTTGATTTCCATGTGCTGCTCCCTTTCGATGAGGGCTGCCTGTCTCATCGTCGCCCCTCGGGGAGCTCCGCGCGCCGGTTGATCGCGTCAAGCGAACAGCCCGCCGGTGCGCGGCGGGCCGGGTCAGCCGGTGCGGGGGAAACCCGAGATGCCGCGCCAGGCGAGGCGGGCCATGAGCTGGGTGGCGGCGTCCTTCGGGATGGAGCCGTTGCTGCTGAGCCAGTAGCGGGCGCTGACCTCGGCCATGCCGACCAGGCCGACGCCCAGGAGGTGGGCCTCGTCGCTGGAGCAGCCGGTGTCCTCCTGGATGACCTGGCTGATCATCTCGGCGCTCTCGCGGAGGTTGCGCTCGATGCGCTGGCGGACCGGGGCCACGTTGCGCAGGTCGGACTCGAAGACGAGGCGGAAGGCCTCGCCCTGCCCGGAGACGAAGTCGAAGAAGGCCCCGATCGCCGCCTGGACGCGCTGCTTGTTGTCGGTGGTGGAGGCGAGGGCGTCCCGGCAGCGGGTGATCATGTCGTCCACGTGCAGGTCGAGCAGGGCGAGGTAGAGCTCCTGCTTGCCGGGGAAGTGCTGGTAGAGAACCGGCTTGCTGACCCCGGCCCGCTCGGCGATCTCGTCCATCGCGGCCGCGTGGTAGCCGTTCTCCACGAACACTTCCTGCGCCGCGCTGAGCAGCTGACGGCGGCGGGCCATCCGGGGCAGCCGGGTGCCCCGGGGCTTGGCGTCCGGGGTAGTGGTCACGGCGTTCTCCTTGCGGGATGCTCCTGCGTCTCCTACGTCTCGGGTCATCCTACGCGCGGGTAACCAGGTCAGCGATAGTCATCCTCGTCGAGCTCCACCTCGCGGCTCTGGTCCGTGGCGTCGGCGGGATCCGCGTCGAAGGGGATCCGGTCGGGCCAGTTCCGGTTCCCGGCGCGCACCTCGCGGTGCTGCTCGGCCGCGTCCGCCTCGGGGGTCTCGAGGCCCGCCTCCGGGCCCGCCGTCTCGGACAGGGCGTCGTCGATCTCCTCGAGGGTGGTCTCGTTCACGTCCATCTCCGACATCGGCCCGTCCTTCCGTCCTGCTGTGAACAAGGGACGCCACCCAGCGTACGTCCCCCGGGCGTCCGGGCCGGGCAAGGCAGGGCATCGGATGCACCGTGGCGGGTATGTCCCTCGTTGGTAAGTGTTTCCATGCGCTTGGCGATTTTTCCGAACAGGTGCGCGAAAATCGATGGGGGAGTTCCGACGTAGGGAGACGGCATGCGGAGCATCTGGAACGGCGCGGTGTCGTTCGGGCTCGTCACGATCCCGATCAGGCTGTACCCCGCGACGGAGCAGCGCGGCGTCGCCTTCAACCAGGTGCACCGGGACGACGGCGGGCGCATCCGCTTCCGCCGGGTCTGCGAGGTCTGCGGCGAGGAGGTGCCCTTCGCCGAGGTGGCCAAGGGGTACGGCCTGCCGACCGGGGAGACGGTGGTGCTCGACGACGCCGACTTCGAGGACCTCCCGCTGTCGACCTCGCACCGGATCGAGGTCCTGCAGTTCAGCCCCGCCGACCAGGTCGACCCCGTCCTGCTGGCCAAGTCCTACTACCTGGAGCCGGAGCCGGCCGGGGTGAAGCCGTACGTGCTGCTCCGCGACGCGCTGGAGCGGTCGGGGCGGGTGGCGGTCGCGAAGGTGGCGCTGCGGCAGCGCGAGTCGCTCGCGGCGCTGCGGGTCAGGGAGGGGGTCCTGGTGCTGGAGACCATGCTCTGGCCCGACGAGGTGCGCGAGGCGGGCTTCGCCTTCCTGGAGGAGGAGGTGGAGGTCCGGGCGCAGGAGGCGCGGATGGCCGAGTCGCTCGTCGAGACCATGAGCGGGGACTTCGACCCGGCCGCGCACCGGGACGCCTACCGGGAGGCGCTGCTGCAGGTCGTCGAGGCGAAGGCGGCGGGCCGCCAGGTGGTCCGGGCGCCGGCGCCGGTCGGGGCGGGCGGCCCCTCGGCCGACCTGATGGCGGTGCTGCGGGCCAGCGTGGACGCGGCCAAGCGGAACCGGGGCGACAAGGGGGACAAGGGGGATGCGGCCGGGCGGCCCCGGGCGGACGGCTCGGCGGGGCGGGGCGGGGACGCGCCGGAGCACGGATCGGGCGGGGCCCGCCGGCCCGCCTGACGTGCGGTCCCGCCGGGGCGTGCGGCGGCGGGTCCGGACGCGGCTGTGCCGTGGAGCCCGGCGGGCGCCACGGCACAGGAAGCGGCCGGACTACAGTCGCGGGCCCTTCTTCACGTAGGCCTTGTGGACGTGGCCCTCGACGCCCGAGTCACCGTACACCTTGCGCCAGTTCTCCCTGGAGCGCTTGCAGTTGCCGGTGGTGACCTGTCCGGGATACAGGACGTCGATGGTCTTGTGCCGCTTGTTCCAGGACAGCGGCGTCTTGCCCGGCTTCTTGCGCACCTTGAGGAAGCTGTCGGCGGCGACGTTGCGCACCTGGTAGAGGCAGGTGTCCTGGGCGTGGGCGGGAGTCGCCGTGACAGCGGTGAGGGCGACCAGGCCGCTGCCGGTCACGGCGGCGGCGGCAAAGGCACTGGCGATTCGCTTGGAGAGCATTCGTCACTCCTTCTCTATCGATGTTGTGACTAAGGCGTTGATGTCCGGATTCATTCTGCGAAAACGGGCACGGAGAGTGATGTACTAAATACATAGAGTTACAATATTCTATCTTTGGTATATATCGGACAAAAGGGGCGAAATGCAGGAGTGGTCCGAGGGGCGGGGGCGGCGTCGGTTCGCGGGTGTCGCAGCGATGAGTCCGGAACGCTGATGTTTTTCCGTGTTCGTCCCGGTGGATATCGTCCTAACAGGCAGTGAACCCGCAGGAGGAGACATGGGGGACAACCCGATTCCGTGCTGGCCCGGCAGGACGGTCGAGCTCGGCGAGCGCCGCGTGCACGTGCGCTCGACGCCGCGCGGCCCCGTGGAGACGGCGGTCTACGTGCACGGCCTGGCGGGGTCGGCGACCAACTGGACCGACCTGATGGGCGAGCTGTCCGACGTGGTGACCGGCCACGCGATCGACCTGCCGGGCTCCGGCTACTCCCCGGAGCCGTCCGACGGCGACTACTCCGTCGGCGCCCACGCCCGGACGGTCGCCGCGCTCATCGAGGAGATCGCGGACCGGCCCGTCCACCTGTTCGGCAACTCGCTGGGCGGCGCCGTCTCGGTGCGGCTCGCCGCCACCCGGCCCGACCTGGTCCGCTCGCTCACCCTGGTCTCCCCGGCCCTGCCCGACCTGGTCCTGCGGTACGGCCCGGCGCGCGTGGCCCTGTCCACGGTGCCCGTGCTGGGGGAGTGGGCCTTCGACCGGCTGCGGCTCCTGCCCCCGGAGCGCAGGCTCAACGCCACCCTCGGCATGTGCTACGCCGACCTCGGCCGGGTCCACCCGGAGCGGCTGCGCGAGGCGGTCGAGGAGCTGCGCCGCCGCGACGAGCTGCCGTACGCCGGGGCGGCGGTGATCAACTCCGCCCGCGGCCTCGTCGCGGAGTACCTCAGGGAGTACGTCAAGCGCGGGGCGGACAGCCTCTGGCGGCAGGCGGCCATGGTGCAGGCGCCCACGCTGGTGATCCACGGCCGCCACGACCGGCTCGTCAACCCGCGGATGGCCGCCCGGGCGGGCCGTACGTTCCCGGACGTGCGGCTGGTCCTGCTGCCGGACGCGGGGCACGTGGCACAGATGGAGGTGCCCGAGCGGGTGGCCCGGGAGGCCCGGCGTCTGATATCTGAGACGGCGCCCGTCTCGATTGGGGAATGAGCGCAGCCCCCGGCTAGGTTGTGAGTGATGCGCTAGCCGCATCCGTCAAGACCCCTGAAACGGGAGCAGAACTGTGTCGTTGCCACCGCTGGTAGAGCCGGCAGCCGAGCTGACCGTCGACGAGGTGCGCCGTTACTCGCGCCACCTGATCATCCCCGACGTGGGCATGGCCGGGCAGAAGCGCCTGAAGAACGCCAAGGTGCTCTGCGTGGGCGCCGGAGGGCTGGGATCCCCGGCCCTGCTGTACCTCGCGGCCGCGGGCGTCGGCACCCTCGGCGTCATCGACTTCGACGTCGTCGACGAGTCCAACCTGCAGCGCCAGGTCATCCACGGCCAGTCGGACGTCGGCCGGCCCAAGGCCGAGAGCGCCGCGGCCTCGGTCAGGGAGATCAACCCCCTGATCGACGTGGTCGTCCACAACGAGGTGCTGACCACCGAGAACGTCATGGAGGTCTTCTCCGGCTACGACCTCATCGTGGACGGCACCGACAACTTCGCCACCCGCTACATGGTGAACGACGCGGCGGTCCTCCTCGGCAAGCCGTACGTCTGGGGTTCGATCTACCGCTTCGACGGCCAGGCCAGCGTCTTCTGGGCCGAGCACGGTCCCTGCTACCGCTGCCTCTACCCCGAGCCCCCGCCGCCCGGCATGGTCCCCTCCTGCGCCGAGGGCGGCGTGCTCGGCGTGCTGTGCGCGTCGATCGGCTCCATCCAGGTCAACGAGGCCATCAAGGTGCTCACCGGCATCGGCGAGCCGCTGGTCGGCCGTCTGATGATCTACGACGCCCTGGAGATGACCTACCGCTCGGTCAAGGTCCGCAAGGACCCCGAGTGCGTGCTCTGCGGCAAGAACCCGACGGTCACCGCGCTCCTGGAGGACTACGAGGCGTTCTGCGGCGCGGTCTCCGCCGAGGCGCAGGACGCCGCGGCCGGTTCCACCATCACCGCGGCCGAGCTCAAGTCCTGGCAGGACCGGGGCGAGAGCATCTACGTGGTCGACGTCCGCGAGCCGAACGAGTACGAGATCGTCTCCATCCCGGGCGCCGTGCTCATCCCCAAGGGCGAGTTCCTCAACGGCTCGGCCCTGGAGAGGCTCCCGCAGGACAAGAAGATCGTGCTGCACTGCAAGTCCGGCGCCCGCTCCGCCGAGTGCCTGGCGATCGTCAAGAACGCCGGCTTCTCCGACGCGGTCCACGTCGGCGGCGGCGTGCTGAGCTGGATCAAGACGGTCGACCCGAGCCTGCCGGCCTACTAGGCCCGCCGGTCCGGCCCCGCCGTCCGTACGGCGTGCCCCGTGGAGCCCCGCTCCGCGGGGCGTTCGCCGTTCCGGGGGAGGGCGCCGCCGGAGGAGGGCGGTCCCGGCCGGGACGGGCGCGGCTCGTCCGGGACGGGCGCCGTCACTCCGGGGCGAGGGTGAGCCCCGACCGCGCGACGATCGCCTGCAGGGCCGCCACGTGCAGGGCGTAGGCCCGGCGCCCCTGGGGGGAGAGCTTGAGCCAGGTCCGGGGCCGCTTGCCGATGTATCCCTTGCGGATCTCCACGTATCCGGCGCCCTCCAGGGCGCTCGCGTGCTTGGAGAGCACCGAGTCGCTCACCCCCACCTGGTCGCGGACGAACCCGAACTCGGCCTCGTCCGCCGCCGCCAGCAGCGCGACGATCTGCAGTCGCGCGGGCGCGTGGATGACCGGGTCGAGTCCCATCACCGCCCCCTCTCGATCTTGTCGGCGTTGCGGCGGGAGATCCAGCGGGCGACGAGCGGACCGGTGAGGGCCATCGCCGCGGTCATCCCGAGGCAGGCGTAGGTCGCGCCGTAGGGGACGCCGTTCAGGGTCAGGAAGACCGCCAGCGCCACCGTGCAGGCGATGAGCGCCAGCAGCCAGCCGGTGTAGCCCAGCATGCCCGCGGCGGAGATGACGCTCTTGTGGGCGCGCATCCGGCCGCTGCGGCCGATCGCGATGGAGGAGCCGGCGATCCCGGCCGCGGCCAGCACGGCGCCGGCGATCCGCAGCGGGACCGGGGTGAGGGGGTCGGCGGAGACCTGGATGAGGGTGGTGGACAGGCCGATGCCGACGACGAACCAGGTGGGGAACCAGGGGGTGGTGCGCACGGCCCGCGCCTGCGTGGCGCGGATGCCGGACAGGGCGCGGGCGGCCTCCTCGGGGGAGAGGTCCATGCTCTCGGGGGTCGCGTTCATGAGGACTCCTTCTCCGGGCGGCTTCCCGCCGGGTCTTCCCTTCTCTTTCCAAGAAGGAAAGTACTTTCTACTTTCCGTATCGTCAAGTACTTTCCGGGCTCCCTGATCTGAGGGGAACGGGGAATGGCACCGGCCCGGCCGCATTAAGGTCGGGGTCGTGAACGACGTGCCGGGTCGGCGGCGGGTGCGGTCCGCGCTGGTGGCGGCGTCCGCGCTCACCCTGACCTGCGCGGCCGTGGCCGGCGTCGCCGCGAGCGCCGCGGGAGCCGAGCTCACCCGGGGCCCGAGCGCGGCCGAGCTGGACCGGGCGGCCGCCGCGGAGGTGGCGCGCCGCTGGCGGGTCTGGCCGGCGGGGAAGGTCTTCCCCGAGACGGTGCGCTACTCCGCCGAGCAGGGCGGGACCGAGCGGGCCCGCCGGGTGGGCATCTCGCCGGAGACGGACTGCGGCCGGGCGGTGGACGCCGCACTACGGAAGGCGCTGACCCGGGCGGGCTGCCGGGGGATCCTGCGCGCCACCTACCTCGACGCCCTCCAGGGCGTCGTCCTCACCGTCGGCGTCGCGGCGTTCCCCGGACAGGCCCCGGCGGCCTCCGCCCTGGCGGGGCTCCCCCGGGGCGGGCGCCCCTCCCCGGGGCTGAGGGCCCTGGCCTTCCCGGGCACGGTCGCCGACCGGTTCACCCAGGCGGGCCGGCAGGCGAGCACGGCGCGCGCGGGCGGGCCGTACCTGGTGATGGTGACCGCCGGGCGGGTCGACGGGCGCCCGGCGAAGACGGCGGGCAGGCAGCGGCCGACCATGTTCGCCTTCACCGGCGACATCGCCGACCGGATCCTCGCGGACCTGTCCACTCCCGCCCGGCCGGACTGCTCCGCTCCGGAGTGGCGGTGCTGAGGCGGACGTCCCGGCGGGCGGCCCGCCGTACGGCCGACCGGGCGGGCGGTCCGGCGGCCTGGCGGGAGGCCCGCGGGGCGGCCGGCCGGGCGGTCCGGTGGGCGGTCGCGGCCGGGGCGTCGGCCGCGCTCGCCTGCGGGCCCGTCCCGGTCCTGCCCGCCGCGAGCGCCCACGCCGACGAGGTCAGGAGCAGGCAGCGGGAGGTGCTGCGGACCCTGGACCTGCCCCGGGCCTGGCGGACCTCCCAGGGGCAGGGGGTGACGGTCGCGGTGCTGGACTCCGGCGTGGACGCGCGCCACCGCGACCTGGCGGGCTCGGTGACCGAGGGCAGGGACTTCACGGCGGGGGCCAACCCGCCGGGTACGGCGCCCCCGCGGCTGCACGGCACCTACATGGCCTCGCTGATCGCCGGGCACGGCCACGGCCCGGGCGGCGCCGACGGGGTGATCGGGGTCGCGCCCCGGGCGCGGGTGCTCTCGGTGCGGGTGATCCTGGAGGACGAGGAGCCGGGCTTCCGGGAGTTCAACGCCGCCGAGCGGTTCGAGGACGTGGTGGCCAGGGGCATCAGGTACGCCGTGGACCACGGCGCCGACGTGATCAACATGTCGATCTCGAAGGAGCTGGCCACCGGCGAGGAGCGGGCGGCGATCCGCTACGCGGTCTCCCGGGGGGTGGTGCTCGTGGCGGCGGCCGGCAACGAGGGCGCGGGCGGGGCCGCCGACGGCGGATACGCGCCCTACTCCTACCCGGCGTCCTTCCCGGGGGTGGTCTCGGTGGCGGCCACCGGGCCGGGCCTGCGCCGGGCCTCCTTCTCCAACGCCAACCCCTCGGTCCTGGTGGCCGCGCCCGGTGTGGACGTCCTCGGCGCGGGCCCCGGCGACGCCTACTGGGTCGGCCGCGGCACCTCCCAGGCGACCGCGCTGGTCTCCGGCGTGGCCGCGCTGATCAAATCGGAGCATCCGGAGATGTCGCCCGCGCTGGTGGTGCAGGCGCTCACCGCCGGCGCGACCCGGCGGCCGGCCGGCGGCTACGACACCGGCACGGGCTTCGGCGTGGTCAACGCCGCCCGGGCGCTCGCCGAGGCGGACCGGATCTCCCGCCACACCCACACCGCCTCGGGACCCGGCGTCCACGACCCGGACCGGCCGCTGGGCGCGGGCTCCCGGGCGGCCGGTCCGGTCCGGGTGGTCCACCGGGACCGGCGCAGGATCGCCGTGCACGCGGGGGTGGCGCTGGCCGGAGGGATCGGCGCCGTCGCGTCCCTCGCGGTGATCGCGGTCGCCGCCGGGCGGGTGCGGGCGGCGGACCCGGCACCCGTCCCGGCCGCCCCGGAGCCCGTGCCCGCGCCCTGACCGGCCCGCCGTTCCCCTGACCGATCCGCCGTTCCCCTGACCATGCCCCCCGACTGCGTCCCCCGACCGGTCCGCCGTGCCCGCGCCGGCCGGGAGCCCGTACGGCGAGCCCGGAAGGGACAGGGGCGCGGGTCCCGGCCCGGATCCCGCGGGGGACGGCGTCGCGGACGCTTTCCGTGACGTCACAAACACGGTCCGGCGATGGGGCCGGAGAAGGGTGCGACGTAGCATCGGAGTATGTCGCAGCCCGGGAGGCCCCAGGAGCCGGAACGGCACCTGGAAACCTCGCCACCGCGTGCCCGCGGAGGCTGGCCGCCGGCGGGCGCCGGGGTGCGGCGCGCCGGGGCCGCGCGGGCCCGGGGAGGCCCTCCGCGCCCCGCCGTCCGCCGGGCCAGGGTCCGTCCCTGGCCCCAGGCGTTCCGCGACCGGGCGGCGGTCCGCCCCGCCGAGGCGGCCTCGATCGAGCAGGGGATCCGGTTCCGCGCGGTCTTCCTGCTGCTGGTGGGGATGATCCTCGCCATCGCCGCGACGGACGTGCTGACCGGCACGGTCGGCCTGCTCCGCGAGACCGCCTCCCGCCCGCTGACCGAGGCCGAGAAGGCGCGCTACGTCCAGGAGGACATCGCCAGGCGGTGGCACACCTGGCCGGCGACGCTGGTCTTCCCCTCCGAGCTGGAGTACATCGGACTCGGCCGGGTCCAGCTCTACGCCCGCAGGGTCGGCATCGCCCCCGAGACGGCCTGCCGCTCCGGCACGGACGCCGCGGTCGGGTCGGTCCTGGAGGAGCACGGGTGCCGCACGCTGCTGCGCGCCACGTACGTCGACCAGACGTCCACGTTCGCGGTCACCGTGGGCGTCGCCGTCATGGAGGACGCCGAGCGGCGGCGGGCGGCGGCGGGAGACCTGTCGAACGACGACCGGGTGGGCGTCCGGCCGGTGGCCTTCCGCGGCACCGCCACGGAACTGTTCGGCGCGGCCCAGCGCCAGCGCAACGCCTGGGTGGGGGTCGGGCCGTACATCGTCTTCTCCACCGCCGGTTACACCGACGGCCGCACCCGCCAGGCGGTCGCCCCCGAGGAGCTACCGCACAGCGAGCTGTGGCCGACGGCCCAGGCCGTGGCCGGGCGCATCGCGCACGCGCTGGGCGACGAGCCCGCCGTGCCCCGCTGCACCCAGGGGAACGTGTGCTGAGGCGGTGGCGGCTCCGGGCGCTGGGGGCGCCGGCCGCCGCCCTCACGCTGGTCGCAGGACCGGTCGCGGCGCCGGCCGCAGCCGACGTCCGGGAGGACCAGCGCTGGGTGCTGGAGGCCCTCAACGTCGAGCAGGCCTGGAAGGCCACCAGGGGCGCGGGGGTCACCGTGGCCCTGGTGGACGGCGAAGTGGACGCCGAGGTCGCCGAGCTGCGGGGCCGGGTCACCGCCGGACCCGCCATGGGATCGACCGGGCCGGGCGATGCCGGCGGGGAGTCCGCCGGGCGGCGGCACGGCACCGCGATGGCCTCCCTCATCGCCGGGGCGGGCCGGGGCGACGGCGGCCTGCTCGGCGTCGCCCCGGAGGCACGGGTCCTGTCGCTGCCGCTGGTGCTGGACGCGGACCTCCCCGCGGCCTCGGACGACGACCTGCGCACCCGCGGGGACAGCCCGCTGGCCCGGGCGATCCGCTACGCCGCCGACCACGGGGCCGGGGTCGTGAGCATGTCACTGGGCGCCTACGGCCCGCACCGGGCCGAGCGGGAGGCGGTCTCCTACGCGCTCTCCCGGGGGGTGGTGCTCGTCGCGGCGGTGGGCAACGACGGCGACAGCGAGCACACCGAGCGCGCCGGCACCTCCTTCTGGAACTTCCCGGCCGGATACTCCGGCGTCATCGGGGTGGGGGCGGTCGACAGGGCGGGCAGGCCCGCCCCGTTCAGCAGCGACAACCTGTCGGTCCTGGTCTCGGCGCCGGGTGTGGACGTGCCGGTGGTGGCCCCCGGCGGGAAGTACGAACCCTCGGAGGGGACGAGTTCGGCGACCGCGCTGGTGGCGGGGGTCGCCGCCCTCATCAAGGCGGAGCACCCGCAGATGCCGCCGGACATGGTCGCGCGCGCCATCGCCGCCACGGCGGACTCAGGCCCGGTGCCCGGATACGACGAGTACGTCGGGTTCGGCACGGTGGACGCCGGGAGGGCCCTCGCCCGGGCGGGGGAGCTGATGGCGGCCGCGGCCCCGGTCCCGGTGGACGAGAAGCGCCGCTTCGGCGGGGGCGCGCTCCCGGAGACGGCGCCCCGGCCGGGCGCCGACCCGTTCCGCCTCCGGCTGTACGGCGCCGGCCTGGTCCTGGGGGTGCTCGCCTTCGCGGGGGCCGTGGTCGTCCTCACCCGGAGACCCGCGTCGCGGTGAGGAGCGGTGCCCGGGTGCCCGCGGTCCCGGGGGCGCCCGGCGCGTCCGGAGCGCCCGACTCGATTCGAACGCGTTTCGGACACCGTTCGGGCACTGTTCGGCCGCGGTGGCACCGGTGTCGGCCTTTCCGGCTCCGCGGGCCGGGGGAGATTCGCTAGGGTCGCGCATCATGGGGTACGAGTTGCGGGTGGAGCGCCCGGCGCCGCTCACGTTCGCGGAGCTCGCGGACGTGCTGGGGCGGGCGGGGTTCGAGTACCGCGGTTCGCAGGAGGCGGGTGAGGTCCTCGCGCGCCACGGCGACGGGGTCCACGCCGTCGCCGCCTGGAACGGGACGCTGTCCGGTGCGCCCGGGTCCGACTGGCAGGTGGCGCAGCTGGTCCGCGTGTCCGCGCTGCTCGGCGCGCACCTGGTCGGCGAGGACGGCGAGTCCTACACGGTCCGCGACGGCGTCGTCGAGCAGGTGAACGGCTCCGCGTCCTACGAGTTCGGCAGGATCGACGAGATCCTCGCGTCCGGTCCCGCCGTATGGCGGAGCTAGGCCGCCGGGGCGATCCCACCCCGTACGCCGAGCGGGTGCTGGACCTGGTCGAGCGCATCCCGCCCGGCAGGGTGATGTCCTACGGCGACGTCGCCGAGTACCTCGGTGAGGGCGGCCCCCGGCAGGTCGGCAGGGTGATGTCCGTCTGGGGAGGCGGCGTCCCCTGGTGGCGGGTGGTGCGCGCCGACGGCACCCCGCCCTCCTGCCACGAGCGGCGCTGCCTCGACCACTGGCGGGAGGAGAGCACCCCGCTGCGGGGCGGGCGGGCGGACATGCGTCTCGCCAGATGGGACGGTCATCCGCAGGTGGCCGGTGGGTCCGGAAAACGGCCGCCGAGTCCGGAGCGCGACCGGTAACCGGTTTCTGCGGGGCCCACTAACATGGCGGGGGACGGACAGCTTTCTGCCCGAAAGGCGGTGCCTCCCCCATGGCCACCGGCGCTTCACCCGCGCGAGCGACCGGCGACCCCGTCGCTGACCGTCTGCGGGTCGTCCAGGACCTCTGCGACCGGGGAGAGCCCCTCGAGTCACTCATGAGCGCGGTGCTCGCCGAAGGGCTGACCCCCGCCGAACGCAGGCGGTTCGACGCCGAGGTGCTGGCCGGGCCGCTCGGCTCCAGGCTCGACATCGCGGCCAAGCGCGGGACCGCCCGCCGCCGGGAGTTCGTCACCGCCGTCAAGCCGTACCTCGCCGGGGTGGACGCGCGCGTCAAGCGCGACCTGCCCGTCGCCAGGCGGCTGGCCTTCCACCTGATCGAGCGGCGCGGGGTGGACGAGCTGGCCGACGGCGACGCCCTGCAGAAGCTCGTCACGGCCGCGGCCGAACCGTCCCGGCGGGTCCGCAGGAGCCTGCGCTGGTACGCCGATCTGCCGCTCCGCGAAGAGCTGCCGGAACCGCTGTTCCGGCTGCGCGCCGCCGACCTCATCCCGGTCACGCAGGTCGAGGACGTCTCCTGGTCCGGCGGGCGGCTGCGGATCAGCGGTCACGCCTACCTGGCAGGCTTGTCGGTCCGGAGCCGCCGCTTCAACCGGGCCACCGTCGTGCTGCGCGGCCCGCGCTGGCTGCCCCCGATCCGCCTGCGCACCCGCAGGACCCACCACCCGGAGGCCACGCACGGCGCCCGGGAGGCGGGCTGCAACTATGACTGGTCCGGGTTCACCGCCGAGCTGAGCCCGTGGGCGCTGCGCTGGCGCGCCGCCCTGCGGGCCGTCGTCCGCGGGGGCAAGCGGCTGCTCCGCCGCCGGGCGACCGTGCGCGACACGACCACCTGGCGCGCCGAGATCGTGATCTGGAGCCGCGGCGCCCGCGCGGTCGGCCTGCTCCGCGGCCCCTCCAGCGGCCGGACCGAGCGGCCCGCGGGCCTGGAGACCCGCCCGGGCTGGTGGATCCGGCCGGTCTGGACCTCCGACCGCGCCCTCCAGGTCGTGCTGCAGCCCACCCGGGCCGAGCTGACCGGGGTGCGGCTGGACGGGGAGCGGCTGGAGCTGAGGGTGTTCCTGCCCGACCGGAGGTTCACCAGGGGCCAGGCCCGGCTGGACGGCCACCGGGTGGCGGCGGACTTCACCCCGGTCGAGGGCGGCACCGAGGTCGTCGTGCCGTTCGCGGTGGCGTCGCTGCTCTCCGAGCGCGACGGCGGCAGGCTCTGGATCGAGCCCAAGGGCGACCCCGCGGCCGCCGTCATGCTCGGCAGGGCCGAGGAGAGCCGCACCGTCATCGGCGAGCGGGAGATCACGGTCCTGGGCGACCGGCGCGACCGGGTGATCGTCTCCGCGCACCGCATCCGGCCCGTCGTCTCCTCGGCGGTCTGGGAGCCGGACGGCGCGCTCGTCCTGGAGGGCTCCTACCCCGGCTCCGGCCCGGCCGAGCTGACGCTCCGCCACCGCAGCGGGCTGCTGTACGCGACGCCGATGGAGCGCGAGGGCTCCCGCTTCGCCGTGCGCCTGGCGCCGGCGGCCATGCCCCGCTTCGGCGAGACCGTCCCGCTGGGCAGCGGCACCTGGAGCATCGCGGCGCGCGAGGCGTCCGGGGAGATCGTCCCGGTCCGGATGGACCACGTGGCCCTGGAGACGCTGGACGAGAGCCCGAAGACGATCGGCGGGCGCGAATACCGCCTGGTCTCCACCCGGTTCGACGTGCCGGTGCTGGCGGTGGCCGAGAGCCGCCCCGACGACGAGAAGGGGCCGGGCGGGCTGCACCTGCTCCAGCGCTCCTTCTACCCGGCGCAGCGCAGCCGGGAGCTGCGCGAGGCCACCGTCTACGTGGCCTACGACGGCCGGCAGTACGAGGGCAACGTCCGCGCGGTCTACGAGGAGCGGCTGCGGCGCGGCGACGACCGCGAGCACGTCTGGGTGGTCAAGGACGGCGCGTTCACGCCGCCGGGGGCCCGGGAGCTCGGGCTCGGCCCGGGGATCGAGCCGACCGTGGTCCGCGCGGGCAGCCGGGAGCACTACGAGGTGCTGGCCCGCTCGCGCCACGTGGTGACCAACGGCTTCCTGCCGCCGTGGTTCCGGGCGCGCGAGGACCAGGTGGTCGTGCAGACCTGGCACGGCAGCCCGCTCAAGCGCATGGGCAACGACCTGCCGCACATGTCCCGCGACCCGAAGCCGCCGGCCTGGCACCGGCAGGCGGCCGAGGTCCGGGGCTGGGACCTGCTGGTCTCGCAGAGCCCGTGGGCCACCCCGATCCTGCGCAAGGCCTTCGGCTACCAGGGCGAGGTCCTGGAGACCGGCTACCCGCGCAACGACGCGCTGGTGTCCCCGGACCCGGAGGCCGCGGCGCGGGTGCGCGCGCGGCTCGGCGCCGCCGAGGACGTCAGGCTGGTGCTGTACGCGCCGACCTTCCGCGACTACGACCGCAGGAGCAACTCGATCCGGTTCGACCTGGAGCAGGCACGGCGGGCGCTGGGGCCCGGCCACCGGTTCCTGATCAGGGCGCACTCGATGCAGGCGGCGCCCAACGTGCCGGAGAGCCTCGCGCTGGACGTCACCACCTATCCGGACATCGCGGATCTGCTGCTGGTCGCCGACGTGCTGATCACGGACTACTCGTCCGTGATGTTCGACTTCGCCGCGACCGGGCGGCCGATGCTCTTCTTCACCTACGACCTGCAGCGCTACTCGGCCAAGCGCGGCCTCTACCTCGACCTGGCCGCGGAGGCCCCGGGGCCGCTGCTGTCGACCGGTGCCGAGGTGGTCGAGGCGCTGCGGGACGTCGGGGGACTGGCCGCCGCGCACGCCGAGCGCTACGAGCGCTTCAGGCGCGCCTACGCGCCCCGCGACGACGGCAAGGCCACCGCCCGGCTGGTCGACCGGGTCTTCGGTCCCTGAGGCGCCCGGTAGCGGGCCGGTGGCGGGCCGGTAGCGGTCCGGCGGTGGCCGGGAGGAGGAAGCCCGGCGGGAGCGGGCCTGCCGCGCCGGAGATTCGGACCTGAGTGGCCGACTCGGCCCGATCACTGCCCGACATCTGGTGGAATGGCGAGCTGTGAGGGGTCAGAGCTGGCGGCTGGTGCGCCGTGAGGGTGCGGGGAAGGCCGTTGCCCCCGTGCTGGACGAGCACCAGCGGGCGGTGGTGGCCCATGGGAGCGGTCCGCTGCTCGTGCTGGCGGGTCCCGGCACCGGGAAGACCACCACGATCGTGGAGACCGTGGTGGACCGGGTCGAGCGCCGGGGGGTCGATCCCGAGCGGGTGCTCGTCCTGACCTTCAGCCGCAAGGCCGCCGACGAACTCCGCGAGCGCATCACCGGCAGGATGCGCCGCACCACCCGCACGCCGCTCGCACTCACCTTCCACGGCTACGCCTACGCACTGCTCCGCCGCGAGGCCGTGCTGGCCGGAGAGCCCGCGCCCCGGCTGCTCACCGGTCCCGAGCAGCTGCTGGAGATCCGCCGCATGCTCCTCGGCGAGCTGGAGGAGGGCGCGCCGTACTGGCCGGAGGACATGCGCGAGGCGCTCAAGACCCGCGGGTTCGCCGCCGAGCTGCGCGACTTCGTCGCGCGCGCCGCCGAGCGCGGCCTCGACGGGCCGGACCTGGTGGAGCTGGGCCGCCGCCACGGCCGTCCCGACTGGGTCGCCGCCGGACGCTTCGCGGACCGCTACCAGGCCCGCTTCGACCTGGACCCGGAACCGGTCCTCGACTACCCCGAGCTGATCCGCGCCGCCGCCGCCCTGCTCGCCGACCCCGAGGTGCGGCTCCGCGAGCGCTCGGCCTACGACGTCGTCCTGGTGGACGAGTACCAGGACACCGACCCGGCCCAGGAGCTCCTGCTCCAGCGGCTCGCCGGGGAGGGCCGCGACCTCATCGCGGTCGGCGACCCCGACCAGTCGATCTACGGGTTCCGGGGCGCCGACGTCCACGGCATCATGGACTTCCCCGACCGGTTCCGCGACGTCCACGGGGAGAAGGCGCCCATCGTCGCGCTGCGCGTCTGCCGCAGGAGCTGGCCCGGCCTGCTGGCGGCCACCCGCCGCGTCGCCGCCCGCCTGCCCGCCGTGCCCGGCGGCGCCGCGCACCGCGAGCTGGCGGCGCTCCCGGACGCCGGGCACGGGCACGTCCGGGCGGTGGTGGCCGACAGCCCCGCCCAGGAGGCGGCGGTCGTCGCCGACATCCTGCGCCGGGCGCACCTGCTGGACGGGGTGCCCTGGTCGCGGATGGCCGTGCTGGTCCGCTCGGCGACCCGGCAGGTGCCGCTGCTGCGCCGGGCGCTGGTCGCGGCCGGGGTGCCGGTCGTGGTGGGCGGCGGCGACGTGCCGCTGATCCAGGAGCCGGGCGTGCGCCCGCTGATCCGGCTGATCCAGGTGGCCCTCCACCCGGAGACCCTCGACGAGGGCATGGCGGAGGAACTGCTGACCGGCGCCCTCGGCGGCACCGACATGATAGGGGTGCGCCGGCTGCGCCGCGCGCTGCGCGTCGCCGAGCACGAGGCCATGGCGCTCCCGGTGGAGCTCGGAGAGCCGGCGCCCGGCGGCGGCCCGAGGTCCTCGGGGGAGCTGCTCGTCGCGGCGCTCAAGGACGCGCGGGAGCTGGTCCTGGTGGAGCCGCACATCGCGCTCCCCGCCGAGCGGCTCGCCAAGCTCATCGCCGCCGCCACCGAGGCCGTACGGCAGGGCGGCACGGCCGAGGACGCGCTCTGGGCCGTCTGGCGGCTCACCGGTCTCGCCGAGAGGTGGAGCGAGGCGAGCGCCGCGGGCGGGCACCGGGGCCGGCAGGCCGACCGCGACCTGGACGCCGTCATGGTGCTGTTCGACCGCGCCGCCAAGTTCGTCGACCGGCTCCCGCACGCGGGCGTCGACGTGTTCGTGCAGGACCTCGTCTCCCAGGAGATCCCCGAGGACTCCCTCGCCCCGCGGGCCCCCGGGAGCGACGCGGTGCACATCATGACCGCCCACCGGTCCAAGGGCCTGGAGTGGGACCTCGTGGTCGTCGCCGGGGTCCAGGAGGGGACCTGGCCCGACCTGCGGCCCCGCGGGTCGGTCCTGGGCACCGACGACATGTGCGCCCGGGCGGAGGGCTCGGAGCACGAGGACCCGGTCGCGGTCCGCGCCGCGCTCGCCTCCCAGCTGCTGGCCGAGGAGCGCCGCCTGTTCTACGTGGCCGCGACCAGGGCACGCACCAGGCTCTTCGTCACCGCCGTCGGCGGGGAGGACGTCGAGGAGCGGCCGTCGCGGTTCCTGGGGGAGCTGGTGCCCGGCACGGGCGAGGAGGCGGCGGCCCTCGACGAGCGGTCCCGCTGGCTGACCATGCCCGCGCTGGTGGCCGACCTGCGCGCGGCGGTCTGCGACCCGGCCCGGCCGGAGTCCCTGCGCCGGGTCGCCGCCGAGCACCTGGCCCGGCTCGCCGCGGCCGGGGTGCGGGGCGCCCATCCCGACGAGTGGTACGCCCTCACCCCGGTCTCCGACGACCGCCCGCTCGGCTGGCCCGACGACGTCGTGCGCATCTCGCCCTCGGCGGTGGAGAGCTTCACCAAGTGCGGCCTGCGCTGGCTGCTGGAGACCTCCGTGGGCGCGGGCGGCACGGACGTGGCCCGGGGGCTGGGCACGGTCGTCCACGCGCTGGCCGTGCTCGCCGCGGACGGCATGCCCAGTGAGGAGACCCTCGCCAAGCACCTGGACAAGGTCTGGGACGAGCTGGACTTCGGCGGCGTCTGGTACAACCGCAAACAGCGCCGGGTCGCCGAGAAGATGATCTCCAGGTTCGTCGAGTGGCACCGGGAGAACCCCCGGACCCTGGTCGCCACCGAGGAGTCCTTCGTCGCGATGGTCACCGAGGGGGTGCAGATCAAGGGCCGGGTGGACCGGATCGAGCGCGACGGGCAGGGCCGCGCCGTGATCATCGACATCAAGACCGGCGCGAGCAAGCCCTCCGACGCCGACCTCGACCGCCATCCCCAGCTCGGCGTCTACCAGCTCGCCGCGCTGCTCGGAGCCTTCCAGCGGTACGGCATGCACGAGCCCGGCGGCGCCGCCCTCGTCCAGGTCGGCAACGCGGCGGGCAAGGACGCCAGGGAGCAGATCCAGCGGCCCCTGGCGGAGGACCCCGAGCCCGGCTGGGCCCGCGACATGGTGGACACCGTGGCGCGGGGCATGTCCCTGCCCTTCTTCCACGCCAAGGTCAACGACGGCTGCCGCACCTGCGCCGCGCGGGCGAGCTGCCCGGTCAACGAGAGCGGGGGCCAGGTGTGCTGAGCCGTACCCCGTCCCGCCGTGCCGTGCGGGGCCGTACCGCGCCGTGCCGTACCGATGGAGGCAGGGGTTGCTGAGTCCGATCCAGCTCGCCGACAAGCTGGGCATCCTCCCCCCGACCCCGGAACAGGCCGCGGTGATCGAGGCCGGGCTCGAACCCATGGTCGTGGTGGCCGGGGCCGGGTCGGGCAAGAGCGAGACCATGGCGGGGCGGGTCGTCTGGCTGGTCGCCAACGGCCTGGTCCGGCCCGAGCAGGTGCTCGGCCTGACCTTCACCAGGAAGGCGGCGAGCGAGCTCTCCCACCGGGTGCGCGAGCGGCTGGGCGCCCTCGGCCGCGACGTGTCCGCGGACCCGCTGGCGGGCGAGCCGACCATCTCGACGTACCACGCCTACGCCGCCCGGCTGGTGACCGACCACGCCCTGCGCGAGGCGCTGGAGCCCACCATGCGGCTGATCACCCCGGCCATCGCCTGGCAGCTCGCCGGGCACGTGGTCAGTGCCTACGACGGGCCGATGGAGCAGCTCGACTGGGGGCCGGCCACGGTCACCCGCGCGGTGCTGGAGCTGGCCGGCGAGCTGGCCGAGCACATGCGCGAGCCGCAGGACGTGCGGGAGGTGGGCGCCTGGCTGAAGGAGCGGTACGACGCGCTGTCCGGTTCCCCGATCCTCGCCCAGCGCAGGCCGCTGGCCGTGCAGCGGGCCAGGGAGCAGCTGCTGCCGCTGGTGGAGGCCTACACCCGGCTCAAGCGCAGGCGCGAGGTGGTCGACCACGGCGACCAGATGGCGCTGGCCGCCCGGATCGCGGCCAGGCACCCCGAGGTCGGCCGGATCGAGCGCGACCGGTTCGCCGTCGTCCTCCTGGACGAGTACCAGGACACCAGCCACGCCCAGCTCGTCCTGCTCCGCTCGCTGTTCGGCGGCGGCCACCCGGTCACCGCCGTCGGCGACCCCTGCCAGTCCATCTACGGCTGGCGCGGCGCCTCGGCCGGGAACCTCACCCGCTTTCCCCGCGACTTCCGCACGCCCTCCGGAGAGCCCGCTCCGGTCCGCCGGCTCTCGGTCAGCTTCCGCAACGGCGACGCCGTCCTCGACGTCGCCGCCCGGGTGCAGATCCCGCTGCGGATGGAGGCCAGGGAGGTGCCGGTGCTGGTGCCCGGCGGCAACCGGGTCGAGCGCGGCCGGGTGGTGTGCGCCTTCCACGAGACGGCCGAGGACGAGGCGAGGTGGGTGGCCGACCAGGTGTGCGGACTGCTCGGGAGCGACACCGCCCCGGACGGCCTGCCCTGGGGCGAGGGGGAGCGCAGGAAGGCCAAGCAGAGCGCGTGGGGCGGCCCGCAGTGCCTGCAACCGCACGACGTGGCGATCCTCGCCCGCAAACGCTCGCAGTTCCCCGCGCTGCGCAGGGCCCTGGAGGAGCGCGGCGTCCCGGTCGAGGTGGTCGGCCTGGGCGGCCTGCTCACCGTGCCCGAGGTCGCCGACCTGGTGGCCACCCTGCGCGTGCTCTACGACCCGACGGCCGGGGACGCCCTGGTCCGGTTGCTGTCCGGCCCCCGCTGGCGGATCGGCCCGGCCGACCTGAAGGAGCTGGGCGAGCGGGCCCGCGAGCTGAACCGGGAGAACCGCGAGGCCGGCTCCCCGGTCGCCGACCTGCTGGACCAGGTCGTCGCGGAGCTGTCCGAGGAGCGCGGCAGCCTGGTCGACGCGCTGGACGAGCTGCCCGACCGGCCCGAGTGGCAGGAGGCGTTCTCGCCGCTGGCCTGGGTACGGCTGGTCGCCCTGGCCCAGGAACTGCGGACCCTGCGCGGCCACGTCGGGCAGCCGCTCCCCGACCTGATCAACGAGGTCGAGCGCCGCCTCGGCCTGGACGTCGAGGTGGCGGCCCGGGGGTCGGCCGCGGGCCCGTTCGCGGCCCGGGCCGACCTGGACGCCTTCGTCGACGCCGCCTCCCGGTTCGCCGGCGACTCCGAGGACCCGACGCTGGGCGCGTTCCTGGCGTTCCTCAAGGCCGCCGACGAGGAGGAGAACGGCCTGGACGCCGGGCGGGTGGGCGAGAGCAACAGCGTGAAGCTGATGACCGTGCACGCGTCCAAGGGCCTGGAGTGGCCGGTCGTGATCGTTCCCGGGATGTCGCAGATGCTGTCGAAGACCGGCACGCCGACCGTCGGCACCGTCTTCCCGGCCCGGCCGGTGGTGAGCCCCAGATGGACGGAGAACCCGCGCAGGCTTCCCTACCCGCTGCGCGGCGACGCCTCCGACCTGCCCCGGCTGGCCGGGCTGACCAGGGAGGAGCTCGCCGAGTTCGACGAGCGCTGCCGCGACCGCGACCTGCTGGAGGAACGGCGGCTCGCCTACGTCGCTGTCACCCGCGCCCACTACCTGCTGATCGCCTCGGGCTACCGCTGGGGCGGCGCGGCCAAGCCCCTGGAGCCGTCGGACTTCCTGCTGGAGATCCGCGAGACCTGCGGCCGGGTGGCCACCTGGCCGCCGCCGCTCGAGAAGGGCGCCACCAACCCCCTCCTCGCCGAACCCGCCGAGACCGTCTGGCCGGTCACCCCCGAGGGAGCCCGGTACGAGGCCGTCGTCGACGGCTCCTTCCTCGTCGAGGCCGCCCTCCGCTCCCTCGCGGAACCGGGCGGGAGCGGAGGGATCGGCCAGAGTGCGGGGACCGGCCATAGTGCGGGAACCGGCCAGGGCGCGCGGACCGGCGGACCCTCACGGGCCGGGGCGCCCGCCGTACCCGTGCGCGGTCCGGGCGGCGGAGGGGCCGAGCCCGGGGAGCCGGAGGGCGGGGAGGACCCGCGCCTGGCGGAGCTGCGCGGCTGGGACCGGGAGCGGGCCAGGGCCTGGGAACGGGACACCGAGCTCCTGCTCCGGGAACGCGAGCGGAACCGGCGGCGCGGCGGGCGCCAGGTCGAGCTGCCCGCCCGCCTCACCGTCTCGGACCTCGTCGCCCTGGCCGCCGACCCCGCGGCCCTGGCCCGGCGGATCCGCCGCCCCGTCCCGAAGCGGCCCGCGCCCCTGGCCCGCCGCGGCACCTCCTTCCACCGGTGGCTGGAGACGCGCTGGGGCCAGCAGCGGCTCCTCGACGAGTTCGAGCTCCCCGGCGCCGGGGACGAGACGGAGGAGGCCGAGGCCCTCCTGACGGAGCTGCGCGAGAGGTTCGAGGAGAGCGAGTGGGCGGGCCGGGAACCGCTCGACGTCGAGGTCCCGTTCGAGATGATGATCGCCGATCGGCTGGTCCGCGGCCGGATGGACGCCGTCTTCCGGACCCCGGACGGCGGTTACGAGGTCGTCGACTGGAAGACGGGCCGCCGCCTGATGGAGACGACGCGGGCCGCGGCCTCCGTCCAGCTCGCCGCCTACCGCCTGGCGTGGTCCCGGCTGGCCGGCGTCCCCCTGGACCGGGTGGGGGCGGCCTTCCACTACGTGCGCTTCAACGAGACGGTCCGCCCGGTGGACCTCCTCGACGAGCGCGGACTGGTCGCGCTCGTCGAGGAGGTCCCCGCGCTCAGGCGGGCGGACGGGCCGTGACGGTCAGTCGGGCGGGCGGTCCCCGCGCTCAGGCGGGCGGGCCGTGACGGTCAGGCGAACAGCGCGGCGACGTCGATCTTCAGGCTGAACGGCTCCGGGAGCTCCAGCGACCCGCCGCTGTGCACGGTGACCGTCTTGAGGTACGGCTCCCGCTCGTCGAAGGGCGCGGGGTCCTCGACCGGCTCGCTCATCAGCGTGACCTTCGGCGGCTCGGTCGTCGGGTCGACGATGAGGTAGAGCGGCACCCCGGCCCTGGCATACTCACCTGGTTTCTCCTGGTAGTCGGTCTTCCAGGTGCCGGGGGAGCAGACCTCGGCGGCCAGCAGGGCGGAGCGTCCCCGCAGCCGCATCTCGTCGTGGTACTCCGGATTACGGGGAACCACGACCAGATCCGGCAGACGCATGTCCCCCTGGGGCGGGATGCTCAGCGCCATGCTCTGATGCAGGCGCCACCCGTTCCGGATCTTGGCCGGGTAGAGCATGTCGACCAGGTTGTCGAGGACGTCGCAGCTTCGCGGGTGAGCCCAGGGACTCACGACGACCTGCCCCTGGACGATCTCCGCGGCGTAGCCGTGCTCGTTGAGCTCTTTGCAGAGCCGCCGGGTCCGGTCCTCGACGGTGTCGCGGGAGAACCGGCGGAACGGATCCTTCCGGCCGCGCGGCTCATCGGCGGTCTGGTGACGGGGTAGAGACATGACCATTGAGACATCCTCTCGGGGCTCCCTACGCTGGCATCGTATGTCGACCTCCTCACATCCCGTCGCCGACCGTACCAATGCCGTCTACGCAAGGTGACGAATTTTCCAGGCCGACCGGCCGCAGGTAGCGGAAGTCCGGACGCGGGTGCATCAGGAAGTCGTGGTGGGAGATGTTCCAGGCGTAGGCCCCGGCCATCGCGAACTCCACGACGTCCCCCGGCTCCAGCCGGACCGGCGCCCTGCGGGCCAGCACGTCCTTCGGGGTGCACAGCTGCCCGACGATCGTGACCGGCTCGCCGGGCTCGCCCGGTCCTCCGGCCGAGGTCCAGGCGGCCAGCGGCTGGTCGTGGCCCTTGGTGGCCGGGGTCCGCAGGTGGTGGGTGCCCCCGGCGACCACCGCGAACAGCTCGCCGTGCACCCGCTTGACGTCGATCACCCGGGTGACGTACCGCCCGCAGTAGACGGTCAGCGACCGCCCCGGCTCGACCCGCAGCAGTTCCCCGGGCCGCCGGAGGCCCGCCAGGCCCGCGCCGTACGCCTTCCAGTCGAACAGGGCGTCCGGGTCGGCGTACGACACGCCCATGCCGCCGCCCAGGTTGACCTCGGTCGCGCCGATCCCGCGGGCGTAGTCCAGTACGGCCTCCGCCAGGACCAGCATCCGCGGCGCGTCCAGCCCGCTGGCCAGGTGGGCGTGCACGCCCCGCCAGCGGACGAGGCCCTGGCCGCGGAGCAGGGAGAGGCACTCGGCGACCCCGCCGGGGTCCATGCCGAACGGGGTCGCGCCGCCGCCCATGGCCAGCGAGGCCCCCTCGACGGGGAGGTCCAGGTTGACGCGGAGCAGGACGTCGGCCGGACGCCCGAGGGCGAGCAGCCGCCGCAGCTCCCCGGGGCTCTCCACGTGCAGCCGGTGGACGGGCGGACCGCCGCCCGGGGCTCCCCGGCCGCCCGGGGCTCCCCGATCGCCCGGGGCTCCTCGGCCGCCCGAGGCCCCCGGAGGCCCCGGGTCCCCCGGGGCTCCCCGATCGCCCGAGGCCCCCGGAGGCCCCGGGTCCCCCGGGCCGTCCGGACCTCCCGGGCCGTCCGCCGGGCGGACGGCGGCGGCCAGCTCGGCGTCGGTCTTGCCCGGACCGCCCAGCGCGACCGGCACATCGGGGAACAGCGCCCGCACATGCGCCAGCTCCCCGCCCGAGGCCACCTCGAAGCCGTCCACGTGACGGGCGAGCACCCGCAGCAGCTCCGGGTCGGGATTGGCCTTCACCGCGTAGTGCAGCTCGATCCCGTCCAGCGCCGCCCGGACCTCCGCCACGTGGGCGTCCAGCTCCCGCAGGTCGTAGACGTAGGCGGGCGGCTCCCCCGGAACCACCGGGCAGCCGCCGGGCGCATGCTCGGAGGACACCGGGCAGCCGTCGGGCGCGTACTCGGAGGTCATCGGGCACCTGCCGCGTGCGCGCTCCGGGCGGAGCCCGGTCCGGCCTCCGCCGGTGAGCCGGTGAAGGGCCCGGCCGCCGGGGTCGCCAGCGGGCTGGCCACCGCGACGTACCCCGCCGCGCGGTCCGCCGCCCGCGACCACCGGACCGTCAGGTTGGCCTTGGCCGGCAGCGGCGCACCCGACAGCAGGTCCGCCAGGGGCGGCGGCCACCCCCGCGCGGCCGCATAGCGGGCCAGGACCTCTCCGGCCGCCGCCCAGAGCTCCCGCACCGGCCCGTCGCCGGCCAGCGCGGCGGCGACCTCCGCGAGGTGGTTGACGACCAGGCAGTAGACCACCCGGTTCCAGCCGCCGGCGGCGTCGTAGGTGAGCGCCTCGGCGACCCGGGGAGGCAGGGCCGACAGGTCGTGGCGGCCGGCGACGAGCTTGGTCCCCTCCAGGTCGCGGAAGACCGCCTCCACCGGCGTCCCGGCCGGGTCCACGCCGACCAGGACGTTCTGCAGGTGGGGTTCCAGCACCACGCCGTGGGCCAGGTAGGCCTCCAGCACCGGCGGCGCGACGCACTCCACGTAGGCCCGCCACCAGCGCACCGGGTCGGCGGCGGCGGCCCGGGGGAGCGCGGGGGCGGAGCCGGGGAGGGGGGAGGCCGCGAGGGCGCCGCTCAGCAGCGGGGTCACGCCCGGTCCGCAGACCTGCCGGGGACCCGTCCGGACGATCACGCTCAGCCCCTCCAGCAGCCGGGTGCCGAGGTCCGCCGAGCGGTAGCCGGGCTCGGGGAGCCAGCGGGTGCCGGGGAACCGCTCCGCCAGATCGCGGAACACCGGTTCCAGGCGGGCGGTCAGTTCGACCGCCCCGGCCAGCTCGTACCAGGAGTTCTTCCGGACGCAGTTGGTGATCCGCACGTCCAGGCTGAACTTCAGGCACCGCTCGATCGACGGCTCGTAGACCGTGCGGACCGAGGAGGTGGGGACCGCCTCACCGGAGCCGCGCCCCAGATCGACCAGGCGTCCGTCGGCCAGCGGCGCGGCCAGTTCGGCGGCCAGCAGGTCGAACTGCCAGGGGTGCGCGGGCAGCAGCGCGTACCCGGGCGGCGCGCCGCCCAGCGCGTCCAGCGTCGCCGTCTCGCCCGCCTCGGCCAGCACGTCGTGCCGGACCCCGAGCAACCGGAGCGGGAAGGTCGCGTGCGCCTCCGGGGCGTACGCGAGCCAGCCCGCGCGGGGGGCCGCATCGGGAGCCCCGCCGTCGGGCGGGGCGTCCGCGCGGGGGGCCGCGTCAGGGGTCCCGCCGTCGTGCGGGGCGTCCGCGCGGCACGCCCCGCCCGCCTCCGCGCCGCGGGAGACGCCGTCCCCCTCCGGACCGCCGGAGACGCCGCCCCGCGCCTTGGGAGTGGGGTGGAACGGGTGCCCGAAGACCAGCGCCTGCTCGGACGCCAGCCAGGGGTCGGCCGGAGGGGTCGCGTCCCGGCGGCCCTCCAGCAGCGCCGCCACGGCCTGGCGGCTCGACCGCACCTGGGCGGCGAACTCCTCGTTGCCCCCGCCCAGCTCGGCCTCCAGCAGCCGGACGAGCCGGTCGGCGGAGAGCGGGTGCCAGCAGCCGTCCCGGTACCACTCGGCGGGTCCGGTGAACCGGAGTGCGAGCCCGCCGTGCGCCCGCACCCGCAGCGGGGTGCCCGCCACGTGCAGCAGCAGGCGGGGCCCGTCGTGCCGGACCCGGCCGCGCGGCCCGGCGATCTCCCGTACGGCGCAGCGCAGCAGCGCGGCCAGCGTCGCCTCCTCGGCGGCGGCGGCCGGGGAGCCGAGAACGGAGTCGAGAGCGAGGGCGGTCATGGGGTCCCCTGGGTGATCACGGGCCGGACGGCCGCGGGAGGATGGCGGAGATAGTTGGGGCCGCTGGTGCCGTAGAACTTGTTCACGTCGCGCGCCCCGGTGCGCGCCTTGTCCACCAGCGTCCCGGCGGTGACCATCGACTTGCCGACCAGCCGGGCGGCGTCGAGGGACCTGGCCCGCAGCAGCCGGGCCGCCGGGTCGTCGCCGTACGGCTCCAGCGCCTCGGCGAGCGTGTCCCGCAGCAGCCGGGAGGCCCGCGCGGGCGGCAGCGCTCCGAAGGCCGGCGCGGCGGCGGCCAGGTGCAGGGTGATGGTCACGAACACGTCGGCGAGCGCGTGCGGGTCGTCGGTCAGCATGCGCCCGTCGGCGAAGTCAGGGACGGCGGTCCCCGCGGCCCGCAGGCGCCCCGGGGAGGCCAGCAGCCCGTCGTTGTCCTTGACGAGCAGCCGCGGGGGGCCGTCGCCGTCCAGCACGAGCGCGAGATTCTGCTGGTGGGCCTCCAGCGCGACGCCGTACCGGACGAGGAGCCGCACGCCGGAGGCGAACAGCAGGCGGAGGTACTCGGCCAGCAGCGCCTCGACGCCGCCACCGCCACCGCCACCGCCACCGCCGACGACGCCACCGCCACCACCGCCGACGCCGCCGTGCCATCGTGCGGCGAGCTCCTCGGCGACCGTGCCGCCCTCGGGCAGGGGGGCGAGCAGCGCCGCCACGGGGACGATCTCGCCCGGCGGGAGGCGGCGGACGAGCCAGGCCAGGTACTCGTGCCCGGTGTGGGCGTGGACCTGCTCGTCGGCCAGGAGGATCTCCGGACCGGCGATCCGGCGCAGCAGCAGCTCGGCCCTCGCCCCGTCGGCCAGCGTGCCCGGTTTGATCGAGCGCCGGTTGCGCAGGCCCAGCGTGCTGGTGGGCAGCGGCAGCTTCAGGTGCGTGCGCGCGTCCACCTCGACCGTGCGCATGGACAGGGTGGGCCGGACGGTCAGGTACGGTTCCGGCGCCGGGACCGCCCACGGGATCGCGCGGACGGCGGGGAGCGCCAGCGGGTGCACCGGGAACAGCACGTGCGTGTCCGCGAGCTCCTCCGCCAGCCCGACGCGGGCGAAGTCCGGCGCCATCGGCGGTCCTCCGGACGAGGTGCCGGTCACCCGCTCACGGGGCACCGCCGCCCACCGCAGCTCGAAGCTCGGGGCGAACTCCGGCGCGTAGGCCGTCAGGTCATCGTCCGAGAGCCCGGCCCGGCAGCGCGCCGTCGGATAGACGGGGTGGTCCAGGAAGGCCGCCAGCGCCTCGTAGCGCGCGGTCCCGGCCGGGCCGCGCCGCAGCCGGGCGAGCACGTCCCGGCGGTGGGCGTCGTGGAGGTCGAGTGCGCGCAGGGCTTCGCGGCACTCCTGGGCGAACGCCCCGACCCCGGCGGCGTCCGCCGGGTGCGCGACCGCCCGCAGGGCGCCCAGCACCTCGGCCAGGCCCAGGCGCTCGGCGGGGGCGACGGTGAAGTCCTGGAACGGCGAGCCCGGCACCAGCCGGACCGGGCGCCCGCCGGGCCCCGGCAGGTGGAGGACGACGCCGTCCCTGCGCCGGGCCACCAGCCCGGCCAGGCCGCCGTAGTCCTCCCGCAGGAGGGCGTCCAGGACCCGGGCGGCGAGGTACGGCTCCCGCCCGGTGACGGCGCGTTCCGCGATCATGCGATCACCCAGGGGTCGGCGGCGGTGAAGGCGGAGACGGCCTCGTCCACGCTCGCCCGGTCGGGCCCGACGGCGCGGACGACGCCCAGGTAGTCGCGGTTCGTGTGGCTCCGGTCGATGCGGTCGCCCACCGACCGGAGCGGCCGGTGCCAGAGCCGCACGCGGTCGCCGGGGGAGGGCGCCACGATCCCGGGGGCCCTCGTCACGGTCCCCGACCGCTCCGCCACCAGGCTCAGGGCGGTCCCGTGCACGGTCCCGCGCGCGGTGGCGCGCTCCGGCCCGGGATCGGGCCCGAGGTCCGGTCCGAGGCCCAGGCCGAGATGCACGCCGAGGATCCGCTCGAAGAGCGGGACGCCCAGCAGGTCGGCGAGCAGGAAGTCGCAGTGGTCGCCGATCACCCGGTAGTTGACCTCGATGATCCGCGGCCCGTCCGCCGTCATCACGTACTCGGTGTGGCAGGCGCCGAAGCCCACGCCCAGGGCTTGCAGCGCCCGGAGCACGTGGCCGGCCGCGGGCGGCGGCTCCCAGTCCAGGCGCTCCTCCACGAAGTGCGGCAGCGGCCCCAGGGTGGTCCGGAAGCCGCCGAGCACCCGGACGACCCGGCCGTCGCCCAGGGTCTCCAGCGTGTGCAGCGGTCCGTCGAGGTACTCCTCCACGACCAGGGTCTCGCCCGGCCGCCGCCCGCGGATCGCCCGCACGGCTCCGGCCAGTTCGCGTCCGTCCCGGACGAGCACGACGTCCTCGCTGGCGACGCCCTGGCTCGGCTTGACCACGGCGGGCAGCGGCACCTCCCCGCCGGGCACCGGGGCGTCCGGCGCGAGCCGTACGGAGCGCACGGCCTCCACTCCTGCCGCGGCCAGCCGCCGCCGGGTGAGCGCCTTGTTCTTGGCCGCGACGCACGCCCGCCAGTCCTTGCCCGGCAGGTCGAAGTAGGCGGCGGCCAGGGCGGTCTCGGCCTGGATGTGGTCGGAGTTGGAGAAGACCGCGGCGGGCGGGTGGTGGTGCGCGATGACGTCGATCACCGCCCGCGCGTCGCGCACGTCGCAGGCGAGCGTCTCGGCGCCGGACGCGGCGTACTGCTCCGGCCGGTCGGTCAGGACGGTGACGTCGCAACCCAGCGCGCGGGCGGCGGGCAGGAACCCGTCGGCGACGGAGTCGGTCGGTTTGAGCGCGGTGAGGTACAGCCGCAATGCGGACCCCCGATATCAGGTAAGGCTAACCTAACCAGCGGCATCGTAGTCGAACGGAGATCATCATGTGGCGCGACAGGAGAATCATCATCCATGTCCCGTTGGCGGGGGGAAGAGAAGTTTCTCGTCGTCGTCCCGTCCCGCCCTCCCGGGCGACGCCTACGGGGACATCATGAGCCGCGCCTTCCCCGCCGTCATCCCGGTCGGGGCGGCCGCCCCGGCGGGCTCCGCCTCCCCGCGCGGCACGGTGGCCCTCCTGCCGCCCGTGCGGCCGCCGGAACCCCCTCGGGCGGCCCGCAGGCCCGTGGCGGCGGAAGTCCGCGACCGGCGCGTCGTTAGGATGTGTCCGGCTCGGGGAGGGTGTGACGGCGTGGACATCACGGCAGACGAAGGACTACTGGGACCGCTGCTGCTCGCGCGCGGCGCCATCGACCGGTCGGCGGCGCGCCGCGGGGACGCCGGGTGGATCGAGCGGGCGTGGGCGGACCCCGCGACCAGGGTGCTGGTCGTCGACGGCGGCCAGGCCCTGGTCAGGATGAGAGGCGGGGCGGCCGGGCTCGTCCTGCTGCCGCCCGCGGACGCGCCGGAGGGGGAACGCTACCTGCTGGGCGTGGACGCCGGCGGCACCGCCTACTTCGCGGTGGCGGCCCCGGTCGAGGGCGCCGTCCGCGAGGAGCCCGGCCGCCGGATCGTTCCACCGGCGGATCCGGCGGCCCGGCCGGAGGGGGAGGTGCTCGCGGCCGGGCTGCGCCAGGTCGGCGCGCTCCTGGGCGACCTGGACGCCGGCCTGCTGGTCTACGCGGTCGCGCTGGAGGCCTGGCACTCCACCCACGAGTTCTGCCCGCGCTGCGGAGGCCGTACGGAGGTCCGGACGGGCGGGCACGTGCGGGTCTGCCCGCAGGACGGCAGCCAGCACTTCCCCCGGGTGGACCCCGCGGTGATCATGCTGGTCCACGACGAGGAGGACCGGTGCCTGCTGGCCCGTGGGCCGCAGTGGCCGGAGGGCCGGCTGTCGGTGCTCGCCGGGTTCGTGGAGCCCGGCGAGTCGCTGGAGAACGCGGTGGTCCGGGAGGTCGCGGAGGAGGTCGGCGTGCGGGTGGCCGCCCCGCGCTATCTGGGCAGCCAGCCCTGGCCGTTCCCGCGCAGCCTGATGCTGGGCTTCTTCGCCAGGGCCCTGTCCACCGAGCTCGTCCCCGATCGCGAGGAGATCGCCGAGGCCCGCTGGTTCAGCCGCGCCGAACTGCGGGCCGCGCTGGAGAGCGGTGAGGTGCGCCTGCCGCCGGAGGTGTCGATCGCGCGCCGGTTGATCGAGGCCTGGTACGGCGGGAGGCTCGAAGGGGACTGGTGACCGGCCCCGACCGGTGACCGGCCCCGCCGACCGTCCGGCCGGGGGACCGCCGCCTCGGCTTGATCTTCGACCTGCGCAGAAGACCCCGATTCCTTCTGTCGTATTTCAGAGGATCAGCTGTACGAAGGCATGCGAAAACGGTTCGGGGAAACGAGGGGACAAAAGCTGGGGAAAGGCACGGAAACGGCCCGCGCCTTTCCCCTCACACCGTTTAGCCGTCAAGCGTGACGGCGTGCCGCTACGTGGTCAGCACCGCAGGCCGGAACCCGGGTCGACGTCCAGGATCCTGGTGAACTCCAGGTAGAGCCTCACCCGGTTCTCCACCTGCGGGGAGTTGCCGCCGTCGCACTCCAGACGGCCGTTGATGCTGCGGATCGTCTCGCCGAAACCGTGCCCGCCGACCATCGCCGCGTGCGGCGTCATCGTGCCGGGACCGTTCCGGGTCATCCAATACCAGATGGCGGTCATCCACGCCACCGAGGCCTCGTTCTGCACCAGATTCGGGTTGTTGAGCAGGTCGATCTCCAGCGCGTCGCCGGCCGCCTTGTAGTTGTAGTTCCAGCTCAGCTGGATCGGCCCGCGGCCGTAGTAGGACGACAGGCCCGCGGGGCAGCCGTACGGCTCGGCGGGGGCGCAGTAGTGGGAGTAGTTCGCGGTGTTGACCTCCACGATGTGGCGCAGGCCGCCGGTCTCGTGGCTGATGTTGGCCAGGAAGGCCGCGGCCTCCTGCTTCTTGACGGTGTCGGAGCCCGTGGCCGCGAACTCCGGGTAGGCGCTCAGGGCCGTGACCAGGCCGCTGTAGGTGTAGAAGGGCTTGCGGTCCTTGAACATCTCCTCGAACTGGGCCTCGGTGACGACGAAGTTCCCCTCGTTCGCCTCGCAGGCCCCCTTGTCCGTCCAGTTGCCGGACGACCCGCCCGGGACGTTGTTCCGGTTCCACCACTTCGCCCGCCAGTTGCGGCCGCCGTAGGAGGCGACCAGCCCGCCGGCGTACGCCTTCGCAGGGTTCCACTCGCTCGCGCAGATCGGGGTGACGGCCGGGGAGGCCGCCACGGCGGCGGACGCCGGCAGGCCCGCCACCAGCCCGCCCGCCACCGCCATGGCGGACAGGGACACCACAATGCGATTTCTTGCCATCTGCTCACTCCTTCGCGCGGCGAAAACCGCACGTGAAAACGGGAAACGGACCGATCCTGGACGGACAGCGGCATCGCGACAGGGAAAACCAACTGCAGGCCGCTGCAGGACCGATGCCAATCAACAGGAATCGATTTATAACGTCAACGGGAAAACCGGAATGTTCCGCATAGCGCACACGGCCGGTCCCGTGCGGGACAACGGGGACGCCCGGCGCCAGGGGGTTCGGCCCGCCGGCGCCGGGCGCGCCGTACGGCTCCAGGGGCCGCGCACCGGCCGGTCAACCGCTCAGAATCAGCTTCCGGCGGCCGATATGGAGACCGCCACCATCGGCTCCTCTCCACCGTGAAGGAACGTCATGTCGTCCTCTGCCACCCCTGCGCCGGGCACAGCTACGCGGCGGTCGCTGGCCGCCCGTGGCCGGGACCTGCCGCTCACCGTGAAGATCATGTCCGCTGTCGCGGCGATGGCGGCCGCGTGCCTGCTGGTGATCGCCGTCAGCGTCACCGGGCTCAACACCGCCGACGAGAAGGCCTCGGCCATCTACACCGGCGGCGTGCGGCCGATCCAGACGCTGGCGGAGCTGCACAGCGACGTGCTGCAGGTACGCAACCTGGTGCTCAACTACTACCTGTCGGACGCCGAGTACCGCAAAGCCAACGCGGCCGACATCCGGGAGCTGGACGCCGACATCGACAAGAACGCCGAAGCGTTCGTCCCGATGACGGCCGACGCCGCCGCCTCCGAGCGCCTGTACGCCGACTGGGCCGCCTACAGGACCATCCGCGACGAGAAGATCATGCCTGCCGCCGACAAGGGCGACCTGGACGCCTTCTGGAACGGCTTCAACGAGGCGGAGCCGATCACCGAGCGCATCGATGAGGGGTTCGCCGAGCTGCGCGCCGCCCAGGCCGAGACGGCCGTGGCCAACGCCGAGACCTCCCACGACACCGTCGGCCAGGTCGTCACCCGGGTGGGCGTCATCGGCGCCCTCGGCCTGGCCGCCGGGCTCGCCCTGGCCTGGCTGGTCGCCCGCGGCATCGCCGGCCCGCTGCGCCGGGTCACCGCCGTGCTGGACGCGGTCTCGCGCGGGGACCTGACCCAGCGCGCCGCGCTCGATCGCCGCGACGAGGTCGGCGCCATGGCCACCGCCCTGGCCCGTGCCACCGACAGCATGCACCGGACCATCAGTGTCATCCATGCCAACGCGACCGCGCTGGGCGCCTCCTCCCAGGAGCTGGAGGCCGTCAGCGACCAGCTGGCCGGCACCGCCGACGGCACCGCCACCCAGGCGGCCCAGGCCCGCGGGGCCGCTCGCGAGGTCACCGAGAACGTCAACACGCTGGCTGCGGCATCCGAGCAGATGGGCGCCTCCATCCGGGAGATCTCCGCAGGCGCCTCCGACGCCGCGGCCGTCGCCTCCGAGGCGGTCACCTCCGCCCAGGAGACGACGGCCGTGGTCGGCAAGCTGGGCGAGTCCTCGGCCGAGATCGGCGACATCCTGAAAGTGATCACCTCGATCGCCGAGCAGACCAACCTGCTCGCCCTCAACGCCACCATCGAGGCCGCCCGCGCCGGGGACGCCGGCAAGGGCTTCGCCGTCGTCGCCGCCGAAGTCAAGGACCTCGCGCAGGAGACCGCCAAGGCCACCGAGGACATCGCCAAGCGCATCGACGCCATCCAGGGCGACACCGCCGCCGCGGTGACCGCGATCGGCAAGATCTCCACCATCATCGGCACGATCAGCACCTACCAGACCACGATCGCCGCCGCGGTGGAGGAGCAGACCGCCACCACCGGAGAGATCAGCCGCAGCGTCTCCAACGCAGCCCTGGGCGTGGGCGACATCGCCGGCGGCATGGCCGCCGTCGCCGACGCCGCCCAGCAGACCACCGAGGGCGTGGTGGCCTCCCGCCAGGCGGCCGAGGAGCTGGCGCGGATGTCGGCCGACCTCACCGAGTTGGTCGCCCGCTTCCGCCTGAACTGATCAGCCGCCGCCCTCGGCCCGGCACTCGCCGGGCCGAGGACGGCCTGCAGCACGGCCACGTCGCCCGGTGAGCCGGGCAGATCAGGGGCGGGTGCGGAAGGTGGTGCGGTAGGCCTGAGGGGATGTGCCGACGGCGCGGGCGAAGTGGGCGCGCAGTGTCGCGGGAGAGCCCATCCCCACCGCTTCCGCGATCCGGCCTATCGGAAGATCGGTGCTTTCCAGCAGGTGCTGGGCGCGGCGGATGCGGGCGTGCAACAGCCACTGCAGGGGGGTGGTCCCGATCTGAGCACGGAACCGGCGAGTCAGGGTCCGTACGCTGACGCAAGCGTGACGAGCGATGTCGCCGAGGTTGAGCGGCCGGTGCAGGTTGGACTCCATCCAGGTGAGGACGGGCTGGAGCGCGGTCCCCGGATCGCGGGGATCGGCGTGCCGGATGAACTGCGCCTGGCCTCCGTCGCGCTGGGGTGACATCACCATCCGGCGAGCGGTCTCAGCGGCCACCGCCGAGCCGTGATCGCGCCGGACCAGGTGCAGGCACAGGTCGATGCCGGCCGCCACACCCGCTGAGGTGAGCAGATCGCCGTTGTCGGTGAACAGCACCGAGGCGTCGACCTCGACGGCGGGGTGGCGCCGGGCCAACTCGGCGGCGTAGGTCCAGTGCGTGGTCGCCCGCCGGCCGTCGAGCAGCCCGGTGGCGGCGAGAAGGAACGCCCCGGCGCAGATCGAGGCGATCCGCGCGCCGCGCCCGGCCGCCGCCCGCACCGCCTCCAGGACGTCCCCGGGAGGCTCTTCCAGGAAGTCCCAATGACCGGGGATCACAAGGGTGTCGGCCGCTGCGAGGTCATCGAGATCCCATGCGGTCTCCAGCCGCATCGCACCGAAAGGCTCCGAGGTCCGAACGGCACCGCCGAAGGTGCACAACCGCGTCTCGTACAGCGGCCGGTGCCGATCACCGGTGGCACTGCCGAAGACCTGGGCGGGCACCGCCATGTCGAAGGCGACCACCCCGTTCATCGCCAGCACACCGACCACATGCATGGCCAGAATCTAGCGCAGTACGGCATTGCGGCCACTTTCCGCGCGATCCCTTGACGGCCACGATCGAACCCATGACAGATCACTTCACCGGCTTCGCGATTCCCGACACCCCGCTGACCCGCGAGGCGTACGGGTTCGTCCACGAGATCGCCTCGCAGGCCGTCCTCACCCACAGCGTGCGCAGCTACCTGTTCGGCAGGGCCATCGGGGAGCGGCACGGTCTTCGGGCCGAGCACGACTACGACGACGAGGTCTTGTTCCTGGCGTGCATGCTGCACGACGCCGGGCTGACCGAGCGGGGCGAGCGAGGCGGGCGGTTCGAGGTGGACGGCGCGGACCTGGCCGCAGAGTTCCTCACCGGGCAAGGACTGGCCGCGGACCGGACCCGCCTGGCCTGGGAGGCGATCGCCCTGCACACCAGTCTGGGTATCGCCGACAGGATGCGGCCCGAGATCGCGCTCACCCACGCCGGTGCGGGGGCGGACGTGGCGGCGTTCGGTGCCGAGCAGCTCCCCGCAGGCTATGCCGACCGGGTGCACGCCGCCTACCCGAGGCTGGGCGGTGGCGTCGAGTTGACCGAGCTCATCGTCGGCCAGGCGGCGCGCAACCCGGCCAAGGCCCCGCCGTTCTCCTTCCCGGCGGAACTGCTGCGGCAGGACGCTTCCGGCACGGTCGTTCCGCCGTGGCGCGAGGTGGTCGCCGCGGCCTGGTCCGGCGTCGCCTGACAGGCCGGCCCCGCCGCCCTTCGGAAAGTGGTCTTCCCGAAGGGCGAGAACACCCTCTCGACCAAGGCCTGGCCCCAGCCCTGTCAGCCCCTTCCGAGCCGTGGGCGGCGGCCCGGTGGGGGAAGTCGTGCGGCAGGCGGCGCCCGGGGATGCCGGTGCGGTCGACGTGCAGGATCGCGTTCATGACGGCGCGCAGGTCGTGTTCGGGCAGGCGGCCGACGTCCAGCGACGTCCAGGCCGCTGATCCGGCGTTCGGCGCGCCGAACGCCGGAACAGCGGGAGGGAACGGCTTCCGCGAGCGTCGTTCACTTTGCGTGTTTGAACGGATACTCTTCGTGTTTTGGTGGATGGGTGCCGGGTATGGAGAGTGCAGCCCGGCCCGCCTCGCCGACAGGCGGCCGGGACGGACACCGCACCCCTGCAGGCCCTCGCGAAGGGAAAGAAATGATCAAGAAGACAGCGTGCCGCCTCGTCGCCGTCGGGGCGCTGGCCCCGGCCCTCGTGCTCGGCGGAACCGGGACCTCCCTGGCCGACGACGGGGCGCTGTGGCAGCAGACCCAGGCCCGGGCGACCGTCGACGGCGCGAGCCTGAAGATCGTGCGGGCCTACACCGACGGGTCGGGCAAGGTCTTCTTCGAGGAGCTCCACTTCACGGCGGACCGCAACGGCGCCACGGTCCGCCGCACCCGGAGCGGCGCCAGCGCGGGATAGTCCCCGCCGCGGCCGGGGACGGCTCAGGAGGTCTGCAGGGCCGCCCGGCCGCGGGACGGCGCCCGCCGCGGGCGGACCACGGTGCCGTCCCCGACCGGCCGGGGACGGCTCAGGCGGCGCTCCCGAGGAGCCGCTTCACCTCGATGACAGAGGGGTTCGTCAGGGCCACCCGCCCGGCGGGGGACTCGACGACGACCGTCGGCACGGTCTGGTTGCCGTTGTTGACGCTCATGACGAACTCGGCGGCGTCGGGGTTCCGCTCGATGTCGATCTCCTGGTAGGCGATGCCCTCCCTGGTCAGCTGAGCCTTCAGCCGCTTGCAGGGACCGCACCAGGTGGTGGTGTAAACGGTGAGCGCCATGGCGTTGGAAACCCCTTCAGACGATGTTCGCGCTCATTGGCAACACGCGGTGGGCGCCCCGTCTTCCCGGTGGGCTAGAAGACCTTGCCGGCGATCCACTCCTGCACCCGCTCCGCCACGCCGGGCAGCCGGTAGAGCGGAGCGCTGTGGTTGATCCCCGCCTCGGTCAGGACCGTGACCTCGACCCCGACCTGCCCGAGGCGGTCGCGCAGCTGGTTGCTGTGGCTCGACGGCACGAACTCGTCCGCCGAGTGCACGCTCAGCACGGGCGCGTCGCCGCGGCTGGCGTGCTCCGGCACCTCCATGCTCTGCCAGATCCTCGCGCACTTGCCCGAGGGCTCGCAGCCCCCGGCGAGCCGGATGGCGGACTCACGCAGTTTGCGCTTGTTCAGGTCGAGGGTCTCGGCGCCGTCGAGGTAGGCCGTGAGCGGGGAGACCACCGGAGAGATGCCGACCACGCCCTTCAGGCCGGGCAGGCCGTTCTTGTAGGTGCCGACCGCGGTGGCGAGGTGGCCGCCCGCCGAGAACCCCACCACCACGTAGTTGCTCGGGTCGAAGGACCACAGGGCGGCGTGCCGCCGGGCGGTGGCGATGGCGTCGAGGGTGTCGACGCGCTGGGCGGGCCACGGCGCGTCGGTCGAGAGCCGGTAGTTGATGTTGAAGACGGTGTATCCGAGCTCGGCGTAACTCCGGCTGATCTCCGTCATGTACTTCTTGTCGCCCGACGACCACCAGCCGCCGTGGATCAGGAAGACCCCCGGCCGTCGCAGCTCGTCGGCCTGGTGCCAGACGTCCATGCGCTGCCGGGCGTGCCTGCCGTACGCGACGGTGTCGACGATGGTGCCCTGGACCAGCGCGTCGGGATCGGCCGACGGCGGAGCCGACGCCGAGGGCGTCGGTTCGGCCTTGCGCGACGGGGTCCCTCCGGTCGCGGTGGAGGCCGGGGCGGCGTTCGCGGCGACGGCCGCCGCGGTGGCCGCGGTGCCGGCGGAGGGGGCTGTGGGGACCGCCGCCGCGTCCGCGTGCACCCCGGAGGGTGCGAGCACCAGCGCCGCCAGGGCGAGCGCGCTCACGGTTGCCGCAGTTCGCACAGGAGTCTTTCCTTTCCCCCGGGGTTCTCTTGAGGACCCCATTGTGGAGTAAGGCACCCTGTTCGCGCATCTCAGCATGAGCTCGGGAGGGCGACGGGATGGTGCCAGAATGGGCGATGCCCGGCCGGCGACCGCGAGGACGGCGCCGACCGGCCCATCGGACGGCGTGTCACGGCTTGTTAAGGAGTCCCCATGGAGCCCGCTGACGTGCTGGCGGGACTGGATCCCGAGCAGCGTGAGGTCGCCCAGGCCGTACGGGGTCCCGTCTGCGTCCTCGCGGGAGCGGGGACCGGCAAGACGCGGGCCATCACGCACCGCATCGCGTACGCCGTGCACAGCGGGGCGGTCGACGCCACGGGCGTGCTGGCGGTGACCTTCACCACACGGGCCGCCGGAGAGCTGCGCCAGCGGCTGCGCGCCCTCGGCGTGCCGGGGGTGCAGGCCCGCACCTTCCACGCGGCCGCGCTCCGCCAGCTCACCTACTTCTGGCCGCGCGTCATCGGCGGGGACCCGCCCGCGGTGATCGAGTCGAAGCTGCCGCTGCTGCGCACCGTGTGCCGCTCCGTGGGGCGGGAGGCCGCGCAGGCCGAGCCGCGCGACCTCGCCGCCGAGATCGAGTGGGCCAAGGCCGGCCAGATCTACCCCGAGGACTACGCCGAGGCGGTCAAGAAGATCGGCCGCACGCCCCCGGTTCCGGCCGAGGAGATGGTCCGCGTCTACGAGGCCTACGAGGCGCTCCGCCGCGAGCGGCACCTGCTCGACTTCGAGACCATCCTGGAGCTCACGGCCGCCCTGATCACCGAGCACGGCGAGGTGGCCGCCCAGGTGCGGCAGCAGTACCGCCACTTCGTCGTCGACGAGTACCAGGACGTCAACCCGCTGCAGAAGCTGCTGCTCGACACCTGGCTGGGCGACCGGGACGACCTGTGCGTGGTCGGCGACCCCAACCAGACGATCTACTCCTTCACCGGTGCGACCTCCCACTACCTGACCGGCTTCCCGGTCGAGCACCCCGGCGCCGCCGTGATCAAGCTGGTCCGCGACTACCGCTCCACGCCCCAGGTGGTCGCGCTCGCCAACCGCGTCCTGGAGGTGGCGCGCTCCCCGCACCGGCTCTCCCTGGTCGCCCAGCGCCCCGACGGGCCCGAGCCCGCCTTCACCGAGTACGCAGACGAGGCCGCCGAGGCCGCGGGTGTCGCGCGCGCGGTGCGGGCCCTGGCCGACCGCGGCGTCCCGCTGCGCGAGACGGCCGTGCTCTTCCGGGTCAACGCCCAGTCGCAGGCCTACGAGCAGGCCTTCGCCGAGGCGGGCATCCCCTACCTCGTGCGCGGCGCCGACCGGTTCTTCGAGCGCCCCGAGGTCCGCAAGGCGGTCGTGCTGCTGCGCGGCGCGGCCCGCTCCGCCGGGGCCGGCGACGACCTGGCCCCGGCCGTGCACCACATCCTGTCCGGCATCGGCCTGACCCCCGAACCTCCGGCCGGGGGGAAGGCCCGGGAGGAATGGGAGTCGCTGCGGGCCCTGGCCGAACTGGCGGAGGACCTGGCCGCCCGGGGCGCCGGTCTGCCGGGTTTCGTCGCCGAGCTGGAGCGGAGGGCCGCCGAGCAGCACGCGCCGGAGGTCGAGGGTGTGACGTTGGCCTCCCTGCACGCGGCCAAGGGACTGGAGTGGGACGCGGTCTTCCTGGTGGGGGTCACCGAGGGGATGCTGCCGATCGTCCACGCCAAGACGCCGGAGCAGATCGAGGAGGAGCGACGCCTCCTCTACGTGGGCGTCACCCGGGCCAGGGTCCACCTCGGGGTGTCGTGGGCGCTGGCCCGCGCCCCCGGAGGACGGCCCCGGCGGCCGTCCCGCTTCCTCGACCGCCTCACCGGCCGCCCTGCGCGGGTCCGGGCCGCGGCTCCCGCCCCCCGCGAGCGCCGTACGGTGGCCGCGACGGTGAGCTGCCGCGTCTGCGGCAAGACGCTGGCCGCCGCCGCCGAGCAGAAGCTCGGCCGGTGCGCCGCCTGTCCGGTCGACTACGACGAGGGCCTGCTGGAGAGGCTCAAGGCGTGGCGCGCGGCCGCCGCCAAGGAGGCCAAGGTGCCGTCGTACGTGGTCTTCACCGACGTCACGCTCCAGGCCATCGCGGAGCGGGCGCCGGCCTCCGAACAGGACCTGATGGCGATAACGGGCATAGGGCGCGTCAAACTGGAGCGGTACGGCGAGGCGGTGCTCGCCATCTGCCGTGCGGCCGGAGACCAGACGGAGGACGCGTGAACGAGGCTCTCAAGGAGCTGCTGGACCTGCTCGACCTGGAGCAGATCGAGCTCGACATCTACCGGGGACGCAGCCCCGAGGAGCGCATCCAGCGCGTCTTCGGCGGGCAGGTGGCCGCCCAGGCGCTGGTCGCCGCGGGCCGTACGGTCCCGGCGGACCGGCACGTCCACTCGCTGCACGCGTACTTCATCCGGCCCGGCGACCCGGCGATCCCGATCGTCTACAACGTGGAGCGGGTGCGCGACGGGCGGTCGTTCACCACACGCCGGGTCGTGGCCGTCCAGCACGGCAAGGCCATCTTCACCATGTCGGCCTCCTTCCACGTCGCCGAGAGCGGGGTCGAGCACCAGGCGGCGGTGATACCGCCGGTGGCCGCGCCGGAGGACCTTCCCACGATCCAGGAGCGGATGCGCGAGGTCGTGGGGGAGGACTCGCCGTGGCGGGAGTGGCTGACCCGGCCGCGCCCGGTGGACTCCCGCTACGTGACCCCGCTCACCTGGGAGGCGCACCGCGATCCCGGGCTGCGCGGGGCGGAGACGAACGTGTGGTTCCGCTATGACGCGGACCTGCCCGACGACCCGCTGCTCCACGTGGTCCTGGCCGCCTACGCCTCGGACTTCACCCTGGTCGACACCGTGCTGCTGGCCCACGGCCTGGCGTGGGGGGCCTCCAACCTCTCCGGGGCCTCGCTGGACCACGCCATGTGGTTCCACCGGCCCTTCCGCGTCGACGACTGGATGCTGTACGCCCAGGAGTCGCCCTGGTCGGGGGCGGCGCGGGGGCTGGCCAGGGGGCAGATGTTCACCCGTTCCGGCGAACTGGCGGTGTCCGTGGTGCAGGAGGCGATGATCCGCGTGCTGGAGCCGTGAAACTGCAGGTAGAAAATATGTTGCCCCTTCCCGGCGACCGGGTTTAGGGTCTTGGACAAGCGAGCCGGACGATCCGTCCGGCGATCTACGAATGGAGGTGAGTCCGCTGTGAAGATCAACCTGATGTCGGCCCAGCTGGGGCTCACTTCCGTGTGCCCCGGCACCACCCTGCCCGTCTTCGGCGGCCAGGCCATCCTCGCGGATGCCGCGGTCGTTCCCATGCGACGGGACAAGTCCGTCATCTTCCAGGTCCAGGTCAGCCGCGAGGCCGCCCTGCTCGCCATTCCGGCGACGGGCGTTCCGGCTGCCCCGGCGGCAGAGGCCGGCGACTACGCACAGCAGACCGAGCACACCGGAAACGGTGGGCTGCGAGGTCCGCAACCCTGGAGGCACCCTCAGGTCATATGACCTGACGAGGGAGAGCCACCAGGCCGCGGATCCGCAGACAGGATCCGCGGCCTTCTTGTTTTGCCGTACATCCTGACCCCCACCCACGAGGTAACAACGAGACCGACACCCAACAGAGAGGTGAAGCAGATGGGGGCCAAGACGATCATGGACCTGATCGACGAAGCCGAGATCCCCTGTCGTACCGACCCCGACCTCTGGTTCGCCGAGTCCCCGGAGGACGTGGAGTTCGCCAAGGCGCTCTGCGGGGGCTGCCCGATCCAGCAGGCCTGCCTGGCCCGCGCGCTCGAGCGCGAGGAGCCGTGGGGCGTCTGGGGCGGAGAGCTCGTCCTGCGGGGGGCCGTCGTCCCGAGGAAGCGTCCGCGCGGACGTCCCCGCAAGACCCCGGTCGCAGCCTGACCGGTCGCAGCCCGACCCGATGATCAACCGAACGTTCTGAGAGTTCCCAGAGAGGACCACTTCCGATGACCTACTTCACCAGCCGAGGCCTGGACCTGCCATCTATGCATGAGGAACTGGTGCGTGACCGAATACGGACGCTCCACCGGGAGGCGGAGGAGCAGCGCCGCGCGGCCGGGATCCAGCGGCTCCGGCGCGCCCGGCGCGATGCGGAACGCGCCTCGGCGCGTCTCCGCCAGGCGCTCCTGACCCTGGTCTGATCCTCTCCGCCGCGTCTGCCCCCTCCCGTCCGGGGCGGCCGCGTCCCCCGGCCCGGTGACCGCCGAAGGCCGCCGGTCCGGGGTCGACAACCGCCGCGGGCGGCCGGGGCTCGACGGAGCCCCGGCACCGGGGAGCGGGCGCGAGGGGAAGCGCTGCGGGACACGCCGCAGCAGATGCGAAGAGTGGCGGATGCGAAGAAGGGGCGGCCTCCGATGAGGCCGCCCCTTCGTGCTTCCGGTGAGGGCCCGGCATGCGGCCGGGAGGGCGGATTCCGCCGGGGCGGTTCTCGTCCGGGCCGGTTCTCGGTCGGGCCGGGTGGGGGCGGTCGTGGTCAGGCCTGTCTCCGGCCCAGGGCCTGGCCTGCGATGAGCGCGCCGAGCGCGACGGCGAAGCCGGTGACCTGCCAGCCGGTGAGGGTCTGGCCGAGGATCACGAATCCGGCGAGGACGGCGACCATGGGGTTGGTGAGCCCGAGCAGGGAGAGCGAGGTGGGCGGCAGGCGGTCGATGCCGCGGAACCACAGGGCGTAGGCCGCCGCGGTGCCGATGACGCCCAGGTAGGCGAAGCCGAGGATGTTCTCACCGGTCACGGAGGCCGGGACGCCCTCGACGGCGAGGGTGAGGGGAGCCAGCACCAGCCCGCCGAAGGTGAGCTGCCAGCCCGTCATGACGAGGGGCGCCTCGGGCTGCCCCCACTTCTTGGCCAGGACGATGGCGGCCCCCATCAGGGAGGTGGCGGTGAGCATGGCGGCGACCCCGAGCGGGTCCAGCCGGGCCTGGGCGGTCAGGGCCATGAAGGCCACGCCGAAGGTGCCGGCCAGCGCCGCGCAGAGCACGGCGCGGGCCGGGCGGATCCGCAGGACCGCGAGCGAGAGCAGGGCGACGACCAGCGGCTGGACCGAGCCGATCGTGGCGGCGACCCCGCCGGGCAGGCGGTAGGCGGCGAAGAAGAGGAGAGGGAAGAAGGCACCGAAGTTGAGCGTGCCGAGTGCCGCGGACCTCCACCACCACGAGCCCGAGGGCAGGCGGCGGGTCGCGGCCAGCAGCACCAGCCCCGCCGGGAGGGCGCGCAGGGTCGCGGCCAGCAGCGGCCGGTCGGCGGGCAGCAGCGTCGCGGTGACGACATAGGTGGTCCCCCAGCTCACCGGTGCCAGCGCGGCGAGTGCGAGGTCGCTCATGGTATGGGTCCGCGCGAGGCGCGGGACTGCGATGACGGCCACGACCGATCACTCCTCATTGATAATCTCAACATTGAGATAACAACACGACAGATGTGTGAACGTCAAATCTGTTAACGTTGAGATTGTTCGGGTTGAGAGGAGAGCCGGTGAGCGACGCGGTGGACGCGCTGATGGCGCAGTGGAAGCAGGAGCGGCCCGACATCGATGTGTGGCCGATGGGCGTCATCGGCCGGATCTCGCGGCTGTCCGCGCTGCTCGGGCGCGAGCTCAAAGAGTCCTTCGCCGAGCATGGACTGGAGCCGTTCGAGTTCGATGTGCTGGCCACGCTGCGCCGCTCCGGCGCGCCGTACGAGCTGACGGCCGGGGCGCTGCTCAAGGCCGCGATGGTGACCTCGGGTGCGAT
Source organism: Planomonospora antibiotica (assembly GCF_014647955.1). NCBI lineage: Bacteria > Bacillati > Actinomycetota > Actinomycetes > Streptosporangiales > Streptosporangiaceae > Planomonospora > Planomonospora antibiotica. Next base: position 16,302 of record NZ_BMQE01000004.1, on the reverse strand, counting down.
CACCAACCGGATCGACCGGATGGAGGCCAAGGGCCTGGTGGAGCGGGTCAGGGACGGCGCGGACCGCCGGTCGGTGCGGATCCGGCTCACCCGGCGGGGGCTGGAACTCGTCGACGAGGTGGTCGGACCGCACGTGGCCAACGAGGAACGCCTGCTGGCCGCGCTCGGACCGGCCGAACGCGATCAGCTCGCCGGGCTGCTGCGCGTCCTGCTCGAATCCATGGGCGACACCTCGCTCACCTGACCGCCGCGCTCAGCTGACCGCCGCGCTCACCTGACGGCCCTCGCTCACCTGGTCGTCCGCGCCCACCCGGCTCCGGGGCGGGCCGGCCCCGGAGCCGGGCGCTCAGCTCGCGATGGCGTCCTCGGTGGGCTCCGCGTCGGGATCCTCCCCGGTGAATCCGGGAACCCAGCGGATGACCTCGTCGCGGAAGCGGGCCGTGGCACCGAGCTGGCAGAGTACGCCCACTCCCGCCGCGTGCACCCGATGGATGAGGACGTAGGAGACGGGCAGGTTGAGCTGGCGCACCACGTTGCCGGGACGCAGGTCGGTGGCGGTGGCGGCCTGCCGCTGCAGCCACTCCCGGCTGAAGGTGAACTCCTCCACCGCCGTCGGCTCGACGTAGGGGGCGAGGAACGCGCGCAGGGCCTCGGGGTCCACCTCGATGTGCGGGAGGATGAAGCCCTCGTCGCGCAGACCCCGGATCACGGTCTCCATGTCGCCCTGGTTGAAGATGCGGGTCAGTGTCCCGAAGACCGGCGGGTAGCCGTTGGGCATCCGGTTGACCGCGCCGAAGTCGAGCACGCACATCCGCCCGTCCTCGGCGATCCGGAAGTTGCCGGGGTGCGGGTCGGCGTGGAGCATGCCCACCCGGGCGGGGGAGCAGAACAGGAACCGGACGAACTGCAGCCCGGCGCGGTCGCGCTCCTCCTTGGTCCCGCCAGCGATGATCCGGGACAGCGGGATGCCGTCCACCCACTCCGAGACCAGGATCTGCTCGTTGGCGGCGATGACGTCCGGGACCAGGAAATCGGGGTCGTCCTTGAACTCCTGGGCGAAGGCGTGCTGGGCCTCGGCCTCGCGCAGATAGTCGAGCTCCTCGACGATCCGCTCACGCAGCTCGGAGAGCACGGCCTTGATGTCGAGACCGGGCAGCAGCACCCCGAAGAGCTTGCCGAGCCGGGCGAGCTGGGTGAAGTCGGAGAGCAGCGCCTTTCCGGCCCCTGGATACTGGATCTTGACGGCGACCGTGCGGCCGTCATGCCAGACGGCCTTGTGCACCTGCCCGATCGAGGCGGCCGCGGTGGGCAGGTCCTCGAACGACTGGAAGTTATCCCGCCAGTCGTCCCCCAACTGCTCGGTGAGGACCTTGTGCACGGTCGCGGCGGGAAGCGGCGGGGCCGCGTCCTGCAGCTTGGTCAAGGTCGCGCGGTAGGGGCCGACGACCTCCGGAGGCAGCGCGGCCTCGAAGATGGACAGCGCCTGCCCGAGCTTCATCGCCCCGCCCTTGAGCTCGCCGAGGACCTTGAAGATCTGCTCGGCCGTCCGCTCCTGGATCTCCTGGGCGACGATCTCGGCTGACTTGCCCCCGATACGTTTGCCCAGGCCGAGGGCGGTTCGTCCGGCGAAACCGATGGGAAGAGCCGCCAGCTTGGCGGAGCGCGTGACGGCGCGGCGCGGAAGGTCACTCACCTTGGTTTGCGGCGTGCCCCCCGTGGAGCGCGGTACGCCGCTCCCTCCCTTCGCGGTGGTGTCTGTCACCGGCAGGTAGCCGACGCGACCATTGTCGGCGAACCGAACTGGTTTCGGAAGCAACGACATAGAGGGTGAACGTTCCAGGATCGCTGTTTCCATCTCCAATCAGGCGATATATCTAATGTGCTGTTGGTCACAGGCGGTTCGCCCCCGTCGAGGAAGGCGAGCGCGTGGCCGGCCGCGGTAGCCGCGACCAGCGTCGATATCGCGGTCCCGCAGGCGGTCTCACCCGCCGGGTAGCCGCCCAGCCGGGCGCTGACGACCGGCCATCCCGGATCACGGTCGCGCCGGGCGAGGTCGAGGCAGTTCAGACACGCGCTCCTTCCCGGCATGACCAGCGGGCCCACCGACCCTGTGCCCTCGAAGGCGGTGGCCAGCAGGTGCGGGACGCCCCAGTCGATCAGATCCCGCACGAGCAGGCCGTCCAGAGGCTCCACCGGTGCGAGCACCACCAGATCAGGACGGCGGGAACCGTCGGAGAGGTGGGCCGCCTCCTTACCGGTCCACGCGGTGAGAGCGGGTGAGACGCGCCCGGCCACGGCCACCGCGCCCTCCTGGCGGCTCATCCCCACCTCAGCCGGGGTGAGACCGCCGGGGACGACGTCTCGGGGCCTGGCCGTACCGGGATCGATCACGCAGAGCCGCCCGACCCCGGAGGCGGCGAGCACGGAGACGATCTGCGCGCCCACCCGGCCCGCCCCGTACACCCGCACCTGAGCCGCGCGCCTGCGCTCCAGGACGGAGAGGCCGCCGTCGGTCGTGCCGGGGGCCAGGGAGAGCACGTCCAGGTCGGGCTGGAGCCGGTCGCGCTCGGCCAGCGTGAGCGCGCGCGGCGCGCACGAAGCCGCCCCCGCGTCCTCCACCAGCCCGCGTGCGACCAGAAGGTCGAGCAGGACCCGCCCGCGATCCTCCCCGATCCCGGCGTCGGCCGCGGCCGACAGCACGCCCGCGAGGTCGCGCACACCGTCGAGGCTCTCGACCCAGCGCCGCACCTGGGGTTCGAGGTCGGTCAGCACGACCGCGTGACCGGGGTGCGCGCCGAACTGCAGGGTGCGCTCGTCACGTGGGACCCGGCGGAGCGCGGGCTTCAGACGCGGTCTCATCCGTCGGCCTTTCTGTGGAGGAGGCGTCCAGCGTGTCAGGCGCGGGGAGGGGCTCGGCGGAGCTTCCCGGGTCCTGTGGAAAACCCCGGATGGGACTGTCAGGCTGTGGACGCCGGTGCGGGGATCGGCGTCCACTACGATCCCCGCATGAACGAGCTCTTGGTCGATCGGCGGGACGACGGCGTCGTGGTGCTCACCCTGAACCGTCCCGATCGGCGCAACTCGATGACCGACGGGATGACCGAGCAGTGGCGGCGGGCCGTCGGCGACCTGAAACGGGACGGGGACGTGCGGTGCGTCGTCGTCACCGGGGCGGGGAGCGCGTTCTGCTCGGGAGGGGACCTGTCCTGGCTGGCGGACAGGGGAGCGGAGGACGTGCCCGCCCTGCGCGACCGGATGCTGGGGTTCTACCGGACGTGGCTGTCGATCGCGGAGCTGGAGGTGCCGACCATCGCCGCGATCAACGGCGCCGCCGTCGGAGCGGGTCTCTGCTTCGCCCTCGCCTGCGACCTGGTCTACGCGGCCGAGGACGCCAAGCTGCTCGTCCCCTTCACCTCGCTGGGCCTGCACCCCGGCATGGCCGCGACCTACCTGCTGCCCAGGGCCGCGGGCGTCGGCGTGGCCAGGGAGATGCTGCTGACCGGACGGACCGTGCTCGGCGCGGAGGCGGCCGCCACGGGACTCGTCACCAGGGCGTTCCCCCGTGAGTCCCTCCTGGCGGAGGTGCTGGGGATCGCGTCGGCGACGGCGGCCAACGCCCCCGTCGCCACCCGGCTCACCAAGGTCGCCCTCGCGGGCGGCGGCCATGCCGACCTCGACGCCGCGCTGCGCTGGGAGTCCCTGGCCCAGCCGGTGACGATGGCCACGGGAGACCTGCTGGAAGGACTGGCCGCCCAGCGAGAACGCCGGGCCCCGCGATTCGGGAACTCCTGAGACAGGCGATATCCACGTTAATTCGATAAGTCACGGTCATAACCGCACGGTCTCGCTGAACAATCTACGAACGGTGATTGACCAGCAGGAACGCCCCCTGCCCTCTGGTGGTAATTAACCATTCTCGGCTACCGTGCATAGGTGCCCCCCGAGACAGTCGAGGTCCGTCGAAGTTCTCGTCGTCGGCGGACCGTTTCTGCGTACCGCGACGGCGAGAAAACGATCGTGCTGCTCCCAGACGGCCTGAGCAGGACCGATGAGGAGCAGTGGGTGCGCCGGATGCTCGACCGGCTCGCCGCCAAGGAGCAGCGAAGACGCCCCTCGGACGACGATCTGATGGAGCGGGCCGCCGAGCTGTCCGCCCGCCACCTCGAAGGCGCCGCACTGCCGTCGAGCGTGCGATGGGTGGAGAACCAGCGGCACCGCTGGGGCTCGTGCACCCCCGACCACGGCACCATCAGGATCTCCACGCGGTTGCGGGGCATGCCCGCCTGGGTGGTCGACTACGTGATCATGCACGAGCTCGTGCACCTGCTCGTGCCGAACCACGGTCCCCGGTTCTGGACCCTGGTGGAACGCTATCCCAAGGCCGAGCGGGCGCGGGGCTTCCTCGAAGGATTCTCCATGGCGGCCAACGGCGCCGCGGAGGAGTGGTGACGGCCGAGAGCCCGGCCGGCGGGCAGCGGGGCACGGAGCGGCTGGTGGCGGTCCTCGTCACCGAGACGACGGCCGCCGCCGCGCCTCCGGGCGTCGACCCCGGCGCGTTCCTGACGGCGGTCGCCGAGGACACCTACGAGATGGCCGCCGGGCTCGACTTCGTGACGCCCGTCCTGGTCACGAGCGTGCCGGGGATGGAGGAGATCGTCTGGCCGGGGACCCCGGTCGTGGAGATCGCCCCCGGGCTGTCCGGCGCCGCCCTGGTGGCGGCGGCCTTCGCCGCCCTGCCGTACGGCGGGCAGGCGGTCCTGGTCAGCGCGGACGCCCCGGACCTGCCCCCGCTCCTGATCGGCAAGCTCTTCCGCGCGCTGGGCCGGGCCCGGATCGCCGTCTGCCCCGCGCAGGGCGGTGGCGCCGTGGCGCTCGCGGCCCACCTGCCCTATCCCGAGTGGGCCGGCACCGGGTTCGACGACCCCGACCCGGTCGGGGCACTGCGCGCCCGCGCCCCGGGCAGCCGGATGATCGCCACCGGCCCCGGCTGGCACCGTCTGCGGACCCCCGGCGACGTCGGCCGGCTCGACCCCGGCCTGGAAGGCTGGGACAACACCCGGGCGCTGCTGTCGGCGTGACGCCCGGCGGCCTTGCGCCGACGCCGTGCGGGCACGACGCCCGAGACCTTGCAGCGCCGCTCCGGAGCCGTGGAGACCTCCGGAAAGGCCGGGGACGGCGGTCGCCTACGGAAGCCGCGCGGGCAGCCGGAGATCGGCGAAGACGGCGCGGTGGTCGGTGCCGGGCAGGGTGTGGACCCCCACCTCGTTCACCCTGACCCGGCGGTCGACCAGGACGTGGTCGATGGTGATGATCGGCGGGATCCGCCGGCCGGAGGGCCAGGTGGCGACGAGTCCCTGCCCGACCAGGTCGGCCGCGTCGACGTATCCCCGGTCCAGGAGCCGCCGCATCACCGCGTGGTCGAGACTGGCGTTGAAGTCGCCCGCGAGGATGCGGACCGTGCCGGGAGCAGGCGGCGGAAGGGCCTCGATGCCCGCCGCCCACCCGTCCACCAGCTCACCGATCGGCGCGTACGTGTGCACGTCGACGACCTCCACCGGGGCGGCGCCGGGCGGTGCGACCAGGGCCGCGGGCATGTTGTGGCCGATCACTCGGAACAGCCCGGTGCGGGGGGTCAGCGGATGCCTGGAGTACAGGCCGCTGCCCGTCGCGCCCGAGTCCGCCTGCAGCACGCGGTGCGGAAGCAGTTCGGCGATGCCCGCCGCGTCCAGCCTCTCCACCATCTCCGGAGTGAGCTCCTGGGTGCTCAGCACGTCCGGCCGCAACCGCCTGACCAGGTCCATGACGGCGGCCGCATCGGCGCGGCCGAACAGCAGGTTGGCGGTCAGCACCCGCAGCGGCGCCCCGGCCCCGGCCCCCGCCGGGGAACCCACGGCCCTGGGGATCACGCTGGAACCGAGCGCGACCGCGGCGGCCAGCGCGACGGCCGTGGCCGTCCGGCTGCGGGCCAGCGCGCCGACGAGCAGCGGCACCAGCGAACCCGCCGCCACGTACGGCGTGCCGGTCATGAACTGGGTGGGCAGCGACCCCCGCTCCAGCCCGGCCACCCTGGCGACCGCCCACAGGGCGAACGGCGCGACCACGACCCAGGCGAAGGTCCGGGAGACACGCCACCGGCGCCGGGCGGGGACCACGACCACGCCGCCGGCGTCCCCTCCGGACGCGGTTTCCACATCCACGTTGCTCTGATCCATCGATCGCCCCCCTGCGGGGACGACGCTATCCGAGGGCACGTGAAACGTATGTAAAACGGTCCGATCAGCCGGAGAGCAGCATCTCCCTGGCCCGGCGGGCCAGGCGGCGGGTGGCCTCGTCGCTGGGGTCCGGGATCCCGTCCACCGGGAACCAGCGCAGGTCCAGGGACTCCTCGCTGATCACCGCTTCGGCCCCGGCGGGCGCCACCGCGCCGTACTCGACGTCGAGGTGGTGGCTGAACGGCGGATGGCACCAGACGCGGTGCCTGTCCAGGGCCAGCGGCCCGGGCAGCAGCCGCAGCCCGGGGATGCCGGACTCCTCGGTCGCCTCCCGCAGCGCCACGTCCTCCAGCGACAGGTCGCCGGGCTCGCAGTGGCCGCCCATCGGCAGCCACAGCCCGGCCTTGCCGTGCAGCGTCAGCAGCACCCGCTCGCCGTCGTGGGAGAGCACCGCGGTGGTGGCCGTCAGGTGGCCGGGCACGCACTCGCGGTACATCCCGTCACCGTGGGCGTGCAGGTGCTCCAGGAACTCCTCGCGCAGCGCCTCCTCGGCGCCGGTCGGCGCGCGCCACGCACCCAGTACGGCCCGCGCGTCGGCGTGGAGGGCACCTGGGGGAGAACCGCCACCGGGGGGAAGGAGGTCACCGGAACCGGGCGGACCGCCCCGATCGGGAAGGCTCACGCGCCGTCGTCCCTCGCACCGCCGGTGTCGTCCTCGTCGTCCCCGGAGTCACGCAGCGAGGCCTCCAGATCCGACAGGTCGAAGTCGGGCTCGCCTCGCACGAAGCGCTCCGGGTCGTCGAGGTCGGCGGCGGTGGGCATCAGGTCGGGGTGGTTCCACACCGCGTCCCTGCCGTCCACGCCGCGGCCCGTCTCCAGGGCCCTCCACAGGACGGCCGCGTCGCGCAGGCGGCGCGGCCGCAGCTCCAGCCCGACGAGGGTGGCGAAGGTCTGCTCGGCGGGGCCGCCGGTCGCGCGGCGGCGCCGTACCGTCTCGCCCAGGGCCGCGGCGGACGGCAGCTTGCCGGCGGCGGCGGCCTCCACCACGGTGCCGACCCAGCCCTCGACCAGGGCGAGCGTCGTCTCCAGACGCGAGAGGGCGGCCTTCTGCCGCTCGGTCTCCTCGGGCTTGAGCAGGTTGCCGCCGCTGAGGGCCTGCTGCAGCTGCTCGGGGCTGTTGAGGTCGAGGCCGCGGAGCTGCTCCTCCAGGGCGGACACGTCCACCGTGATGCCCCTGGCGTACTCCTCCACGGCGCCGAGCAGGTGCCCGCGCAACCACGGCACGTGCTGGAAGAGCCGGTGGTGGGCCGCCTCGCGCAGGGCCAGGTAGAGGCGGATCTCCTCGGCGGGGGTCTCCAGCCCCTGGCTGAACGCGGCGATCCCGCCCGGGAGCAGGGCGGCGTCCCCGGAGAGCGGCAGCCCGATGTCGGTGGAGCCGACCACCTCGCGGGCGAGCGAGCCGAGGGCCTGGCCGATCTGCTGGCCGACCATCATCCCGCCCATCTGCTTCATCATGCCCATCAGCGGTCCCGCCATGGCCTGGGCCTCGGCGGGCAGACCGGCGGCGCCGAGCGTGCCGCCCATGGTCTCGACCATGCGCTCGGCGATCGGGTCGCAGAGCTGCCGCCAGACGGGGACGGTCTTCTCGATCCACTCCGACCTGCTCCACGCCTGGGGCGAGCCCACACCGCTGGGCAGCGCGGTGACCTCGTTCAGCCAGAGGTCGGCGAGGTTCAGTGCGTCGGCGATCTGACGGCGCTCGCCCTCCATCACGCTCGGATCGCCCTCGGCGACCACCGCGTGCCGGGCGATGTTCTTGGCCATGTCCCAGTTGACGGGGCCGGAACCCTGCGGGGCGGACAGCATGTCGGCGAACTGCCGCATCGCCGCGGCGATCTGCTCCGGGTTGCCGAACATGGCGAACGGGTTCTCGTCGGGGTCGTTTTCCCGACCTGGGAAGTCAGTCACGGCTCTACCTCGTGCAGGATGGAGGAGTCCACATCCGCCACGTTATCCGTCGCACGGCGGATCAGTGCAAAGTGAGGACCTGGTGCCTACCTCGAAACGCCTCCGGCCCCCGGTCGTCGCCGTCACCGGCGCGGCCTCGGGCGTCGGTCGCGCGTTCCTCGCGAAGGTCGCCTCGTCTGCGGATTTCCGCAGAGTGGTGGCCATCGACGAGCAACGCGGCGACGTGCCCGACGTCACGTGGAGGGTGATCGACGTCCGAGATCCGCTCTTGGCGAACCGGATCTCCGACATCGACGTGCTCGTCCATCTGACGGCCGACTACGGGCTCGACTCCGACCCCGGCGAGCGGCGCGCCCACAACCTGCGCGCGGCGCAGACGGTGCTGACCGCCAGCGCCGCGGCCCGGGTGCGCCGCGTCGTGCTGGTCACCAGCGCCATGGTGTACGGCGCGGCGCCCGACAACCCGGTCCCCCTGCCGGAGGACTCGCCCGTGGCGGCCGAGTCCGACACCGGCGTGGTCGGCGACCACCTGGAGATCGAGGCGCTGGCCAGGCGTTCGCTCCGCAGCCATCCGGGGCTGGAGGTGACCGTGCTCCGCCCCGCCGCGCTGGTCGGCCCGGGCATCGACAGCGTGGTCACCCGGCACTTCGAGGCGCCCCGGCTGCTCACCGTGAAGGGCTGCAGCCCCCGCTGGCAGTTCTGCCACGTCGACGACCTGGTCTCCGCGCTGGAACTGGCCGCCCTCGGCATGGTCTCCGGCGTGGTCGCCGTGGGAGGGGAGGGCTGGCTGGAGCAGGAGCAGGTGGAGGAGATCTCCGGGCTGCGCCGGCTGGAGCTGCCCGCCGGGCTGACCTTCGGCACCGCCCAGCGCCTGCACCGGCTGGGCATCACCCCGGCGCCCGCCACCGACCTGCACCACGTCGTCTACCCCTGGGTGGTCGACTGCGCGGCGCTCCGCGAGGCGGGCTGGAAGCCCCAGTGGACCAACGAGGCCGCGTTCGCGCAGCTGCTGGAGCTCCGCGGGGGCAGGCACGCGGTCGTCGGCCGCCGCCTGTCCGGCAAGGAGGCCACGCTCACCGCGGCCGGCGCGACCGTCGCGGTCCTCGGCACCGCCGCGATCGTCCGCGTCGCCCGCAAGAAGCGCCGCACCTAGCGGCGCGGCACCCGGCGGCGCGGCACCCGGCGGCTCAGGGCCGCGGTGGCTCAGGGCCGCGGTGGCTCAGGGCCGCGGTGGCTCAGGGCCGCGGTGGCTCAGGGCCGCGGTGGCTCAGGGCGGCTCGGGGCGGCACCCGGCCGCCCAGGGCGGGCCGGAGGGGCGGGATCGGGCGGCGGCCGGACGGTGGACGACGGTATCCCGCACCGAATCCGCTCTCCGCAACCGGTCAGCAGGTGCTCCACGCCGGAGAGGTAGTCTTTCCGGCGTGGACGTCATCCGGCTGCTGGCAATTCGCGACAGCGCCCTCTCCCTGGACGAGGTGTTCGCGGCGGTGGGCGACCACGCCGCGGGCGGGACCGCGCTCTTCGTCGGGACGGTGCGCGACCATGACCACGGCAAGCCGGTCGCCCGGCTGTCCTACTCGGCCCATCCGAGCGCCGAGGAGCAGCTGCACCGGGTGGCCGAGAAGGTCGCCGCGGACTTCCCGGTCACCGCGCTGGCCGCGGTCCACCGGGTCGGTGATCTGAAGCTCGGGGACATCGCGGTCATCGTGGCCGTCGCCTGCCCGCACCGGCAGGAGGCGTTCGCCGCCTCCCGCCGTCTCATCGACGACCTCAAGGCCGAGGTCCCGATCTGGAAGAACCAGCTCTTCGCCGACGGCACGACCGAGTGGGTCGGAGCCTGCGAGTGAGCGTGCGGCACCCGGCATCCGCGCCCCCGGGCCCGCGGTCGGGAGCCCGCGACCGAAGAACGCGAACGCCGTACCACCGATCTCGCCCGGCCTCCGCGACCGCATAGGCTTTCCCCCATGTCCCGACGTGCGCTGACCCTCATGGTGGCCGGCTTCCTCACACTCGTGCTGGGCATCGTCGGCACCCTGCTGCCGGTGCCGTACGTCGTGCTGAGTCCCGGGCCGACGGAGAACACCATCGGTGACGTCAAGGGCACTCCGGTGATCAGCATCGAGGGGCGTCCCACCTACCCGACCGACGGCAAGCTCAGCCTCGTCACGGTCGCCTACCAGGGTGGGCCCGGCAGCAGGATCGACCTGTTCACGGCGTTGCGGGGCTGGGTCGACCCGACCATCGCGGTCGTCCCGGAGGAGACGATCTTCCCTCCGGCGACCACCGCGGAGGAGGTCGAGGAGCAGAACACCCAGGAGATGACCAACTCCCAGGACGACGCGACCGCCGCGGCGCTCACGGAGCTGAAGATCCCCTACGCGTCGTTCGTGACGGTCGCCGCCACGCAGAAGGGCCTCCCCGCCCACGGCAGGTTCGACCAGGGCGACGAGATCGTCTCCGTGGACGGCGTGGCCGCCAAGGACCGCGAGACCGTCTCGGAGGCCGTCCGCAAGCACAAGGCCGGGGAGCAGGTGACCTTCGTCGTCAGACGCGGCGGCCGGGACACGACCGTCACCGTGCCCACCGTCGCGTCCGCGGACGGCACGCCCATCGTGGGCATCTCCATGGCGGTCGGCTACAGGTTCCCGTTCGAGGTCAACATCAACGTCGGCGACGTCGGCGGGCCGAGCGCGGGGATGATGTTCTCCCTCGGCATCGTGGACAAGCTCACTCCCGGCGCGATGACCGGAGGGAAGGCCGTGGCCGGCACCGGGACGATCAACCCCGAGGGCGAGGTCGGCCCGATCGGCGGCATCCAGCAGAAGATGGTGGGCGCCAGGGAGGCCGGGGCGACGGTCTTCCTCACCCCGGCCGACAACTGCGCGGAGGCGCTCGCCGCGGTTCCCGACGGCCTCAGGCTGGTCAAGGTCAAGACGCTCCACGAGGCCGTCCAGGCGCTCGACGCGGTGCGCACCGGCTCGGGCACCGTGCCCGCCTGCTCGGCGGGCTGAGAGCCGGGAGCCACGGGCCGGGGACGCCGGAGACCGGGCCCGCCGGGACGGGTGCAACGAATGCGGCCGGTGGGGCACTGATCGCGATTCTCGCGCGTTGGTCGTACTGAGCCGAGACCCGCGGAGGTCGTGTCCGCACCGTGCCGAACGGTTGAACGCGACGAAACCCCCGCCGGTGTAGGTTGCCAGACACGGACCGTGCTCTTACGACAAGGGGTTGGCCTTGAGCTTCCGGACCCCCGGAGCCGGTAGGGCGATGCGCTTGCCCCGCCGGCCACGACTGATGCTTCCTGTCGCGATCGCGCTCGTCGCGCTCGTGGCGTTCTTCTTCCTCTTCGCCGGCATCTTCACCGACTACCTCTGGTACGACTCGGTGGACTACACGGCGGTGTTCTCCGGCGTGGTCGTCACGCAGATCGTGCTCTTCATCGTGGGCGCGCTGCTGATGGTCGGCATCGTGGGCGGCAACATGCTGCTCGCCTACCGGATGCGGCCCATGTTCGGCCCCGGCATGTTCGGCGGCGCCAGCGGCGCCGACCGCTACCGGATGGCCCTCGACCCGCACCGAAAGATGATCTTCATCGTCGGCGCCGCGGTGCTCGCGCTGTTCACCGGCTCGTCCTTCGCCGGCCAGTGGAAGACCTGGCTGGAGTTCGTCAACGCCACGCCGTTCAACGAGAACGACGCGCTGTTCGGCATGGACATCTCGTTCTTCACCTTCACCCTCCCGTTCATCCGGCTGGTGCTGAACTTCCTGTTCACCGCGGTGGTGCTCTCGGGAGTGACGGCCACGATCGTGCACTACCTGTACGGCGGGTTCCGGCTCCAGTCGCCCGGCGTGCACGCCTCCCGCGCGGCCCGGGTGCACCTGTCGGTGCTGCTCGGCGTGTTCGTGCTGCTGAAGGCGGTCGCCTACTGGGTCGACCGCTACGACCTGGTCTTCTCCGACCGGGGCTTCGTGCACGGCGCCTCCTACACCGACGTCACCGCCGTGCTGCCCGCCAAGACCATCTTGGCGATCATCGCGCTGATCTGCGCCGCGCTGTTCTTCGCCGGGATCGTACGGCCCGGCGGCATGCTGCCCGGCGTCGCCTTCGGCCTCCTGGTGCTCTCGGCCATCCTGATCGGCGGGGTCTACCCGGCCCTGGTCCAGCAGTTCCAGGTCAAGCCGAACGAGCAGGCGCGCGAGCAGGTCTACATCAAGCGCAACATCGAGGCCACCCGGAAGGCGTACGGCGTCAGCGACGCCGAGGTCACCGACTACGCGGCGCAGGGCGACGCGAGCAAGGCCAACGTCACCGCCGACACCTCGATCTCCGGTGTGCGGCTGCTCGACCCGAACCTGGTCGCCGAGACCTACGCGCAGAAGCAGCGGATCCGCGGCTTCTACGACTTCCACGATCCGCTGGACGTCGACCGCTACCCGGACGCGTCGGGCAACATGCGCGACACGGTGGTGGCGGTGCGCGAGCTGACCGGCCCGCCGCCGGAGCAGAACAACTGGATCAACCGGCACCTGGTCTACACCCACGGCTACGGCTTCGTGGCCGCGCCCGGCAACGAGGTCGACAGTGAGGGCCTGCCCAACTTCACCGCCAAGGACATGCCGGTCACCGGCCCCCTGGCGGAGCGGACGGGCCTGAAGGAGTCGAGGATCTACTACGGCGAGTCCCCGACCGCCCCGGCGTACGTCATCGTCGGCGGAGACCGCAACCAGGAGCTCGACTACCCCGGCAGCGGCAACACCGGCCAGCAGAACACCACCTACACCGGCAAGGGCGGCGTGCCCGTCGGCTCGTTCTTCAACCGGATGCTCTACGCGGCCAAGTACAGCGAGATCAACCTGCTGCTCTCGGGCGACGTCAACGCGAAGTCCAAGATCCTGTACGAGCGTGACCCGGCCCAGCGCGTCGCCAAGGTCGCGCCGTTCCTCAGCCTGGACAACAACGCCTATCCCGCCGTCGTCGACGGCCGGGTGGTGTGGATCATCGACGCCTACACCACCTCCAACGCCTACCCCTACTCCACGAGCAAGAGCCTGGAGGAGATGACGCGGGACACGGCGACCGACCCGCGCCTGGCCGTGCAGCAGCCGCGCGACAGGATCAACTACATGCGCAACTCGGCCAAGGCCGTCGTCGACGCCTACGACGGCACCGTCCAGATCTACGCCTGGGACGACAAGGACCCGATCCTGCAGACCTGGCGCAAGGCGTTCCCCGGCGTCCTCAAGCCGAAGAACGAGATGTCGCAGCAGCTCCTGCAGCACGTCCGCTACCCCGAGGCGCTGTTCAAGGTCCAGCGCGACGTGCTGTCCCGCTACCACATCACCGATCCGAACGCCTTCTACGGCGGCCAGGACTTCTGGAACGTCCCCGACGACCCGTCGTCGGGTGAGCGCAACGTCAAGCAGCCGCCGTACTACCTGTCGGTCAAGATGCCGGGGGCGGCCGCCCCGTCGTTCTCGCTGACCACGACGTTCGTGCCGCGTCAGGGCCCCAACCTCGCCGCGTTCATGGCGGTGGACGCCACGCCGGGGCAGAGCTACGGAAAACTGCGCATCCTGCGCATGCCGTCCAACACCACGATCCCCGGCCCGGGCCAGGTGCAGAACAACTTCCGGAACAAGTTCTCCGGAGAGCTCAACCTGCTCAACATCGGCGGGGCGAAGGTCCGCTACGGCAACCTGCTGACCCTGCCGTTCGCCGACGGGCTGGTCTACATCGAGCCGGTCTACGTGGAGACCGCGCCGGGTCCGGGGCAGGAGCCGTACCCGATCCTCCGCCGGGTGCTGGTGGGCTACGGGAACAAGTTCGGCTTCGCCGGCACACTCGAGGACGCGCTGAAGCAGGTCTTCGGGGAGGGCACTCCGCAGACCCCGGCCGAGGACAAGCCGGAGACCCCCGCCGAGGACAAGCCCGAGCAGCCCGCCCTGTCCGAGGCGGAGCTCGCCAAGGCGATCGCCGACGCGCAGGCCGCCTACACCGCGGCGCAGGGTGCCCTGGCGAAGAACCCGCCGGACTGGCAGGCGTACGGCGAGGCCCAGAAGAACCTGCAGGAGGCCCTGGAGAAGCTGAAGGGCGTGGCGAACCCCGCCGCGAGCCCGTCCCCGACGGCGAGCCCGAGTCCTTCGGCCACACCCGCGGCGACCCCGTCGCCGACGTCCTCGGGGACACCCGCACCCTCGCCGTCACCCACCTCGTAGGGACACGGCGCCGTTCGATTCGCCTCCACCGCCGAAGCCGGGTAGTCTTCAGACACACACCGACGCGGGGTGGAGCAGTTCGGTAGCTCGCTGGGCTCATAACCCAGAGGTCGCAGGTTCAAATCCTGTCCCCGCTACCAAGGGAAGGCCCGGATCTCACAGAGATCCGGGCCTTCTGCGTCTGACCTGCATCGGACCTGCATCGGGGTCGATTTGCCCTTCATCGCAGAGCCGGGTAGTCTTCAGACACACACCGACGCGGGGTGGAGCAGTTCGGTAGCTCGCTGGGCTCATAACCCAGAGGTCGCAGGTTCAAATCCTGTCCCCGCTACCAAGGGAAGGCCCGGATCTCACAGAGATCCGGGCCTTCGTCGTTTCCAGGCGCTCGACCGCACTCCCGGAGCCGGAGCCGGATGGCCGCGCGGGGCAAGTAGCGTGCCAGGGTGGCCGACATGTCCCGATCCTCTGTGCTGCGCTGGCGCGTGCGCCGCGAGATCCTCATCCTGAAGGCGGCGGGGGCGCTCGCCCTCGCGGTGGTCACCGTGCTGAGTCAGGGTGACGCGCGCGGGATGCTCCTGGCCGGCGCTGGGACCGTCATGCTCGCCGCGCTGGCGCTGCGCGACCTCCTGGCCCCGGTACGGCTCAGCGCGGACGGGGAGGGCGTCGTGGTGACGAAGGGCTTCGCCGGCTCGGAACGGGTGCCGTGGAGCGAGGTCGAACGCATCCGGGTCGACACACGGACCCGTCTCACGTCCCGGACGGAGCTGCTGGAGATCGAGACCCGGGACGGGGTCTTCCTCCTGAGTCGTTTCGACCTCGGCGTGCCGGTCCAGCAGGTCGCCGACGCGCTGCGTGCTTTCCGGACGGGCTCCTGACGCCCGGCGCCCTCAGCCTCTGACCCGCCGGTGGCGGGGCGCGAACTTCGGCTCGGTGTGACGGAGCAAGAGGACGGCCTTGTACAGGGCCCACCCGGTGAGGACGGAACCGAAGGCGGTCTGTCCGATCCGGGCCCATATCGACACATCGGTTGCTGCGAAGACCACGACACCGACCCAGAGAACGCCGAAGACGCCCACGAGGGTCGTCGCAGCCCAATTCATTCCCTGCTGCCACATGCCTGAAGTCTTACAGATCTTGGTTCAAGGCCAGGTCAACGACGCGGAACGGGTCATCGTGGGAGAGTACGGCTGGTGCCGGCACACCTCCGGGCACGTGCTCCCTTCCCGGTCGTCCTCGGCGGAGCCTGTTCCCGCGCCGGGAGCCCTTCCAGGGAGGCGACCAAGGCGGCCGCGGTGCGGGCGTCGGCCAGGATCCGGTTCACCTCCTCGCCGGCCGGCAGTTGGCCGCGCTCGCCGAGTTCGGCGGTGAGGAAGGTGAGCGGCGCCGGATGACCTGCGGCATCCGCGGCGGCCGTCGCTCGGGCGGCGGTGAGGAGGCGCAGGTAGTAGGAGCGGAGGGTGGCCTCACGCATCCGTGCGGTCTCCAGATCGTCCAGCAGGGACCGGGCGAGCAGGAGAAGGTCGTCGCGGTGATCGGCTTCTGCGGCGATGTGCGCGCGAATGTCGTCGAACTCCGATCGGGTCATCAAGGTCACCTCCGTGACGGAGTCAGAGTCCTGACCCTCGTGCCTACTTCGTATCCGAGCGCGATTGCGGATGACTTGCGGTCCGGTTGTCCGCGCCGACAGGTTTGGGACGCGCGAGCCACGGGGATGGTTGGCAAGTTGGTCATGTTGCTCCTGTGCCCTGCTAAGGTTTCTTCTTGCAGGGCGAGCCTCTGCACCCCCTCTCCCAACCCCGGGCAGATCGGTCGCGACCACGCGAGTGGACACGAACGGAATGTTCGGGTAAGTTTGAGGGGTTGCCCCGGAAACGGGGCGGTCCGAATTCCAGACGGATCAGCCAGA